>NZ_JBBBEI010000005.1:20633-372216 GCF_037132455.1 Huijunlia imazamoxiresistens | reverse complement strand
GTAATGCTGGTTGATGGCTTCTTCGCCCTTGATGCCTTCTTTGGCCATCAGCGAGGGGTTGGTGGTTACTCCGTCCAAAATGCCCAGGGCATGCGCTTCCCTGATCTGCGCCAGGTTGGCGGTGTCAATAAAGAATTTCATAAGTGTTGAGCCCGTTGCGGGAATTGATTGTTATAAAAATTTGTTAGGTGTACAAATATAAAAGAAATAGAAGTGGTGCAGGGGCATAAAAAAAGCCCCGTAAGGAGCATAGAAGAAAAGAAAAAAAGGCAGGCTACTTACATCGCACCGCTACAACCACCTACCCTTGCTATCTTCCGATCCTGGGGGGTTCAGCAGGAGCTGGTCGTGTAAGACCTGCCGGGTGCAAATATAGGAGCTTAACAATTACCGGCAAGAAAAATTTTAAAAAATTTTCTTGCCGGTAATTGTTAAGGAGTTTACGGGTTTACGAGTTGGCCGACGCCCGTAAGGAACTCGTAAGCTCGTAAACTCTCTAAAAACCTTGTCGGTTTAAAATAGAATTGACCGTCGTAAACGCAAGCAGTTCGTCGGCACGGGCGCCGAAGGGACGGAAATAGACCAGGACGGTATAATTGTTTTCGGTGCCCCAGTAATTGCCTTCGGTCTGGCTGAAATCGGGAAAGCCTTTTTTGCCGTTGGAGGGCAGGGTGACGTAGTTGTAATTGTAGTAACCCTGTTTGAGGAAGAGCGTTTTTTCGTAAGCGCCGCGGTCGGCATTGAAGTTCATGCGGCCCGAGGTATCCTGGGCGTACCGCGTCAGCTCGCCAAACAGGTACAGGTCGCGGCCTTCGAAGGGGCGGTTGCCCGGCGGGAAGTAGCTGAACTGCACCGTGGCATAGTCGCCCTGCCAGAAGGGGTTGATGCTTTCGAGGGCCTCGATGGTATAGCTGCCATTCAGGTCGCGGTAATACACATAGGCCTGGTCGGTCCGCTGCCCATCGGGCTTTACGGTCACCAGGGTGTTGTTGCCGCGGGCCTGCAGGTCGAGCATGCGGTCGCTTTTGAGGCGGAAGCTGCGCAGGTCGATCCAGCGGAACTCCTTGCCCGCCGGCAGCACGGTCACCGCCTCGTCGTTGTACTCATAATAATTCCCCCGGTAGATGGTGGGGCGCTCCATGTAGAGGGCGGTCTGCCAGTTGTTGTTTTGCAGCACCACCACTTTCAGGTCATTGGGACTGAGGTTCTGCACCCGCGAATCGGTCCGGACCGTTACCTGCAGCTTCTGCGAGGATTGCATGCGGGAGTTGAAGGGCTGCTGGATGACGGCGGAGACCGCCGCCTTGTTTTCCACCACCACGAAGCGCTTGGTGAAGACCAGTTGCGACGTATCGCCATTGAGGAACACTTTCAGCAGGTAATTGCCCGAGCGGATGGGCGCCGAGTTGCGGTCGGGCACCACCGCCTGGTAGTGGGTGTAGCGGGTAAAGGCGATGGAGGAATTGCGGTAGGTGGTGATGCGCACGTTCTGGAAGCCCCTGGTGTATTCGAAGGTGCGCAGCATGCTGGGCGTCCAGTCGGCATTGCACAACTGGAAGGAATAGTAATAATTTTTCACGTCGCCTTCCAGGTCGTCGAAATGCAGCTCCAGCACATCGCTGGTATTCAGGGTCAGGGCCGGGAAGGTGGCCTGGTCGCCATTCTTATACAGCTTGATGGAATGGATGTCCTCGTCATAGATCCTTTCGGCCTGCTGGGCATATAAAATCCGGGAGCAGCACAATAAAAAGAGGAAAAAGAACTTTTGAGTCATATGGTATTACTGGTTAGGTCTGAAGATACAGGTCGCCCGCTAAAATTAAGGAATGACGCGGGACAACCCCCAGGGGTTGCAATTTTTTGCAATGCCCGCCCCAGGTTCTGCCAACGCCTCCGCACCTTGCTTATTGCTTATTGCCCATTGCCTATTACATTTGAAGCCTCTAACCCATAATCGGTGAACATTTCCTCCTTCATAGCGCGGCGTATTGCCTTTAACCAGCAAAAATCGTTTTCGCGGTTCATTATCCGGCTGTCCGTAGCGGCAACGGTCATCAGCGTCATGGTCATGATCGTCACGCTGTCCTTTGTCAACGGCTTCCAGGAGACCGTCAGCCAGAAGGTGTTCAGCTTCTGGGGACACGTGCGCATCCAGTACCGCCAGCCCATGAAGGCCAACATCGCCGAGGAGCAGCCCATCGAAAAGAACGACTCGCTGGTGCACAACATCGCCCGCTTTCCACAAGTAGAGTCCGTTCACCCCTTTGCCACCAAGTATGCCATCCTCAAAACCGCCGAGGACATGGAAGGCGTGCTGCTGAAAGGACTGGACTCCACCTACGACTTCAACCACCTCTCCGGCTTCCTGCAGCAGGGGCGGTGGATCCGCTTCGGCGGCCCCTCCTACAGCCGCGAGATCGTCATCTCGGCCTACACTGCCAAACAGCTCCAGCTGAAGGTGGACGACCGCATCCTTATTTATTTTGTGCGCCCCGACGGCTCGCTGCGGCCCGACAAGCTGACCGTCACGGGCATTTACAAAACGGGCATCGAAGAATACGACAAGACTTTTGCCATCGGCGACCTGCGCCTGATCCAGCGGCTGAACGGCTGGGAGGCCGACGAGATCGGCGGCTACGAGATCTTCCTGCACGACTATGAACAGATGGGAGCGGTCAGCGGGGCCATCTACGAGCATGTGCTGTTCCCACTGCTGTGGGAAACCAAAACCATCAAGGAAATTTACCCCAACATCTTCGACTGGCTGCAGATCCAGAATACCAACCAGGGCATCCTCATCACCATCATGGTGGTGATCGCCGCCATCAACCTGATCACCTGCCTCATCATCCTGGTGCTGGAGCGGTTCCGCATGATCGGCATCCTCAAAGCCCTGGGCGCCACCAACTGGGCCGTCCAAAAGGTTTTTCTGCACCACTCGGCCCTCATCACCTTTACCGGCATCCTGATCGGCACGGCCCTGGGCCTGGGCCTGCTGTGGGTGCAACAGCAAACGGGCTTTATCCGCCTCGACGAGGACGCCTACTACATGTCCACCGCCGCCGTCAAGGTCAAATGGTGGCAGGTGGTGGCCGTCGCCGCCGGCACCATGACCGTCTCCTTTTTAGTACTGCTGATCCCCTCGCTGATTGTGCGGAATGTGCAACCCGTTAAGGCGATTCACTTTAGATAGAAGTTTACGGGCTTACGAGTTGCTTGCGCCCGCCAGGAACTCGTAAACTTGTAAACCCGTAAACGCTCAACCTAACAAATGTGACAATATAATACCGGTGGCTACCGCCGCATTGAGCGATTCGGCCTCCCCTTTCCGGGGGATGGTGACGTGCTGGCTGGCGAGCTGTTGCAGGTCGGGGTGGATGCCTTTGGACTCGTTGCCGATGATCAGGACGCCGTTGGCGGCTTTGGGCAGCTCGTAGAGCGGCCGGCCGTGCAGCGTGGCGGCATAGACGGGCGCCTGCTGGCGGTACAGCCACCGGCCGTCGGCATCCGCAAAAACGTTTACCCGGGCGATGGAGGCCATGGTGGACTGTACCACCTTGGGGTTGTAGCGGTCGGCGCAGCCCTCGCTGCAGACGATGTCGCGGATGCCGAACCAGTCGGCGATGCGGATGATGGTGCCGAAATTCCCCGGGTCCTGGATGGCGTCGAGGTACAGGCAGAATTGTTTTTGGGGATCGGGCGCATGCACGGGCAACTGCCGGAAAACGCCCAGCACGGCGTGGGGCGTCTGCAGCTGCGAGATGCGCACCAGTTCCGCAGCGGAAATGGTGCGGACCGGCAGGTGGCGCAGCAGGCCCTCGTGCTCCTGCACCCATTCTTCCAGGCCGTAAATGGCCTCCACGCCCTCGGGCATCAGCCCCAGCAGTTCGGATACGATCTTGGGCCCTTCGGCTATAAAAACCTTACCTTCATCGCGTTGCTTTTTGTGGCGTAAACTTTGAATATCTTTAACCTCATTTTTACTCAGCATAGTCGGGGCTTTATCTATATGTTTAATCTTGCGGCAACTTCATACAGGCAATTCACCATCATTTTGTTCGCCGTTCTGCTCCTGCTCCTTTCTTCCTGTACCATCGTAAAAAACTACCCGGTGCGCCGGCCGTTCGTTTACGAGGTCAATATTAACGTAAAAGGCAAATTTAACACCGATGAAAGGAAACAACTGGTAAACCAGTTGCAGCAGCAGCTGCACGACAGCCTGCAGTTGAATAAAGTGGAAAAGCTGGTGGGCTGGCGCAAATACCCCCGCTTCTTTTATACCGAGCTGGTGAAGCCGCCCGTCTGGGACAGCGCCCATGCCACCCGGTCGGTGATCTTTTTGCATGCCCTGCTGAATTCGCTGGGCTATTACCGCGATACCATCACCTACGATACCAGCCTGCGGGTGCGGGGCGACCAGCACCGCGTGACGCTGAACTTCAACACCATCCCGGGCAGGCTGATCAAGCTGGACTCGGTGGCCTACCGCCTCGGCAGGGACACCCTGGTGCTGGCTGCCAGCGGCGATACGGTGCTGCAAATATTTGGCGACGACTCGCTGCAAAAGGTGACCGATGCCGCCATGGCCGACGCCCTGCTGAAGCGGGGCGAGCCCTTTGCCAAGGGGCTGATCTCCACCGAGCTGAACCGCCTGACGGACGTGTACCGCAATTC
This sequence comes from Huijunlia imazamoxiresistens, assembly GCF_037132455.1. Classification (NCBI taxonomy): domain Bacteria; kingdom Pseudomonadati; phylum Bacteroidota; class Chitinophagia; order Chitinophagales; family Chitinophagaceae; genus Huijunlia; species Huijunlia imazamoxiresistens. Next base: position 367,542 of record NZ_JBBBEI010000005.1, on the reverse strand, counting down.
GGGCTACCTGCGCTTTTCCCGCGAGGACCTGGTGGCCGTCTGGGACACGGTGGGCCTGGCCCTGCTGCGCCCGACCCTGGACCCCTTTGAACAGGCCAACCAGCTGCAGGAGCTGCAGCGCCGCCGCGAGAACCCCACCGCCGACCTGGAGGTGCGCCTGCGCCCGGATGCCGACTCGGTGCACCTGGTGCGCTACCATGTGGGCAATGTGACGGTCTACCCCGACTGGAGCCTGGATTCGGCTTTTTACCAGCCCACCGTTACCTATAAAAACGGCTACAAGATCGTGTCGAACCGCAACCTGTTCACCCCCGGCACCCTCACCGAAAATATTTACCTGCGGCGGGGCGCCCGCTACAGCCAGCGGCGCTACCTGCAAACCCTCAGCCGCTTCAATTCGCTGCAGGCCTGGCGGCTGGCCAACATCGAACAGGTACCACGGCCCGGCACCGATTCGGTAGACTTTGTCATCAAGCTCACCCCCGCCCGCAAATACCTGTTCACCTCCAACCTCGAAGGCAGCCGAAACTGGAACGACTTCATTAATTCCGGCAACCTGCTGGGCCTGGGCGTGAACCTCAGCCTGCAAAACCGCAACTTCGCCCGCCGCGCCAACCAGGCCGCCAGCAACTTCCGCTACGGCATCGAACTGAACGCCTCCGACGAGCTGATCCAGAGCCAGCAGGTCACCGTCGGCCATACCTTTAACTTTCCCCGGCTGGTGCCCGAACTGCCGTTTATTCCCGACCGCCTGAAGGATAACTTCAATACCGTCTTTGCCTTCAACGTCAACAACTACGACCGCGTACGGTTCCTGAACCTCACCTCCTTCAATACCTCCTGGGGCTATAAGTTCAACTGGCGTAACAAGCTGCTCGAGATCCGCCTGCCCAATATCGAATACTCGTTTTTAAACCGCCGGGAGGACCTGGAAAAGCTGATTGCCGAAAACGCTTCCTACAACTTTATTTTCAATAACGGCCTGATCACCTCGGCCCTGGCCAGCTATACCCTTACCCATGCACGCAAAGTCACCACCAGCCTGGCCCGCTTCAACTGGGAAATGTCGGGACTGCTGCCGGGACTGGTAAAAACGGATTTTTTGGAGAACAACCTGTACCGCTTCATCAAGGTGGACGCCGAATACCGAAAAACGCACAAGCTGACGCCCCGTACTGAGTTTGCCTGGCGGGCCTTCGGGGGGGCAGGCTACGAACTCCCTTCCAGCCGGCACCGCTTCAACCGCTACCTGCCCTTCTTCCGGTCGTATTTTGCGGGCGGCGCCAACAGCATGCGGGCCTGGGGCCTGCGCAAGCTGGGGCCGGGCTCCGCCATCAAATCCTTCGACCGGCAGATCGCTCCCGACCGCTTCGGCGACATCCAGCTGGAAGCCAACGGCGAATACCGGTTCTACCTGACCGAGATCAGCGGGGTGCGGCTGAACGGCGCCCTGTTCACCGATATCGGCAACGTCTGGTTCCTGCGCGAAAACCCCGACTTCCCCGGGGGCGCCTTCCGCCTGAATAAGTTGTGGAAAGACCTGGCCATCGGCTCGGGCACCGGCCTGCGGGTGGACTTCGGCTTTTTCCTCATCCGCCTGGACTATGCCTACAAGGTCAAGGACCCCAGCCCCGGCGATGCCGCCACGCAAAACAAATGGTTTTACCACTGGAACTGGCTGAACGGGCAGTTGCAGCTGGGGGTGAACCTCCCTTTTTAAAGTTTACAGGTTTACGGGTTTACGAGTTCCATACGGGCGCCAGCAACTCGTAAACTTGTAAACTCGTAAACTTGTAAACTTCTTATGAACCCAACGCCTCTTTAATGTGGAGTTCTACCTGCTCCATGCTGTGGGCATCCTGTACCCAAAATTCGCCGATGCGGGTGCGGCAAAGGGCGCTCAGGTAGCCGCCGCAACCCAATTGGGCGCCGAAATCATTGGCCAGGCTGCGGATATAGGTGCCCGTGGAACAAACCACCCGGAAATGAATAAAGGGCAGCGAGATATCGGTGATATCGAAGGCGGATATGGTAACGGGACGGGGCTCCAGCTTGACGTCCACGCCTTTGCGGGCCAGCTCGTACACCCGTTTGCCTTCTTTTTTAATGGCCGAATGAATGGGCGGCACCTGCAGGATGTTGCCGGTAAAGACACGGGCCGCTTCTTCCAGCTGTTCGCGGGTAAAGGGCTCGTAATGCTTGAAATTTTCCGGCTCGCTTTCCTTGTCGTAGGTGGGTGTGGTTGCGCCCAGCGTGATGGTGCCGGTATATTCTTTTTCCTGCGCCATGTACTCGTTGATCTTCTTGGTAAACTTGCCGGTGCACACGATCAGCAGGCCGGTGGCCAGCGGGTCGAGCGTGCCGGCATGCCCGACTTTCTTGGTGCGGGAGAGGTTCCGCACCTTGCGCACTACGTCGAAGGAGGTCCATGTCAGGGGCTTGTTGATCAGCAGCACCTGGCCCTGCTCAAAAATATTTTCCATGTAAGCGTTTAAAATAATAGCGGCAAAGCTAAGTGGCAATGTACAATAAGCAATCGGCAATGGTGTAGGTGAACATTGGAAAAGAAGTATGAAAAGGATCAAAAAAGGTAGGAAACCGAAAAGCGGGCGTGCAGGTTGTTGACATCGCGTTTGCCGTCGGCGGGGCTGTGGTTGTTGCGCCATTGGTAGTTGTAGGAGCGCACCAGGGAAAGGTTGGCGGAATAGACCAGGTTTTGGCGGACCCAGTTTTTCCGGGCATTGGCCGACACGTCCACCCAATGGCCGTCGTAGCTGAGGTCGGGCACCACGGCATACTGGTAAAGATCATTATTGCGGACTACCCGTTCCAGCGAAAAGTTCCAGCTGTCGAGGCCGTGGAGCCAACTGAGCCCGATGGTCTGGCTGTTGCTGCCCGGCCCGATGCCCGCGCCCAGCACCTGGCCCCGGTGGGTGTAGCCATGGCGCACCTGGTGGTGGACATACCAGGTGGGAACGGCGCGGAAGCGGGCCGTGGGCGGATTCTGTAATTGGGTCAGCTCGATAAACAATTCCAGGTCCTTGCCCTTGCCGGCAGGAAACAGCTTGCGCCCGCCCAGGATATACCCCCGGGCGTGTTCCGGCTCCAGCAACAAGTCCCGCGAATTGGCGGAATGGTCGTTCCGCCCGTATTCGGCGTACACCTCCGCCCGGTCCCTGGGAAGTACCAGCCGCAGAAATACGGACAGCAACTGATCCCGTTTCAGGTCGTCTTCGTTGGCCGCGTTATCCTTGAAAAATTTTGCCACCACGGGCAGGTAACCGCCGATACCCTGAATATCGGACCGGTACAGGTAGAGTACCCTGGAAAAACCCAGGTACAGGCCCTTGGTCCATTTCGGCTGCCAGGTAAGAATCATCCCGTTCAGGTAGCGCTCCTCTTCCTGTTTCGGAGCGTAAAGCGGGACCCCGGTATACCTGCGGGAGGTATCGTCCGGCAGCAGGCCCGAGTTGGCCAAAAGGCCGGAAACGACCTGCCATTCAAAAGCCCCCACGGCGGAAAGCACCGGTGCGGAGGTGTTGAAGGTCAGGTGCGGAAAGCCGGGAGCCGTGTTGCTCATCAACAAGGAATTCCGAATACCCGGCCCCCACCACAGGTTTTCAGTGGACAGGCCTGCGGACAGCTTTTTCACATGAAGGCGCACACTGGATTGGCCGGGAAATAATCTGGAGTACGAACCGCTGCCGAATTTTTCAGGATGATCGATGCGGTTTTGTACCTGGGTATAGTAGCTGTACCACATTTCGTCGGTATGGCTGGAGGGAAAGGTGGAAAAGTTCCGGTTCCCGGCCACTACCAGTTCGGGCTGCAGTTGCACACTGACGAATCCCAGGCGGGCAGCCACGCCCATCGACAGCTGGTTCTGGTAGCCCCTGGCCGGGATCATCGATCCGTCGTTCCAGCCATAGGGATGGTGGGAATTGTATTGTTGGGTAAGTGTGACCGGCAGCAGGCGGGCAACGCCCCTGCCCCCTGCAAATGTCACAGGAGCGAGTCTGCGGCGGTGTGGTGCCAGGCTGGCCAGCAGTGTATCGTAGGCAGCTACAGGAAACGAAAGCGGGCGCACGGCAAAGGAAGGGAGGCTGTCGCCTTCGCCGGCGATTTGCCGGCGGCGCAGGACCTCCTCCAGAACGGGGGTGCCTACGGGAATTGTTTGTGCAGAGGAGGAAGTGGCCAGGAACAGGAGCAGAAAAGCAAAAACCAGGTACGAATTTTTCATGTAAACCATTTTAGGGAGAGGCAGCGCTCCCTTACAAAGCATTCTCCTCCCCTTTCACCATGTTTACCAAGGTTTGCACGATGATTTGGAGGTCCAGCGGGAACGTCCAGTTTTCCATGTACCACATGTCCAGTTCCACGCGTTTTTGCATGAGATGTGGCGTGGACGTTTCCCCGCGGTAACCTTTTACCTGGGCCCAGCCGGTGATGCCGGGTTTCACCCAGTGACGCATCATATAGTTATCCACGGAATCCTTCGATTGCAGGTTCAGCGGCACCGGATGCGGGCGGGGGCCCACTACCGACATAGAGCCGAGCAGCACGTTAAAAAACTGCGGCAGTTCATCCAGGTTGGTCTTGCGTAAAAACCGGCCGATGGGCGTGACCCTCGGGTCATTGCGGGTGGCCTGCCGGTAGCGGCCCTTCTCGTCTACGTCCGTGCTGGTGGCTACCATGGAACGGAACTTATAACACAGAATGGGTTTGTTGTTCAGTCCCCAGCGCTCCTGTTTAAAAAATACCGGCCCTTTGGAGCCCCACTTGATCAGCAGGGCAATCAGCGGAAACAACCAGGAAAAAATAAAAACAATAACGAGCACCGAAAAAGCAATATCAAACAGCCGCTTATAATAACGGTTATCGCTGATGTCCAGGGGCAGGTGCCGCAGGGTAATAACCGGGAAGCTGCCTATTTGATCAAGGCGCAGCCTTTTTCCGCCGAAACGCTCGTAGTCGGGAATGATGCGGATGCGCTTTCCCTCCTTTTCCCCGATAGAAACGATTCGCTCGATTTTGTTTTCTTCAGAAGAAGGAAGGGTCACAATGATATCATCCAGGTCGTAGCGGGCAATCACCTTTTCAATTTCGGTTGTTTTGCCCAGGTAATGACCGTTCAGGGAAGGATGTTTCTGGTCATCCACAAAGCCGGTCAACTCAAAACCGTAATGCAGGTCCTTCACGTATTTCTGGTAAAAACGGATACCCGTATCGCCGGCACCGACAATCAAAACTTTTCTCTTTACATTGTCGCTGTTCCGGAGCCTTTTTAATGCCATCCGGAAGAATAACTTTTGGAAGGGCACCAGCACGAACAGAAGGGAACAATGAAATATGACCAGCCTGCGGCTAAAGAGATATTCGTGAAAGAAAAGAAACAGGATACAGGTAATGAGCAGCGAATACAGAACAAATGCCTTCAAAAAAACGATCCACTCGAAGGAGAAGGGCTTTTCCCGGAAATCATTGTACAATCCTGAAGTGCGGGCCGAAAAAAGCCAGCAGCCCAAACCGGTCATCAGGATCAGCATATTGTGATTGGCCAGCAGGCCGCCGTAATCTTTAAATAGAAACCGTTGGGTAGCCAGGATGCACAGGCTCAAAGCGAGCAGATCGCACAGGATACGGGCTCTGACGGAAATAAGGGGCAGTTTTCGCATAGTTAAGGTTTTTTCGTTCAGCGGTAAAAATCTGATGCAGGAATGTGCTGGTCACATTGGTTACATCAGGTAAAACGAAAAACCATGCGTAAAAATAACACCCGGCAAAGGGGTGAAAAAGTGGTTATCGGGTTCATCCGCAGATCAAGTTATGGTACATAAAGCAGTGACTTACACACAAGTTGTAAAATTAGGTTATTTCACCATTCCATTTTATCTGCCTCTGACCTATTTTGAAGGAAAAGTTTCCCCCCTGCTGCTTATGCTAAAGGCTGCGCAATTTCATAAGAGAATACCAGTAAAAACCACAAGAGCAATCACTGATACGTGACCGAAAATACTTGCCGGAGCCCGATAGCCTGCCCGTATAGCAAATGTTAATTCTTTTTTGCGGTCATATCCTGCAACAACTCAAAATACTGACGGCTTATCTTTTCCCAGGTGTAATTCTCCGTTATACGTTGCCGGGATCTTTCCCTGTAGGTTTCCAGGGAACTATGGTCCTCTTCCAGCGTGCGGATCAGGCGACAGAGGTCTCCCTCCTCTTTTGTGAAGTAGATGCCATACTGGCTGTGGTTCAGCACTTCCCTGCTGAACACGGTATCCAGCGCAATGATGGCGCAGCCATAGGCCAGGGCCTTCAGCAGGGTAGGATTGGTGCCGCCGAACTCGTGGCCATGGAAGTAGGCAAAGCAATTATGGTATAACTCCGCCAGTTCATCCTGGTTATTTACATACCCGGTAAAGATGATACGGTCATCCTTAATCTTTTTAATGTTGGTCGCATATTCGTCCTGGTAAGGAACATCGCCCACAATGACCAACTTTTTGCGTGTATCGGATTTGGCGAACTCCTGCAGGATCAGCAGGGCGTTATTATCGGGGATCAGGCGGCCTACAATGAGGTAGTATTCCTCCGGCTTCAGTTTCCACCGGTCGATCAGGGCGGGCTGCCGGGAATACCGCACATTGGCACCATAAGCGATAACCGCGGAATCCGTCTGAAACTCTTCCAGGTATACCTGCCGCATGCCTTCGGCATCGGTAATGATCCGGTCCATCCAGCGGGTCGCCATCTTGGAAGTAAAGTAAAAAACTTTCGCGCCAAGCCCTTTCCACTTGGGCCGCAGCCATTCCAGGCCATCCACGTTAATGGCCGTTTTCTTCCGGAAAAGCTTGGTCAGCACGCCGAATATGCCATTGGCCGAATTGACATACAGTATGGCATCATACCCCTGGAAGAGGGCATGCACGGTACTCAAAAACGAATTGGACCACTGGCTGAGGCTCTTGGACCTGATGCAGGGCATGTAGTGCAGGCGGATGCCTTTTACTTCCTTTGGCCGGGCATCGAATAATTGCCTGTGGCAGTAAACGTGCACCTGCACATCCATATTCACCAGGCGAGGCGCTACCTCTGATACAAAGGTTTCGTAACCACTATAAACATACGGATAACCTCGGGAGCCGATAATTGCAATTTTCATCCAATAATAAATTAAATCAAATAACCTGTTTGTATGCTTCAAGGGTCTTTTGGGCCGTTACTTCCCAGACATAATTCTTCTCGATCCGATCCCTGAACTCCGCGGGATATGGGAGGTCATAGGCACGGACAACAGCTTTTTTTATAGAGTCGATATCATCAGGCTCGCAATAGAAGGCATAATTGCCGAAGTACTCTTCCGTATCGCCTTTCCTGGTTACAACAATATTGCAACCCAGAAAAGCGGCTTCCAGGCTGGAAAGACCGGTGGTCTCAAACCAACTGGGCAGAACATGCACTTTAGCCTTGCGATAAATCTCTTTTAACTCCTGCTGGGAAATATGGTCCAGAAAAGTAACGTTCGCGCCGGCAGCCTGGATACACTGCTCATAATAAGACTGGTGGTTGGGGGATACTTTGCCAATAAGGCACAAGGAAATATCAAGCCCCTGCATTGCCCGGATCAAATTCAGCTGGTTTTTTAACCCTTCGATCCTGGCGACGCAAATGACCCCTTCGCGCTTTGAAGGATCTTTTTCCGACCAGAACTTTTCCTTATCAATGGCATTGGGAATCACGGCAAAGGGTTTCTTCACTTGCAAGTCCCGGTCCACCCTGGCCATTTCGCTGAAGGAATTGGGCAAAAGATAACTTGCCTGCTTTACCAGCCATTTCATGGACCTTTTATGCCCCCAAAACAAGTAGTGGGGACTGACGATCTTTTCGCCATTCAGGATGGCCCTTGCCAGTACTTTGACGTATTCCGTTTTATGTTTGCCCAACACCTTGGCCATCAAGCCGAAAAATCCCTGGCGGTTTTTCTTCTCGTACTCGGAATAGTCAACATAAACCGTAGACAACACAAAAGGTTTACCCGACTGTTTCACGTGGTACACAAAATCATTTGGCCGGATAAGGTTGAAGAGGTGCAGCAGGTCATAGGCCTGGTAATCTATGGAAACATCATGGGCCAGCCGAATGTCCACCTCTACGCCCAGTTTCCGCAAATATTTTGCCGTCGATTCAATCTGGATCGTATCTCCTCCCGGGGAAGAATACAGCGTTGCCCGGCTAATCATTAATACTTTCATGCGCTTATCGGGGTTATATCCTTTTCCTGATGAATTTTGCAGGCACGCCGCCATAAATGGAATCGCGCAAATAAGTTCCCTTGGTCAGTAATGCCCCTGCTGCAATAACACAACCGTCCTCAACAGTCACCCCGTCCAGTATGGTAACCTTAGCTCCGATCCAGCAGTTTTTCCCCACCTTGATTCCCTGGTGATTGACCCCCTGCAGTCGGATGGGCATTTCCTGGTCGGAATAATTATGGTTTTCGGAATGAAAGGTCACGTAATTGCCGATGATCGTATCATCGCCTATTTCGATGCCGCCGGCGCAACCTAAAAAACTGCCCGAGCCGACACCCACATGGTTTCCGATGTGTAACCCCTTTCCCAGGAACTTTAAATTACCCGTGCATTCCACGATACAGTTCTTTCCAAAAGACGAACTTTTTCCGATACGGATCCCATTGCGGGAAAGAGCGTCAAAGTAACATCCCCGTTCTATGGTCACACTGCTTCCCAGGGAAATCTTTGAGGTGCATTTGATTACCGTTTTGGCACCAAGGAAAAACAGCCCGTCCTTTCTGCAAAAAACCAGCAACCCCCTCATGATCATGGCAAGGCGATACCAGCTTGTGAAAAACAGGTAGGTTACAGGAATATCCTCATTCAACTGGTAAGGCTCCTTTTTCAACCTGCTGATGATTCCGTTAAGGATTTGTCGCATTCTGGGTTCTTTTATGTTTCAGGTGGAACTTTACGGTTTGGTGAACAACATACAGCCTGGTCAATAATTTATAAAGCAGGCTGGAGTTTTTTGTCAGTATCAGTAACGACTTTCTATGGTTGTAAAACCTCCGCAACTTGTTTTCGTAAGGTTCCTCCTCGTTAACCGACATAGAGTGATTAAAAAAGCAGTTCAGCACAAAGAAGTGTTCATTCTTTTTCCGGTATTGGACGGAAAAGAAGGTATCAATGCCATAAAAGGAAAGGTTTTCATTGAATCCCTGGAACCTTTCATGAAGGAAGCGCATGGAAACGCACATTCCGCTGGTGATGACACACATATCCCGCGTACTGTTGACGCCATAGCGCACTTCCTGCAAAAGCTTGCCCTTGAAATTATAAAAATGCCCGGGACTCATAATCATCTCCTTATGGCGGATCAGCGGAACAAACAGGTTCACATGGCCAAAGTCCTTTTTAGCGGAACCAATCTGGAGGAAATAGTCTTTTTGGAAGCTACTGTCCTGGTCAAAAATAATGAGGTGCCCGTACTGCCCGTTTTCGGAATATACTTTATTGTAAATTTTGGAAAGGGACGTATTGATGGCTGTATGGATGTAGGAAACCTCCTGAAACTCTTTGTGAAGCCATTGGACCTGCCCTTCGGCCACGGGGGTGGGCGAATTATCCCAAACAATTATTTTTGACCCTTCCAAATACTCCTTGCAGCTCAGCAGGGATTGAATGGTCGGACAATCTGCGATATCCATTTTATAAAGCACTATAAGGATACAGTACTCGTTCAATGCGCTATTCATAAAGCCAACATTTTTTGTGGTTTCTTTTCGGCTAGCTTTTCAAATCTGGAAACAAAGAAAAACAACAACAGGTAAAAAAGCTGGACCGTTGCCGAACCGATCGTGAAGTGAAAGCCAAACGTGTAAAGGAAAGAGAAGAAAAAACCATAACAGGAGTAATACAATATCCTATTGGAACTATCCCGCTCCTCATACCGGAGGTACCGGGCATGCTCATTCATTTTCCTCAGGGGCACCAGGTAAAACCTGAGATACAGGGGAACGAAAATCCCGAACAACAGAATAACAGAAATGTAAAAGGAATCGAAATAAACATTGGTCATTTCCGCGCCAAACCCCATTCCCATGGGAACGAAGTTGGAGGGCAGACTGGAATATTGGATCAGCCGTCCCAATGCAGACAGATCATCGGTAACCCCGAATATCAGGGAAATAAACGTTACGGAAAGAAAAGCTATCGGAACAAAAAAGCTGAACAGGAATTTGGAAGAGGGCCGGAAATACACCAGGAAGGAACAGCACAATCCGACCAACAGGATGATAAACCCGATCCGGGTTCTTGACAATACCTGCCCGTATCCCAGAAGCACCAGCAGCATCGCCGGCACTACCTTTCCTATAAGAGGTTCCCTCTTGATGAAAATACGGAAAATCAGCATCAGCATCGAAAAGGACAGAAAAGAAGCGTAAATAAGCGGGCTTACGAAAATGCTGGTAACACGAAGTTGACCGTCGCGAATAAAGTCAAACTCATGATCTTCAATGGGATTCAAGCGGTTGATGTAGTCATAAAACCAAAGGCGCTTCAGATCATTGTCAAAGGTCAGCTGCTGATAAATAGCAAATAATACGATGAATACCGTTACAGAAATCAACAGGTTAATAACAAACCTGGAGGAGATCCTGTTAAAAATGGAAGTTTTATACAACAGGAAAGACCACAGAAAGGGCAGCAGGTACATGCGCCATCCTAAAAACACCTGGCCGGCAGGCGTACCGTTCATCATGCCCCCAACCGAGCCTACTGCTGTTAAGAGTATAAAGGAAAATAAAAATGTCCGGTCGAACTTATTGAGGTAAAAAGACTTGTTTTTACCCGGCATCATTAACAGGAAAAGCAAAAACAGGAACAAGTATTCCTGCCATGACTTAATAATATTCAGAACAATAGGGGAAACGTAGGGTGAAATGCTGATAAATACAATATCGTAAAATGCGATAAAGCAGATAAGGAAAAAGAAAAACACCGCCTTTTCCCTGTAAAAGAAAGACAGGAAAAAGTACACATAAACCAGTGAGAAAAAGAACAGGAAAAGGATATCGATTAACGCCTGCACAGAAGGAAATTTTATTTTACTGACCTGATCTTATTGATTAAGCCATAATTGAGCTTAAAATAAACTAAGGAAAAGAATGAAAAGACCCTTCCGTAATTCTTATGCACCACCTTAAATATCTCGTTAAAATGTTTTTTATTCTGAGAGGTCCCCTCCACACTGTGATAAGAGGTAACCAGGGAATGGTCGATCAGCACCTTCTCTTTGTTTTTAAACAGATTTTGGTTCATATCGAAATCTGCAAAAATTTTAAACAGCAGGTTGAAGGTGCCCATTTTACTCTTGCGGTAATAGGTTCCCTGGTGATGAAGGGTATTTTCCAGGATGATCCTTGCCGAAAAAGAAGGCTTGAATACCTTTCCGCTGGAGAGCTGAACAGGAAAAGAAATCGCTGCGGCATTTGTGTGCTCTATCCTTTTTAGTTGCGCTACCGGGCAATCCAGCAGGCGGTCACCTATATTGATAAAGCAAACAAAATGCCCGCGGGCTTTTGCCAATCCCTTGTTCATAGCGTCATAAATGCCCTTATCGCGTTCGGAGACCCAGCTACTGATCCGGTCGGAGTACTTTTTTATAATTTCCAACGTTCCGTCAGTGGATTCCCCGTCAATAACGATGTATTCAACCGTATCGGACACAAAGGGCAGAATACTTTTAATGGTTTGCTCCATTTCTGCGGCTCCATTGCGGACTACCGTAATATAAGTAATCAGGCACATGGGTATTAATGAGCTTTAACCTCCTGGTTCCTGACAAAAATGGCATCGATCTGGAAGATCTGGCCGGTTTTGTAATCCGAAAACGCGGGAAAAAGGGAATAAAAGGAAAATCCCATCGCCTCAATCTTCTCCATCATTTTATAATACAGGAGGCTGCTATCATAAAGCGGGATAAAGGACAGCTCCAACTGTAGTATTTTCACGTGCTCCAGCGTATGGACCGCACCATTCAGAACGCTTTCCTCGTAGCCCTGCACATCTATTTTAAGGAAGGTATTCCGCTTTGCCAGGTTTTGATGCTGCAGGTAATTGTCCAGTGTTGTGATGGGTACTGTAATGGCATCAATATACCTGGATTCCGGCGCCAGGTCCGAATGAGCGCTCAACATAGGCAAAATGGAACTGCTTTCCGTATTGCCGGCGACGTTTATCCGGATCTCCCCGGTCTCAGCTCCCAGGGCAAGGTTCTCTGCCCGCCAGTTCGGGTAACGCACAGCGTTCGAATGCAATTGCTGAAAAACGTCAGGCAGCGGCTCAAAGGAAATAATGTCACCCTTAAAATGTGCCGTCAGCAACTCCAGGGCGAATTGGCCAATATTGGCACCAATATCCAGCACCAGGTCAATCCCGTAAGTCTTCAATAAATATTCAATAATCTTATCTTCCGAGTTCAAAGGTGTCTTCTTATGCAGTAGAATATCATTCTGAGCCAGAAAAGATTGAAAACTATTTTTTAGAGATTTAACTATTTTCACTTCCAAGTATTGATTTAATCGCTTCTGTAAAATCTTTGCAGTTATCGTTTCCTAGTGATTTAATGCCGCCTCATAGACGCCGTTGGTCGCTTTGGCCGTATGGGCCCACGAAAAAGAACGCAACCGGCTTTCTCCCTTTTTCCGCAACTCGTTCCGCACTTCCCTGCTGGAATAAACCTTTTCCATGGTCCTGTTCAAGCTCTCCGGGGATTTGGGGTCAAAGTAAAGAGCGGCATCCGAGGCCACTTCCCTAAAACAATCTATATCACTGCAAATAACCGGGCATCCGGAGTAAAAAGCTTCCAGGATAGGGATTCCGAAGCCTTCCATCAGTGAAGGATAAATAAAGCAAAGGGCTTGCTGGTACAAGGAGTACAGGGTGTCTTCCGAGGTTTCCCGCAGAAAAATCACTTTATGCTCCAGACCCAACTGGCTGATCAGTTCCTTTTCCTCCCTGCTGACCTCTTTACCCACTACCTTCAGGGATACAGGCTCTTTCTTCAGGAAGGAAGCCAGTCCTTTTAACGCGAACTTGAAATTCTTATACCCGTCCCGGTACCCCACATACAGTACGTATGCTTCCCCGGGGTTATAATCTTGACGCATCCCGGAATACTTGCTGAAATAATCAGGTTCGCCATGATGGATAACGGTAATCTTTGCCGGATCGATCCTGGAAAACACGGAAATATCCTTCTTTGTAGCTTCCGATATGGCAATTACGGCAGACGCTTTTTCCAAAAGTTGCCTTTTGCAATCCACCAACTGCTTAAACACGCCGTTCCCGGACTGATATTCCCATTCCGGTATCATATCGTGTATGGTTAAAACATAGGCGGGGACATCCTTCCGGCCCAGGAAGTACGTATCGTAATAGGTGGGATGAAACACCTCAACATTTTTGAACCTATTGATTACAAGCCGGTTATTAATATAGCCAACTACTTTTTTCCGGCCTTTGAAATCTATTATTTTTTTCTCTCCATCCAGGTAATGATTATCCGTTCCAAAATGCACAATCTCATAGGCATGCTGATTCTTTAGCCGAAGCAGGCTTTCATACAGCTTGAAATGGTATCTGGCGACGCCCCCAAACTTGTAGGACAAAAATATTTGATGGTCAAAGAGGACTCTCATAATCGATTATTCTGGTAATGAACGATCCAACGCAGGCCTGCATTCAGCCTTAAGCAACGCTCCGGTCTTTTGGTAACAAATGGGAAAGCTTCCATTTTATTTTATCGGTGATGCCCGGTTTGCGGAACAGCTTTTTCATGGAATACCTATCGGCTTCATAGTGGGGAATTAAGATATGGCAATCCTTTATTTCATCCTTTATCACCTGGGCAGGCAGATCCGACACGTCTTTATTCCGTTTTTTTGTATGGGTAGCCATCTGGTCAAACCCAATGTTCGAAATTAAATTCAGGTTCGGAGCGATACATAAGCCATTGTTCTTCCAGATGGAGTAGACCCATTGATAATCCCACGTATTTATGGCACCCTTCTTCGTTCCATAAAATGCATCCTTCCAATAACCCGGGTCATCCATGATGCCTTTATACAAGTTGTCGTCAAAAAACGTTTCCAGGCCGGTCATCTCGATATCATACTTTTCCCAGGCCCTCCTCCAGCTGGCCCAGCCCCATACATGGCAGATACGGGAAAAATAATAGGTCCCCGCCCCCCGCTGGTTTCCATCCTGAAAATTGACGCCGCTGATATGCATCACGGAGTCGTTATGTTTAAACTTTTCCAGCAAATGGTCGCAATAGTCGAAAAACGAAGGCGAGGGAAGACAATCATCTTCCAGAATGATCCCCTGCTCCTCGTGCTGGAAGAACCAGGTAATTGCAGAGCTTACAGCAAGTTTGCATCCCAGGTTTTCCTCCCGGATCAACTTCACCACCTCGCAGGGCCAGTCTACGGCATCAAAGATTTTGATCGTTTGCCCGATATTGCGGACATCCTCTTCACGGCCTTTCCGCGGGCCGTCTACAGCAATATACAATTTGCCCGGCCTGGCCTTTCGCACCTCTTCAAATACTTTCTGTGCATGCATCGGCCTGTTAAAGGCTATCATTAATATGGGCGGAACCGGCATATGGTTAAATATAATTTTTTAAGGAAGGTCGAAAGATGACTACAAATGATTTTACCTGGAGCCAGAAGATCTCACGTGTCTTTGAGGAAAAAGCATTGGCAATAACGGAAGCAAAGGCCTGGGCTATCAGCGTTGCGACAGCAGCTCCCAGGCTTCCATATTTCGGTATCAGCATGATATTCAGGCAGGCATTGACGGCAGCTCCGATTGCCGTACGCCAAATCATATATTTCTGAAGGTCCTTGACAATAAACCAGTTACTGCATCCCACACCCAGGTATACAAATACGCCGGTCCAGATATGAATGGACAATATGCTGCCGATACCTGCAAACTTGTCGCCGTAAAGCACCCCGGTTATCCATCCGGAAAATACCATGATCAGGAGGGACAGGGAAACCGATATAGTGGTCAACAGGTTAAAAAGTTTTTGAAAACCATTCATAAAATCGGCTTCGCTTTTCTCCCTCAATTTTAAAATAGCGGGATAAACGGATATGGAAATGGCACTGCCGATAAAATACCATATTTCAGACATACGAACCGCCGCACTGTACTTTCCTAACTCTGCATTGCCGACCATATTCTTGATCATTACCTGGTCGAGCCGGGTATACAGCGTAATGAGCAGCTCGGAAACAATAAAGGGCCAGGAGCGCCGCAGCAAATCCCTGATCAATGAAAAATCAACCTTCCAGTCCGAAAGCCGCTGATGCGAAACATTAAAATAAAAATACAGAAGAATAATCGCCGACACGACTACCTCCATCAAGGTGAGCAGGGCAAAAAACAACAGGCTGAAACCATAAACCAGTGCAATGATCTTCAACACGTTCATCAGCAGGTACGCACTGGTTTTGGCTACCACGCTGTTCCGGGATTCCATCCGGGCCTGATAAAACAAATCAAAAACATCCGTCGCCTGGAAAATGCATTGAAACGACAGAATGATGAGTAAGGAGCGGGTTAACTGCTCATCCCTTAACGAAAAGGAATACAAATAAAGCAGGAAGGCGACCAGGGACCCGGAAAATATTTTTATGATGAATCCGGTAAATAAAACCTTTCCCTTGTCGGCCGATTTTACCAGGTCCGTTAATAAAATATTATTTAATCCAAGATTTACGAAAGGAATAGCAAGGCTTACCAGACTATAAGCATAATTCCATGCGCCAAAGTTGTAGGGGCCCAGGTATCGTGCAAACCAGATTCCTACGAACAGTCCCCCTACCATGCGGATGATCTTGTCCAAGATAACCCACAGGGAATTGAAAATTATTTTCTTCTTGCTTTTTAGGCTCTGGAAAAGGCTTTTGCCTTTTAGCGGTCCGATTAAACTTGCAAGGGCTGGCATGGACGGGTTCAGGAGTTTTGGTACTGTAGAGGAACCAGGAATTAAGCCTTCTACAGGAACAGTTCATTTATTCGTTACAACAGGCTGGCATTATTGGAGCACTTTCAGGGCACTGGAAAGGAGCTTCACCAACCCTAAAACCATAATCGTTAACAGCAGACTTGCAAAGGAAAATCCGGCTATGATTAAAGTCCTTCCCATCTTCGAATCCGGAATCGGATATTTGGGCTTATCCAGGATCTGAATCACCGGCATTTGCTGACTTAAGGAGATCCGGCTGATTTCCAGGTTCTTTATAATCTCGGTATACAAGGCACCTAAGACATTTTTGTCCCTCATCTTCAGTTCCGAAGGCACACTCAAGGTTTTAAATGCCGGGTTCGCGTCCAACACGATAGCATCCGCAGCTTCGAAGGACTTGTTGTTCAGCAGAGCTAATAGGGAGTCGGACTTTCTTTCCAGCCGGCTTACATTTTGCTGGGCCGTATTGGTTTTTACCGTAATGTAAAAGGATTTCGATTGCTCGATAATCCGTTCGGTCATCAACTTGGCAAAATAAGGATGGGCAGCAATGACCTTAACCTTGATGATGGTACCTTTCTTATCGACCCTTTCCGCGGAAACGGACTTCAGGGATAAATAATCATACAGTAAATTCAGGACGCTATCCTGTTGCACCGATAGTTCTTTGCCTGCCGCCAGGCCGGCATAGGAAATACCGCTGTCTTTCGACTCCTGCGACCGGGACCATTTTTCCTTCCACCCGCTAAACTCCAGGAACATATCCGCTAATGTCGGGCTGTTGGAAGTACTGTCCACCCTGGAAAGCAATACCTTTTGGATAATGTTCCTTGATTTCAGGATATCCAGTATATTATCCCCGGCAAAAATGCTTCCGCCCCCGCTCAATCCCCCCACATCGATATTAAATTGAGAGGCAATGCTGCTCAATCCTCCCATCCCGCTTTGTTTCTCCTCCAGGATAAACGTACATTCCGCCACATACTTCGGCTTTTGCTTATAGTAGGCGACAGCCCCCAATACTGCGCCCAGTACAGCCGCCAGTATCAATAACCAGCTTTTCCTGCGGAGGTAGACCAAAAAGGATTTTATATGGCGGGCAATATCACCCAGGGAATAATGGTCTTCTTTATTTTCTTCCATCGAAAAAACAGTTTAAATAATCATTTTCTGCGAACCGGGCAGAGCTTCGCCACCTCAGTCCCACAAATACTTTATAAGACTTTCTTCAAAGACTACGATCATGTTTTACCGGCACGAATCCCGCCGGAACCGGTTGCCAGTACCCACCTGGTAGCACCTGATTTACTTATCGCATAAACACCGCCACGGCGGTAATCAGCCCGGTAATAGCCGAAATGACCAGGCCGGCCTGTCCTGCATTGAATTCCCGCTTTGGCTTCTGGGGCACAAATACGCTGGAACCGGGATAAATGCGCGGGTAGCGGCGAAAGAGGCCCAGGACCTTTTTGGTGCTGGCCGAACTGCCGTTGGCATAGATGACGAAGGCTTTGCTTTCCTTGGCCCGGCCGGTTACCCCGCCCGCGTCGGACAGGTAGTCTTTCAGCTTCTTGCCCCGCTCGTACATAATATCCAGCGGCTTGAACACTTCGCCACCCACGCTGACGGTATTGTTGATGCGGGGGATGACCAGTTCGTCGCCTTCTTCCAGGGTAATATCGTCCTTGCTGCCGGGATGCTTTAAAATGTAGCCCAGGTCGATAGCTACGTCGGTGGTCGTCTTTTCCAACTGGCGGTTATTGATTACTGCCGTATCCCTGGACGTGGCCATGAATAACCGCCTTACTTCGGCGGTATCCACCACCTCTTTTTTCTTGCGGATCAGCTTTGCGCCGCTCACATTCGCCGTATACAGGAGGCCGCCGGAACGCTGGATCAACGAACTCAGGTGCTCCTCGCGGCTTTGCAGGGTGTACACGGCCGGCATCAGCACCTCGCCGGAGATCTTCACACTGATCTGCTTTTTATAAAAAGGATCTTCCTTTACCGTTACGATATCAAAGGGCATCAGCTTCAGGTCGGCCGAACCGGCGGACAGTTCCTTGTTATCGTCCACGCGGATCAGCTCCACGATATTGCTGCCGGCCTTGTTCACGTCCACATCCCTGCGGCGACGGGAGATTTCGATGCCCATGCCGGTAGCGTGATCGGAAAATCCATGCGCTTTCATAACCAGGGCTTTCAGGGAGATGCCGTCCTCGTAGCGGAAGACGCCGGGCTGGCGCACCGCCCCGTTGATGCTGACGGTAGCCGTATCGCGGAGGTCGAAAATGGAGGCCACCACCACGCTGTCTTCGCGATGCAGCAGCAGGCCGGTTTCCTTACCGGCGATCAGGGGCTTCAGTTCAATGGACAGGTATTCCCGGGTCAGGTCCTGGCGGGTACGCACCACCAGGGCGCGGCCGGTAAAGACGTCTTCTTTCAGGCCGTGCGCCTTGTCGATCAGTTGCTTCAGGCTCATGCCGGGCTCCAGCGCATAGGAGCCGGGCTTGAAGACGGCGCCCTGGATGATCACCCGGTTCTGGTAGCGGTTGATGACCGAGTCAATAAAGAATTCATCGCCGCTGAGCGGCTTGAAAAAGGCGAGCGAATCGCCGGACACGTCGATCACCTTGCGCTCCAGGTCGGCAAAGCGGTTGCCGGTCAGGCGGCCGCGGAAGGCCCGGCTTTTAAAGCCGCCGGCAAACTCCAGGGCATCGGCCAGGGTTTCGTTTTTCTGCAGTTCAAAAATGCCGGGGCGGTTCACCTCGCCGTTCAGCGTGATGTTCAGGCGGGCAAAGGGCACGCGGATCACGTCGTTGTCCTCGAGCCGCACGTTGCCGCGCAGGTCGCCCCGCACCAGGAAGTCGTACAGGTCGGCGGTTTGCACCACCTTGTTATTGCGGATCAGTTCTATATTCCGTAAGGAGCCGTTCTCAACGGGGCCGCCGCTGACATAAAGGGCATTGAACAGGCTGGCCAGGGAAGGAAGGGTGTAGGTACCCGGGCGGTTGATGGCGCCGATCAGGATCACGCGGATACTGCGGATGTTGCCCAGGGCCAGTTGCAACTTCGTCTGCCCGCTGCCCAGGGCGGGGTAATACTTAGCCAGCCGGCTTTTGAGCAGGGCGGTGGCCCCTTCGATGCTCAGGCCGTTCACATTGATCACCCCGGCATACTTCACGTTCACGGTTCCGTCGGGGGAAACCTTCAGGGTCTGCTGCGACAGGTTCAATCCGAAAATATTCAGGATCAGCTCATCATCAGGACCGATGATGTAATTTTTGGGGGTGGGCATCCGCAGGTTGGGCTCGAACGTAAGGTTGGAAACGGAAAAAAGTTCGGAGCCGAACACCCGGGAGCGTTTTTTCAGGCTTTCCGGCGACTCGTAGGGCGGCGCCACCAGTCTGGGTGCGGTGCGTTTGGTATTCGCGGCCGGTTGCTCCGCAGCCCCGGCAGCTTCCCCGGCGGCACCTTCCAGCTGCGCCATGCGCAACTTCAGCTCCGCCAGCTCCGTAGCCGACAGGCCCCGGCGGCTCAACTCGGCTTCCATCTGCTCCGGGCTCATCCCGCTGGATTTTGCTTTTTGCATGTACTCCTGCAACTGGCTGTCGGAGATCTGCGACGCTTTAATACCGCCCAGGTTGGAAGGATACTGGGCAAAACCGGCAGTACCGGCACACAGACACAGGAAAAATAGAATATATTTTAAGAAGCTCATACTCAGTTAATTTAGATGCCCGGCAGGGATAAATAAAAACCCCTAGTACACCATAACGCCTTGCATTTGAGTTAAATATGATTAACGTTCATTCATATTTAACGCGCGCAAAGATAAGACATCGGCTTGTTCATGCTTCGCGGGATACTTTAATTATTTCAAAAAGGCGTGCAAGCATGGTAAACCCTTATGCGGAAAAATACGCTCCGCCGGGGGACAGGCATGAGCGTTAGAAAAAGTGAGAAAAAACCGGTAGAAAAGAACCAAACGGGAGGGCTATGCGCTACAGGCTTTGCCGGTTCTTGACTTCCAGGTATTTGTTCAGGGCGTGGATGGTCAGCTTCTGCGGCTGCGACAACACCGACAGGATGCCGTGCTTCTGCAGCTCCCGGGCGATCAGCTTTTTATCGAACTGGTATTTTTCCGCTATGGTGCGTATATAAATATCTTCAATACTGTTCACCGGGGTTTCCACGAGCTGCTGCAGCTCGGTATTTTCGAAAAACACCACCACCAGCAGGTGGTAATGGGCGATGCGCTTCAGCGAAGGCAGGTCGCGTTCGAGGCTTTCCACCGACTCGTAATTGGTAAAAAGCACCAGCAGGCTGCGCTGCGAAATGCGGGTGCGGATGGCCGAGAACAGTTTTTCCAGGTCCGGTTCCTTAAAATCAGTCTGCTGCTTGTACAGGGCCTGCAGCAGGGCGTTCATCTGGGTGGGCTTCTTATCGGCGGGCAAAAAGGTGTCGATGTTCTGGGCCAGGGTAATGAGGCCTGCCTTATCCTGCTTCATCAGGGCCGTGTTGCACAGCACCAGGGCCGCATTGATGGCGTAGTCCAGCAGGGTCATGCCCCCGAAGGGCATTTTCATCATCCGCCCCTTGTTGATGATGCAATACACCTGCTGGCTGCGTTCGTCGGTAAAGTTGTTCACCATCAGGTCGCCGCGGCGGGCGGAGGCCTTCCAGTTGATGGTGCGGTAGTCGTCGCCCCTTACGTATTCCTTGATCTGTTCAAACTCCATGCTTTGTCCCAGCTTGCGCAGGGGCAGGGAGCCGGTTTCCTGCAGGTGGCTGGTAGCCGCCAGCAGCTGGTAGCGGCGCATCTGGATGTAGGAAGGGTACACTTTTACGGCCTGGGGCTGGTCCACGGTATAGCGGCGCTTCACCAGGCGCAGGGGGCTGGTGGCGTACAGGTTGATGTTGCCAAAGCGGTATTCGCCCCGCTGCAGGGGCTTTACCATGTACTCCAGGGTGTAGCTGCCGCCGGCCGGCACCTCCACCTCGCGGCGCCAGTGGCGCTCCTGGAACTGGAAGGGCAGCTCGTCGAGGATGCGCAGGTGCACCTTGAACCCGTAGCGGTTGGCGAGCCGCAGCACCACCCGGTTGTCGTCGCCGTTGCTCATACGGTCTTCAAGCACCCGCTCGGCACTTACGGCCGACCGGCGGCCGTACAGCAGTCCCACGTCGATGAGCACGGCCAGGCCCGCAAACACCAGCACCGCCAGGGCCAGGTCGAAGAGCGGCGGGAAAAAATAGCTCAGGGCAAACAGGAGCGCCGCCAGGAACCCGGCATAATACACTTTCCGCTTCAGGTAAAACGATGACCGCTCCATCCATTCTTTCATAAAAAAATTGCTTGACCTTTTGATGCTTTATTATCTTCTCTCCTACCGGGGCACATCCATCGTTTGCAGGATCTGCCGGAGCACCACGTCCTCGGTTACGCCTTCCATTTCCTTTTCGGGGGAAAGCAGGATGCGGTGGCGCAGCACCGGCGGAATCACCTCCAAAATATCGTCGGGGGTGACGAAGTCGCGGCCGTTGATGGCAGCCATGGCCTTCGAGGCATTCATGATGGCCAGCGAAGCCCGGGGCGAGCCGCCCAGGTAAATGCTTTTGTGGTTGCGGGTCTGGTGCACGAAGCGGGCGATGAACTGCAGCAGCCGCTCCTCGATCACCAGGGTCTTCACCTGGCGGCGCAGGGCGCCGATCTGCTCGGCCTGCAGCACCGGCGCCAGGGAGGCCACCGCGTCGGTATTGCCCAACTGGTGAAACTGGTTCAGGATCTCGAACTCCTCCGCCTCGGAGGGATACGGCACCAGGATCTTGAACAGGAAGCGGTCGAGCTGCGCCTCGGGCAGGCGGTAAGTACCCTCCTGCTCGATGGGGTTCTGGGTGGCCAGCACCATAAAGGGCGGCTGCATCGGGTAGGTACGGCCGTCGATGGTTACCTGCCGCTCCTCCATCACCTCGAACAGGGCGGCCTGGGTCTTGGCCGGGGCGCGGTTGATCTCGTCGATCAGCACGATGTTGCTGAACACCGGTCCGCGCTTGAACTCGAAGGCGGCTTCGCGGGGATTGAAGACCGGCGTGCCCAGCACATCGCTGGGCATCAGGTCGGGGGTAAACTGTATGCGCGAGAAATGAATGTCCATGCAGCGGGCCACCAGCTTGGCGGCCAGGGTCTTGGCCACGCCCGGCACCCCTTCGATCAGCACATGGCCGTCGGCCAGCAGGGCGGTAATGATCAGGCGCACCATCTCTTCCTGGCCCACGATCACCTTGCGGATCTGCTGGCGGATCGCCTGCACCGCCTCGCCCAGGTCCGTCAGGTCGGTACGGAGGCCGAACAGCGGCTCTTCCATCTTAAGTTGTTCTTCCATCGGCTGTATTTTGATAAAACGATTCCAATTGTTGGTAAAAGTGCGAAAGATCGTATTCCGACACCTCCGGCGCCGTTTCTGCCATCTCCATGAACCGCACGATCCGCTTGAGCTCGATCAGCGGGTAGCCGGTCTTGGCATGCAGGCTTTCGGCAAAGGCGGTATCGATGGTATGGGTGGGCAGCTGGTAGCGGCTGCGGATATGTTCCAGGAAATAGGCGCTCATTTTTTTCACTAGGTTCTTATGGTCGCCGCGCTCGTAGTACAGCCGCCCGATGGTGCGCACAAAATCGAGCGACTCGTTCTTCGGCCGCTCCCAGACCGGGATGATGCGCTGCTTGCGGCGCATCTCCAGCAGCACCAGCAACAGCAGCGTACCCAGGGCCGTGAGCAGGGCCCACTTGAAGGAGGGATAGCTCAGCAGCACCCGCAGGATGCTGGGGTCCTTTTCCTTCTGGTAGCCCGGCCGCATCAGGTAATAATCGTCCCACACCACGGTGCGCACGTTTTCGGGGATGACCGACAGGGTGCTTTTAAAATACTCGATATTGTTCTTGTGTAAAATGAAATAGTTGGAAAAAGCCAGCGGCGCCAGGTGGATGAACAGGCTGCCCCGGCCGGACTTCATCTGGATAAAGTTGGCGGTGGCGCCCTTGCTGTGCCCCAGCACGCGGGCCCGCTTCTGGTCGAGGAACGAAAAATAGCTTTCGTACTTCTTGCCCGGGTATACGAAGGCGCCGGGAACGGCAAAGGGCGGGGTGTGCAGCACCAGCTGCAGGCTGTCGTCCTCTTCGTACTCGAAATAGTTGCCGTTGTCGGAGACTTTGAAAAACTTCGAGGCGTCGGACGACAGGTAGCGGGCGATGATGAACACGTAGTTGCCCTGCTGCACAAACTCCAGCAGGCTGTTGAGCTCTGAGGTGCCGGCATCGAAATTCTTGGCCACCAGGATCAGGGCCTGCCCGCCCCCTTCCCGCTGCAGGCTTTTGATGCTGTCGGGCTCCTTTTTCTCGTAGGTCACCCGGGCATGGGGAAACAGGGAGGGCAGCAGGTGGTAGGCCACGTAGGTGCCATAAGGAATTTTGTCTTTCTGGCGCAGGGTGATGGTTTCGTTGAACCGGCGCAGGGGATTGCGCGCCGAGGTGACCAGCATGGTGGCCAGCACCAGGAACACGACGGCAGCAATGATATAGGGCGTATTTTTTTTCATTACCGCAACCGTTGTTTAAAATGGAGAAAATCCCGGTGGATCTGTTCAAAGGCCGCTTCCGCGGGTTCGAACTTGCCGTACCAGGTATATTCAAAGGTACGCGTCAGGCGGAAGAAATGGTCGTACCAGGAGGTGCCCTGCAGTTGTGCCAGGTAGTGGGTGTCGGTAAAGTCCACCGAATAACGGATGATCTGGCGGCCGGCCAGCTCCTTCAGCGTTTCGAGGTACAACAGGCGGATGGCCTGGCGGAAATCGCGGGCCGTTATGGCACGCTCGATCTCCCGGCGGTAGTTGATGGAGAACAGGTCGTCGGGAGGGGCGGCCTCGTCTTCGGGGCCAAAGCTGGCGGCCTTGCGGCGGAACAGGCGCACGTCGCTGGCCATGAGGTACCACACCAGGATCGCCAGAAAGCAGGTGATGATGATGGTCCACAGCAGAGCGCGGAACCAGGGCTGCACCACGAAGGGCCGCGACGGGCCGTCGGGTTCCTTTCGCTTTACGGGCGCCTGGTTGGCATACCAGAAGTCCTTGTCGGCTCGCAGCTGGCGCAGCACGCTGTCGGCGATGGTGCGCCGCTGCAGCCGCTGGGTATCGCCGGCGGCGAGCTCCTCAAAATAATTGACCGAATCGTCGTCCGCCATCAGGGCGGTATCCACCCGGGGCACCACCACCTCTTCCTGCGCCCGGCCCTGCAGGGAAGCGAGGCAGAGGGCAGCCGCCAGGAAGACTGTTCCCGGCCGCGGTTTGCTATGAACGAAAGGGTTACGCATGAACGGGCTGCTGCTGCTCTTTTAGGTTTCGTTGTAGTTCCAGGGGATAAAGGATAAAGTACCAGATGATAAAGGCGGCCGCCGATCCCAGGATGGCGAGGCTGAAAACGTAATGCATTTTATAGTGCCGGGTAACAAAGCCTTCGAAGAACGCCGCCACCATAAACACCGGCACCAGGCCGATGACGATCTTGACGCCGTCCTTGGCCCCCTGGGCAAAGGCGTGGAGGCGCCGGTGGGTGCCGGGAAACAGGACGCTTTTTCCCATCACCAGGCCGGCGGCGCAGGTGATGATGATGGCCGTCAGCTCGAGCAGGCCGTGGATGAGCACGGTCAGCACCGACTGCAGGCCCAGCCCCCGGGCAAAGAACAGCTGCTCGAAGGCCCCGATGCGCACCGCCTCGCGGATGAGGGCCGACATGCTGGGAATGCCCAGCAGGATGCCCCGGAAAAAATAGGTAAAGGCCACCATGATGTTGTTGATCATGATCCAGATCCACATAAAGAACGAGCTGCCGCTGGCATAGACGCCGAAGGGGTTGCCGTCGCGGATATTCTGCTCGGTCTTTTCCACATAGGCCTCGCCCAGCATTTCGCGAACAAAGAGCTGGTCGTTGGCCGCCGAGAAAAAGCCCACCGAGAAAAAGAGCACGAACAGGAAAAATACGAACAGGATGGCGCCGTGGTGGCGGCCCACCGTCAGGGGTACGTCGTACTTCCAGAACTGCACCAGGCGGTTGGAGTCCTCCTTGCGGTTGCGGTAAATGTTCAGGTAAATGCGCGCCGCCAGCGAATTGACGTAGGCGGTCACACGGCTGGAGGGGTAAAAGGTCTTGGCATAGCTCAGGTCGTCTACCAGGCGGGTGAATTCGCCCGCCATCTCGTCCGGATCCTTCACCTCCCCCTGCCGGATGCGCTCCCACCGGTCCTTGTTTTTCTTTATAAAAAGTCCTTCTCTCAGTTTGGGTGGTTTTAGCTTGAAAAATACGGCATTTTAAAGAAAGTTTTTTTCCTACCTTGTTCCTTTCAACCCTTGTTCATGTCCGACATCCGGATCCAGACATCTTTTAACCTTGACCTCGAGTTCGAGGCGCCGCCCTTTCACCAGCGCCTGCTGGCCTGGCTGATCGACATATTCGTGCTGATCTTTTACCTCATCGTGGCCTACCGCTTCCTGAACTGGATCTCGGCGGACGAAGCCAACCCCACCCGGGTCATGGCCCTGGTGCTGCTGCTGATCATCCCCTTTTTTACCTACCACCTCATTTGCGAGGCCACCATGAACGGGCAAAGCATCGGCAAAAAGATCCTGGGCATCCGCGTCGTGAACGAAAACGGAAGCCGGCCCAGCTACAGCCAGTTCGTGATCCGTTGGCTCATCCGCACCTCCGACTTCATGGCCTTGGTCTTTATCCTCGGCGCCAACGACGCCCTGCAACGCAACAACCTGGACTTTTTCTGGAAGGCCGCCGCCGCCTTCGGCCTGCTGATCGCCGACGTGATCCTGGTGAACACCTCCAAAAAGCACCAGCGCCTCGGCGACCTGCTGGGACATACCATCCTGATCCGGACCCGCCAGCGCACCTCCATCGACGATACCGTCTTCCTGCAGATAGGCCCCGACTATATGCCCTCTTTCCCGCAGGTAATGCAGCTGAGCGACCGGGATATCAACGCCCTCAAAAACATCCTCAAAACCGCCAAAAGACACAACGACCGCTCCATGGCCGCCCACGCCGCCGAAAAGATCCAAAACCACCTCAACATTCAAACCTCCCTCGACCCGTATGCGTTTTTAGAAGTGTTGTTGAAGGATTATAATTATTTGGCAACGCAGTAAGTTTCTGAGTTCCTGAGTTCATTGGATGGAAAAAGCATAAAGGTTTCCTATGCCCGTTTTTTCTCAACGGAGTTAGGCAAACTCAGGAACTCAGGAACTTTTAAGACGTGGCCACCGACCCGAAGATCCCGAGAACGAACGCCAGGATATAGAGGGCCAGGACGATGATGGTGACGATGCCCAGGTAGCGGAAGCAGGCCTTGAGGTTGTGGAAGGATTCATTGAGCACCCGTTGGTCGTTGCCGGAGAGGGCTGCCCGCATTTTGTTGGCGAACCGGAGTAAAAACACCAGCGGAAAGACGGTAACCAGGGCATAAAAGAGAATAGGGATCAGCGCATAGGCGCCTACGTTTTGCAGCAGGGAGGTGTTGCCGTATTCCCCTTCGGCCGGCGTCTGCCCTGTAGATGAAAACATAAAAAACAGGGCGGCCACCACCATGAGAACGGACAGGGCCAGGCCGACGATGGCCAGGAACCGCGCCCATTTGGACGTTTCCACCAGGTGGGCCTTCGTCTGCGGGTCGATGGTCAGGGAAAAAAGTTCCGGGGAATGTGTAGGCTCCATAATTCAGGGTTTGTCTGCTTAAAAATAAGGGGAATGCCCGCAATAAACGAATGCGGCCGTCCGACCGGATACTGCAAATGAGGTGCCGGGAGGTTTTTACAAAAAAGGCCGGCAACGTTTCCGCTGCCAGCCTTTTGGGATAATGTAAAGGATATGCTTTCCCTACTTCGTACCTGCTTTAATAGGCCCTTGCAAACAACACCCGTTGGGTGGACGGTTTGCCGGAGAAGATACACTGGCCGTCTTCCTGGGGATTGTCCAGGGGAATGCAGCGGATGGTGGCCTTGGTTTTTTCCTTGATCGCGTCCTCGGTTTCGGGCGTGCCGTCCCAGTGCGCCGATACAAAGCCGCCTTTTTCGTCCAGTACTTTCTGGAATTCCTCCCAGCTGTCCACCACGGTGATGTGCTCGTCGCGATAAGCTTTGGCCTTGTTGAACAGGTTTTGCTGGATCTCGGTCAGCAGGTTCTGGATGTGACCGGCCAGGCCGTCGAGGGACACGCTTTCCTTGGTCTTCGTATCGCGGCGGGCCACTTCGGCCACGTTGTTCTCCAGGTCCCTAACGCCCAGGGCTACCCGTACCGGTACGCCTTTCAGTTCGTATTCGGCGAACTTCCAGCCGGGGCGGGCATTGTCGTTGTCGTCGTATTTCACGCGGATGCCGGCAGCTTTCAGTTCTTTGGTGATCTCCTGCACCTTGGCATCGATCTTCGCTTTTTGCTCCTCGCCTTTGAAAATGGGCACGATCACCACGTGCAGCGGGGCGATGCGGGGCGGCAGCACGAGGCCTTCGTCGTCGCTGTGCGCCATTACCAGGGCGCCGATCAGGCGGGTACTTACCCCCCAGCTGGTGGCCCAAACGTACTCCTGGCGGTTTTCCTTGCTCAGGAACTTCACCTCGAAGGCCTTGGCGAAGTTCTGGCCGAGGAAGTGCGAGGTGCCGGCCTGCAGGGCCTTACCGTCCTGCATCAGCGCCTCGATGCAATAAGTGTCTTCGGCGCCGGCGAAGCGTTCGTTGGGCGTTTTCACGCCGCGTACCACCGGCAGGGCCATGTACTCTTCCACGAAGTTGGCGTATACGTCGAGCATCTGGCGGGTTTCCTGCACCGCTTCTTCGGCCGTGGCGTGGGCGGTATGGCCTTCCTGCCACAGGAATTCCGCCGTGCGCAGGAACAGGCGGGTGCGCATTTCCCAGCGCACCACGTTGGCCCACTGGTTCACCAGGATGGGCAGGTCGCGGTACGACTGGATCCAGTCTTTGTACGTATTCCAGATGATGGCTTCACTGGTCGGGCGCACCACCAGCTCTTCTTCCAGGCGGGCTTCGGGATCCACCACCAGCTTTGCCTTGTTGTTCGGGTCCGACTTCAGGCGGTAGTGGGTCACCACGGCGCATTCCTTGGCAAAGCCTTCCGCGTTTTTCTCTTCGGCCTCAAACAGGCTTTTCGGCACAAAAAGCGGGAAATAGGCGTTCTGGTGCCCGGTATCCTTGAACATCCTGTCTAAAACATCCCTCATGTTCTCCCAGAGGGTAAAGCCATAGGGCTTAATGACCATACAGCCGCGCACAGCCGAGTAATCGGCCAGGCCGCCTTTAATTACCAGGTCATTATACCACTGGGAGTAATCCTGGGAACGGGAAGTGATTGCCTTGCTCATATTTTATTGTTCGGTTTGAATTTTAACTTTTGCGGCGTGCAACTCAGCCCTTTGTATTTTTGTCTATTGTTTAACAGCACCGCCGCTCCGGATACTGCCGGTGGCAAGTATTTTGGAGCAGCAAAAGTAGCATATCCAACCAAACGATTTAAATCATCTGAAATGAAAACGTTTCTACCTTTCCTCGCCCTGGCATTTGCGGCAGCCAGTTGCTCCACCGCTTATAAATCAGGACAAACGCCCGATGATGTCTACTTCTCGCCGGCGCGGCCCCAGCAGGAAGAATACGCCCGGGTAGAAAAAAATGACGACCGCCAGTACCGTCCCAGCCAGCGCAACAACGACGACGACCGCTATTATAACTACGAAGACGAGGACGACCGTTACCTGCGCATGAAGGTGCGCAACCGCCAGATGTGGTCGGCCCTGGACTACAACGACTTCTATTCCTATAGCCCCTATTACGGCAACGGCTTCAACAGCTATTCCGGCCTGAGCCTTTATTTCGGCTCGCCCTGGAACCCGTATTCCGCCTGGAACCCCCACGGCTACTGGAATTCCTATACGTACTGGAATACGTTCTATAACCCGTATGCCTTCTACGGCAACCCCTATGGCTATGGCTACGGCTACAACCACTTCGGCAGCCCCTACGGCTACTACCCCCGCACCTGGTACAGCCGCCCGTACTACTACGGCGGCCACAATGTCATCGGCGGAGGCACCTACCGCCCGGCGTACAACCGCCCGCGCACCAGCAACATGGGCGTGTACAATACGCCGCGCGGCGCTTCAGGCAACCGGGGCAGCTACTCGCAGCCGGCCAACAACGACCGGCAGAACGCTGCTCCCCGGCGCAGCGCCGGTCCCGACCTGAGGGGGGTCTTTAACGGGAACAGCTCGAACAACAACAGCAGCTCCTCCCCTTCGTATACCCCCGGACGCTCTTCATCGAGCAATTCCAGCTCCTCGGGCAACAGCTCTTCTTCCGGTAACTCCGGCAGCAGCGGCGGCAATGCCCCGGTCAGAAGATTTTAACGCACAGCCAAACCAAAGAAGGTGCATGGAGGCAACGGCCTTTATGCACCTTTCGCATCTTTGCCCCTCCCATTCCAACTGGCTATGACCCTTATTCTGTATAAAAAATGATTATGAAGAAGATCTTTTTATTACTCGGCACCGGCTTTATTTCCACCTTTTTATATGCCCAGGAGCCGGCCGATGCGTTACGCTTTTCCTGGACCGTTCCGGGCGGCACCGCCCGGCAGCAGGCCGTCGGCGGCGCCATGGGCGCCCTAGGCGGCGACATCACCTCCGCCTTTACCAACCCCGCCGGCCTGGCCGTTTACCGCACCGGCGACCTGATCTTCAGCCCCATCCTGCAGTTCGGCAGCACCCGCGCCTCCTACCGCGGCCGCACCGAATCGGCCGAATACAATAAGTTCAACTGGGGCGCCACCGGCTTTGTCTTCGGGTCCGACAACCCGGGCGGCAAGGTCAAAAACACCTCCTTCGGCCTGGCTTATAACCGCATGGCCGACTTCAACAGCAACATCCTGTACCGGGGCTTCAACAACCAAAGCTCCTACGCCCAAAAATTTATCGAGGATATCGGCTCCAACAAAGACCCCAACAGCGTGGCCCAGGATTATCCTTACGGTGCCAGCCTGGCCTTCAACACCTACTGGATCGATACCATCCGCGGTGCTTCCGGCCAGGTAACCGGCTTTCAAAGCCGGGCGCCCTATGCTTCCGGGCTTTACCAGCAGCAGGTGCTGAAAACCAGCGGCGGCGTCAGTGAATTCGCCCTGGGCGGGGCCGTCAACCTGAACGACAAGGTGATGCTGGGCGCCACCCTGGGTGTGCCCGTGCTGCGCTACGAACGGGAATCGGCCTTTACCGAACAGGACACTTCCACCCGCCTGAACAAGTTTGACCGGGCGACCATCACCGAGAACCTGACCACCAAGGGCGTGGGGCTGAACCTCCGCCTGGGGGCCATCTTCCGCCCCTCGGAGGCATGGCGGCTGGGCCTCTCCTTTCATACGCCCACCCTGTACGGGCTCACCGACAATGTGCACTATACCGTCAGCACCGACCCGGAAGATTCTTCCGGACAGGTGTACACCCAGGAGTCCAGTTTCCTGACCAACGATGCGCCGGCCCAGTTCCGCTATAGCTTCAATACGCCCTACCGCTTCATCGGCAGCGTCGCCTATGTGATGGGATCGGTAGAGGATGTCAGCAGCCAGCGGGGCTTTATCACCGCCGACCTGGAATACGTCAATTACAAAGTGCCGGCCTTCCACGAAGAAAATGAGACCGGCCTCGACACCGAAACGGCCGACTACCTCAAATCGGTGAACCAGGCCGTGGACAACGCCTACAAAGGGGCCTTCAACTTCCGCCTGGGCGCCGAGCTGAAATTCAACACCTTCATGGTCCGCGGCGGCGCCGCCTATTACGGCAACCCGTACAAGGACATCCAGGGCGAAAAGGGCAGCAAGCTGAACCTGAGCGGCGGCCTGGGCTACCGCAACAAGGGCTTTTTCATGGACCTCACCTATGTTCATGCCCTGACCAGGGACGTGCACTTCCCTTACCGCCTCGAAAGCGCCCCCTACAGCGGCGCCTCCCTGCGGACGGCTACGGGCAGCCTGCTGACTACTTTCGGGTTTAAATTTTAACCGCATTCCGGAAAACGGGAAATAAAAAAAGAGCTCGGCCAGAGCTCTTTTTTTTATGGAAAGGTGGAACGTCGGTTATTGCTTTTGGAACGCCGCTTTCACCACGGCCAGGTTGCCCAGGGAATCGATGTCGGTCTGGCTGATCACCAGGCTTTTGCCGTCATAGGTATCCAGGTCATACAGATCCCCGTCCCAGAGGAACTTTTTGCTGGTGGCCAGGTCCCAGGTGCCGGGGGCAAAGCTACCGGTCGGGTTGCAAGTGGTGCCCGCATCGGACCAGGTATAGGATTTATCAGTTTTCAACGTCATGACATCATCCCGGTTGCAGACCTCCATGGAGTCCAGGAAATTGACCGTCCGGCCCCTGTACTTGAAGGTATACTCGGTGACTTTATAATTTCCTGCCAGGCTGGTGACCGTAGGAACTACCTCTTCCTCATCTTCATCCTTATCCTTTTTACAACCGGCGACGATCAGGAGGGTAGCGCAAAAAGCGACAATTAATTTTTTCATAAATGGGTTTTGAAGGGGTGAGCGATCTGGTCCGGCCTGCCCCGAAGGGAGCAACTTTCAGGGACGCCTTTAACCAAATTTTAAACGCAACTGGACAGGAAAATATTACTTTTCTCCCTATATGCCGAAAGTTTTTTTCCGCACATCCGCTTTCTTCCAAAGCAGGCTTACAGCAGCCCTTCCACTGCGCCCATCAGCTCGTCGCGATTGCCCGGTTCCCACCATTGAAAACTTTCATCCTTGCGGAACCAGGTCATTTGCCGCTTGGCGTAGCGGCGGGTATTGGTTTTAATGGCGTCGACCGCTTCGGTCTTTCCCATTTTGCCGTTGAAATAATCGAACAGCTCCTGGTAGCCCACGGTTTGCAGGGCGCTGAGGTGCTGGTCGGGCAGCAGGGAGCGTACCTCTTCCAGCAGACCTTGTTCCAGCATCTGGTCCACCCGGGTATTGATGTGCTGGTGCAATTGTTCCTTGGGCAGGTGCAGGGCTATTTTGAGGGTACGGAAGGGGCGGGAGGCTTTCTGGCCGGTGCGGAAATCCAGGACGGACCGGCCGGTGGCCCGGACCACTTCGAGCGCCCGCATCAGGCGGCGGGGATTGAGGATCTCGCCTTCCTGGTAATAGGCGGGGTCGGCCTGCTGCACCTGCTCCTGCAGCCAGGGCAGGCCGTGCAGCTCGTAGCCGCGGACAATGTCGTAGCGCACGGCTTCGGGCACCTCGGGCATGAGGTCCAGCCCTTCGCAAAAAGCCTTGATATACAGCCCCGTGCCGCCCACCATGACCACGGCATCGTGTGTCCGGAACAGTTGGGCAGCCTTTTCCAGCGCATACTGCTCAAAGGTGGCGGCGTTGACCTTGTCGTGGATGGAATGCGAAGCGATGAAATGGTGGGGCACGGCCGCCAGCTCTTCCTGCGAAGGACGGGCTACGCCGATGTTCAGTTCCCGGTAGCACTGCCGGCTGTCGGCCGAAATGATCTCTGTTCCCAGCCGCCGGGCCACCTGTATGGCCACGGAGGTCTTGCCTACCGCGGTTGGCCCGGCTATTACAATGACGGTTTTTAAAGGAGCAGTCAAGGAATTGGGAATTTGTTAATTGGTTAATTGGGATATTCGGTAGTTGGGCCCGCGGCCATCAGGGCATAATTAAAGGCGGGCAGTAAGGCCCAATACCCCATGAACCAATGAACCAATACCTTATCCCGGGGATCTACCAGTCGTCCCCGCCCTCGCGGTGGTCGTCTTCGCCCTGCTCGTCCTGGTCGCTGCTGTCGCCGCTGTCGTCGCCTTCCTCTCCAAAGCCCTCGGCGCCCTTGCCCAGGTCGTATTTTTCCTCTACGTCGGCAAAGCGTTCGCCCAGCAGGCTGCGGGTGCCGTACTGGCTGGGGGGGATGCCCTCCTTGCGTACGGTAGCCGGGTAGGTCAGCTTGGGATTCTCTTCCTTGGACACGTTGATCAGCTCGACCAGGAAGGTCCAGTTCTTATTGAAGTCGTAAACGTAAACGAATTTCTGGTTGGTGTCCCTGATCTCCGAGCCGATGGTCGTTTCTTTCATCAGCAGCGGGGGCGCCTTGTAGGGGCGGTTATACTTCTCCAGGGAAATTTCCCGCCCGCGCTGCCAGTTGTCGTTGCTGCGGTAAAAGGTAGCGCCGTGCTTGCTGTCAAACTCATACGCTTTCAAGATCGCTTCGTGCAGCTCAAAAAAGATCTGGGTATGACGGATGGCAACGTCGCGGTACACACTGTCATCTTCTTCAAAATAAACCCTGAATTTCAGTATAGCCATTTGTAGTAATCCGGTTGAGAAAAGTCAAAAGTAGGAAAAAACCGTTTGTCGTTCGTGGTTTGTGGTTCATGGTTGTCGTGTTACGGGTAAAGCTCATTTGTAAGCGCTACAGTCACAAAGCGGGCAGTTCACCAGTTCACGGGTTCACAAGTTCACGAGTTCGGCTGTCGCATCGGACCTCCGCCCCGCTCCCACCATCAAACGCACTCCCTTCGGGTTACGCTAACTACAAACCACGAACCACAAACTACTGGGCCGTCTTCGGCTCCAGTTTAAATTCCCGGCCTTTGTCCAGCATAAACTGGAAGGCGGCCTCGTAGTTGTTGGGGATCAGGCCGTCGAGGATGCCTTCCTTGATGGCGTTTTTGATGAAGCCCACTTCCCGGCAGGGGCCGATGCCGAAGGTTTCCATGATCAGCTCGCCGGTAATGGGCGGCTGCCAGTTGCGGATGCGGTCGCTTTCTTCCAATTCGTGGCAGCGTTGCCGCACCAGCTCGAAGTTCTCGAAGTAGCGCTTGGCCTTTTTACGGTTCTTGGTGGTGATGTCCGATTCGCAAAGCAGGATGAGGTCGTCGAAGTCGGTCCCCGCATCGAACAGGAGGCGGCGGATGGCCGAGTCGGTTATATTTTCCTGCGACAGGCTGATGGGGCGCAGGTGCATCTCCACCAGCTTGCGCACATATTTCATGTTGTCGCCCATGGGCAGCTTCAGCTGGTTGAAGATCTTGGGCACCATGCGGCCGCCGACCACCTCGTGGCCGTGGAAGGTCCAGCCGTGGGGTTCCTCGAAACGCTTGGTGGCGGGTTTGCCGATGTCGTGCAACAGGGCGGCCCAGCGCAGCCACAGGTCGCCGGAGCGGGCGGCCGTATGGTCCAGCACTTCCAGGGTGTGGAAGAAGTTGTCCTTGTGGCCTTTGCCTTCGATATACTCGGCCCCTGCCAGGTCCACGAGCTGGGGGAAGATGTAGTGCAGCAGGCCGCTGTGAAACAGCAGGCTGAAGCCGATGGAGGGCTTTTCGCTGAGCATGATCTTGTTCAGCTCGTCGGTTATGCGTTCCTGCGAGATGATCTCGATGCGGGCGGCATTTTTACAGATGGCCTCGAAGGTTTGCTCTTCGATATGAAAATGCAGCTGGGTGGCGAAGCGTACGGCCCGCATCATGCGCAGCGGGTCGTCGCAAAAGGTCTGGTTGGCGTCGGTGGGGGTGCGGATAATCTTTTTGTCGATGTCCTGCAGGCCGCCGAAGGGATCGAGCAGCTTGCCGAAATCCTGCGGGTTCAGGCTAATGGCCAGGGCGTTGATGGTGAAGTCGCGGCGGTTCTGGTCGTCGGCCAGCGTGCCGGGCTCCACCTCGGGGTTGCGGGAATGGTAGCGGTAGCTTTCCCTGCGGGCACCGACGAACTCGACATCGAAGCCGTCGCTGAGCTTGAAGTAGGCGGTGCCAAAGTTCTTGAAATAGCTCACCTTGGGATGCGGGTGAAAGCGGTTGGCGGCACACTTGGCCAGCTCCAGCCCGTCGCCTACGCACACAATATCGGCGTCCTTGGTAGGACGGCCCATGATCTTGTCGCGGACGAAGCCGCCGATCAGGTAACAGGGCGTCTGCAGCTGCTCTGCCGCCGCAGCCACTGTTTCAAATACCTTTTCTTCCCGTTCACTTAGATGAATATCCATGGTCCAAAGATAAAGTTCACGAGTTTACAAGTTTACGAGTTTACGAGTTCCATACGGGCGCCGGCAACTCGTAAACTTGCAAACTCGTGAACTCGTAAACTGTTATTTGCGAATAACAACGTGCGTGCCATCGTTGTTCCATTTGATGATCTGCGAGGGAAGGGCGGCGGTTTCGTCGTCCTGGCGCCAGCCCACCACGTGGTCCACGGCTTCCCGGATCTCGGGGGCGATCTGCGCAAAGGTCTGGGGCGTGGGCTGGCCACTGATGTTGGCCGAGGTGGAGACGATCGGCCGGCGGAGGCGCCGCACCAGGTGGCGGCAGAATTCGTCGCGGACGATGCGGATGGCGATGGAGCCGTCGGCAGCTACCAGGTTGGAGGGCAGCCCCAGGGCCTGCTCGAAGATGATGGTCGTCGGCCGCTCCTGCTGCTGCAGGAAATCGAAGACGCCCAGGTCCGGCGCCGCCACGTACTGGATGATGTCCCGCTCGCCGGCCACCAGCACGATCATGCTTTTGCTGTCCTCGCGCTGTTTGATCTCAAAGATCCGGCGTACTGCCGCCTCGTTGGTGGCATCGCAGCCAATGCCCCAGACGGTATCGGTAGGATACAGGATGGTGCCGCCCCGACGCAAAACCTCGAGAGCTGTTTCCACTTCCTGGTCAAAATTTATTTCGCTCATAATTATATTGTCTATTGCTTATTGCTTATTGGCCATTGACTGTTTCACCCGGTCCACTATCAGCCGGGACTCCAGTTGCTGGAGGCATTGCGGCACCTCGTACAGGGGGCATTTGTTTTTCAGACAAGGTTCGCAGGAGAGCTGGCCCAGCCGGATGATGGTACGCAGGCCGCTGTTGTAGGGAGCGGTATTGGCCTCGTTGCCGGCGCCGAACAGCACCACGGTAGGGGTGCCCAGGGCATTGGCCAGGTGGGCCGGGCCCGAGTCGGTGGTGAGCAGCAGGCGGGCCGATGCCAGCAGCTCCGCCAGCTGGGGCAGCGCCGTCCGGCCGGCGGCGGAGGTGATGCCGTCCTTGCGGGGCAGCTTTTCATACACCTCTTCTACGAACGCTTTTTCCCCCGGTCCGCCGATCAGCACCAGCGGGGCGGTAACGCTTTCCCGCAACAGTCCGATCACCTCCACGGCCTTCGGCACCGTCAGGCGGCGTGAGGACGCTTCGGAATTGATGTTGACGGCAATATGGTCCTTTTGGGCATAGGTATGCTGCAGCAGCACCTGCGGCGGGGCAGCCTTTTTCCCGGTGTACAGCTCCAGCAGCGACACGTACTCCTCCACCCGGTGGCCCCTTTGGGGCTTTGAATAGGAATGGGTCAGCAAAAAGCTGCGGCCTTCCTTTTTAAAGCCGATGCGGTTCTTCGCTCCCGTGGCATAGCCCATCAGGGCCGAGGAAAAGGAGTCGGGCAGGCAAAAAAACAGGTCGAAGGGGCCACCCCTGCGTACCTTCCGCCCGAAGCGCAGCAGGCCCATAAAGCCGCGGTACGCGTCCTTGCTGAAAACGTGCTGGTGACTTATACCCGGGAACAGGGGCAGCAGCCCGTGAATGCCTTTTTTGGCGATCACGCTGATCTCCGCCCCGGGATAGGCTTCCTGCAGGGCGCGGAGGAAGGCGGCCGCCATGACCATATCGCCCAGCCAGTTGGGTAAACGTACAAGTATCTTCATGATCGTAAGCTGCGGCAAGATGGCGAAAGTTGGGCGATTTTCAAATTCAACTATGTTTGCACAAATTTTAGCCGTGGGGTCCTGTTACAGGAACCCATGCCTAACAAACATTACAAATTACCAACAAATGAAATTAAGAGAGTCTGTTGAACAAGCCTGGGGCAACCGCCAGATGTTAAGCCACCAAACGTTTCAGGACGACATCCGCGCGGTGATCGACCTGGTGGACAAAGGCCAGCTGCGGGTTGCCGAGCCTACCGAGAACGGCTGGCAGGTGAACGAATGGGTAAAACAAGCCATCCTGATGTACTTCTCCATCCAGCCTATGCAAACATGGGATGTGGCCCCCTTCGAGTTTTACGACAAAATGCTGCTGAAGAAAAATTATAAGGAGATCGGTGTACGGGCCGTTCCGCATGCCGTTGCCCGTTATGGCGCTTACCTGGCGAAGAACGTGGTGCTGATGCCCTCCTATGTGAACATCGGCGCTTACGTGGACGAAGGCACCATGGTGGACACCTGGGCTACCGTAGGCAGCTGCGCCCAGATCGGCAAGGGCGTGCACCTGAGCGGCGGCGTGGGTATCGGCGGCGTGCTGGAACCCCTGCAGGCTTCCCCGGTAATTATCGAGGACGGCTGCTTCCTGGGCTCCCGCTGCATCGTGGTGGAAGGCGTACGGGTGGAAAAAGAAGCGGTACTGGGCGCCAACGTGGTGCTGACCCAAAGCACCAAGATCATTGACGTGAGCGGTCCCGAACCCAAGGAATACAAAGGTGTGGTACCCGCCCGCAGCGTGGTGATCCCCGGCAGCTACCCCAAAAAATTCCCCGCCGGCGAATACAACGTGAACTGCGCCCTGATCATCGGCACCCGCAAGGCCAGCACCGACCTGAAGACCAGCCTCAATGATGCGCTGCGTGACTTTAATGTAGCCGTTTAATCTATAGTAGTATACAAGTTTACGAGTTTACGGGTTTACGAGTTGTCCGGACCTGGAAGCAACTCGTAAACTTGTAAACTCGTAAACTTGTAAACTTTTTGACGACTAACCAAAAACATCAAACGCTAAATTTTAGCGGTTTCCTGATTGCTTTTGCGGGG
The DNA here is from genome assembly GCF_037132455.1 of Huijunlia imazamoxiresistens. NCBI lineage: Bacteria > Pseudomonadati > Bacteroidota > Chitinophagia > Chitinophagales > Chitinophagaceae > Huijunlia > Huijunlia imazamoxiresistens. The sequence goes on along the minus strand of NZ_JBBBEI010000005.1, from coordinate 329,611 downwards.
GCAGTGCTGTTCTCCACAAAAGCAATTTTCGTTAAGAAGGCCTTTGAACAGATACAGGTGGACCCGCTGACGCTGCTGACCATCCGCATGCTGTTCGCCCTGCCCTTTTACGTGGTGACGGCCTGGGTGGTGCGGCGCCAGGAGCCCGGTGTACGGATGAGCGGCCGGCAGTGGCTGGCGATCCTGTGGCTGGGCATTATGGGTTATTACCTCAGCTCACTTTTCGACTTCATCGGGCTGAAGTATATTTCGGCCGGGCTGGAGCGGCTGATCCTCTTCCTCTACCCTACCTTTGCCCTGCTGATCAACCGGTATGTATACAAGCAGCCCCTGCACCGCAACCAGCAGCTGGCCCTGCTGCTGACCTATGCGGGCATCGGCCTGGCTTATATCGGCGAATTGCAGATCGACACGTCGAACCCCAACTTTTTCCTGGGCTCCTTTCTTATTTTCCTTTGTTCCATCACCTATTCGTTTTATATCGTGGGCAGCGGGCGCATCATTCCGCAGGTGGGGGCGACCAAGTTCACGGCTTACGCCATGATGGCCGCCACGGCGGGCATTTTTGTGCACTTTGCCCTTTCCCGGCCCTGGTCTGATTTACAGAGCGGCGCCACCCTGTGGTGGTACGGTATTGCCCTGGCGGTAATAGCGACGGTCATTCCGTCCTTTTTGCTGTCGCTGGCGCTGAAGCGGATCGGGTCGAACAATACGGCCATCGTATCGAGCATCGGCCCGGTTTCCACCATTGTGCAGGCGCATTATTTTTTGGGCGAGCAGATCTTTCCCGGCCAGTTGGTGGGCACGGTGCTGGTGGTGGCGGGTATTTTGATGCTGAGCTGGAAGAAAAAAGGAGGAAGCTGAAAAAAAATTTGGTCGTTTCCAAAAGAATTCTACATTTGCACTCCCAAACGCAACCTGCCCAGGTGGCGAAATTGGTAGACGCACCGTCTTCAGGTGGCGGCGCCGCGAGGTGTGCTGGTTCGAATCCAGTCCTGGGCACAAAAAGCCTTTCAGTTCTTCTGAAAGGCTTTTTGCTTTTAGGGCTACCTTGGCCTCCTACCGAAGAGCATTATCTTAAGAGCTGAACACGTGCTCCCGAATTGTATTCCGGGGAAGGACGCTTTGACCTAGGGAACCAAATGGCTCAGGCATTCAAAGAAAACCAAATAAGGAAAACGACCATCCTTCTCCCCTGCTCAAAAAATATTTTAACACTGAAAAAATTTCTTTGCAGTTTCAATCCTTCCCCTATATTTGCACTCCCAAACGCAACCTGCCCAGGTGGCGAAATTGGTAGACGCACCGTCTTCAGGTGGCGGCGCCGCGAGGTGTGCTGGTTCGAATCCAGTCCTGGGCACAAAAAGCCTTTCAGTTCTTCTGAAAGGCTTTTTGCTTTAGGGTATCCTGTCGCCTACCTATCTTCTATTCTCCAGGTAAAGAGTTGCAGCAACGGAACTCCGGCAAAGCTCGGCGCCATGCTTTTTTACCCTAAGCATAAACCTGTACCAGCTGTTTCTCGCGGATAAAGATGTCTAAAACCTTTTTATATTAGCGATACTGCAAGCACAGCAGGCTTATCCCGGGAAATATAGCCAAACCGGCAATAGAGCTGCCAGACAACCATTCTAACGATCACCATATGAGCAATGTACACAGCCTGGTCTTCAACAATGGGGAAAACGCCAATAAGGATCAAACCCCAATCGGCAAAAGTCAGCAAACAAATAAACCCAGGAAGGAGACCAAAGCACATAAAAAGCAACTCGCCGTGGACGCTCTCCCCCCGCACGGCATCTTATATTTCGATAACTTAACGGTTTCCATTGAAGACTTGCTTTACGAGAGGGAAAAAGCGAACCCAACCGGGGAGGAAAAATCAAACCCGACCCATAAAGATCCATTTAAATTCCTGTCGGACCTGAAAGTGAAAAGAGAAACGAACTCCCTTCGCTGGAAAGACCTTTACAAACTGGAGTTAGCCTTAGCGCGGCTTTTACCCGATGAACGACTGGCCCGGGAAGTCTGGCACCTGCGTTTAAGATACCGGGATATAGTGGGACTTGCAGAGTATGAAGCCTACCTGGCATCAAAGCCACCAGATCTTGAAGGCTCGTCGAAAAAGAGCAACGATCAGGACAAGCCCTCAGAGATAGGCGCTCTCAGAGCAGATATGGAATACCTGTTGGGAAAAATATACCTGCAGTATGCTCTTATACCGGTTACCGACGCTTTACATAAACGCAATTCTAACCGTGTTACCTATTCGATAATAGGAGGCTTATTTGTTATCATCCTTACTGGCATAATATATTATTTTCTTACCCTAAAGGGATCCCTCCAGATCAACCGCCCAACCGCATCTGTGAATCATTCCCTGGCACTACCTTCCGGAGCATTTTTACTCGTGCTGTTCTTTGGTGCAATGGGAGGCCTGTTAAGTATGCAACAACGTTTTATGAGCACATCCCGCGATGGCGATCCTATAATGAATGTTTCAGAGTTGTCGCAAAGCTCCATCCGGCTCTTTACCCCAGCCTTTAATGGTGCCCTGTTCGCTTTATTGTTATATGTCCTTGTTCGGGGAAAGTTGCTGGATGGCAGCTTATTTCCAGCATTTACGGATCACGCCGATTCTCAGGAAATAGGGAAAAGCATAAAAACATTTTTAAATGAACGGCCTTCAACAAGTATAGACTATGCAAAATTGATCATTTGGTCATTTATTGCCGGTTTTGCAGAACGTTTTGTTCCGGATACTTTGTCCCGCTTTATTTCTTCTAAGGATGCGATAGGAAAAGCAAAAACATAAACCATGTAAAGATGGATATAGACGGCGAACCCGTACAGGAAGTTCCATCCCTCTACCCGCGGCCGGAATTTTTTTCTGTTACAGGTAAAATAGTTTTGAAATTATACTTGCAGTTTCAACTCTTCCCCTATATTTGCACTCCCAAACGCAACCTGCCCAGGTGGCGAAATTGGTAGACGCACCGTCTTCAGGTGGCGGCGCCGCGAGGTGTGCTGGTTCGAATCCAGTCCTGGGCACAAAAAGCCTTTCAGTTCTTCTGAAAGGCTTTTTGCTTTATCCTCCTTCCGGCATAAAAATATTCCCGGCGCCACTCCGTTAAAGCGGCTTAAATAAAATCAAAGGCGGAAACATAAAGAGGACGTGCTTGGATATCCATGATCTCTGTTTCATTCAAATGAGTAAAGGATGCCATAATCAGCGCCTCCGAGTCCCGGACAAAGGCATGCAGCAACCCCTTCCGCCCCCTGCCCTCCAAGCGTTTGCGTACGGGGCAGTTTTCATCCATCCAGTACATGGCCCCTTTCAGCTTTTCCTTGGCCAGCAATCCTTCAAATAATTCGAAGAGCCGGCTTTCGCTTCCCGGCGCCGCAAAAATCCCTTCAAATGCCAGGAACTCAAACTTCTTCGGATGAAATAGCTTATTCAGTACCGGTACCAGCGGTACCACCTTCATGACGATCTTACCAAACAGGCCGGGCATTTGGTTCACCACCCAATGCACCCGGTGGTACTGGCAACCGGCAACGACTTTTCCCTTTTCGCGGATCACATAATAATTGTTGTTCAGGAAAATGGAATTGAACTGGACCAGGGCGTGCTGTGTATACTGCTGCTGCAGCAGGCCCTCCAGCTCCTGGCGCACCGGCCCGGTCGCCACCTGCTCTATGTCCTTGTTTTTCCTTGGAAAAAAGCGGCTGAAACCATGTGTTTTCAACAACCCGATCTGCTCGTAGCCTGCATTCCGGACTGAGGTATACGAGGCTTTATTCTCCTTTTCCACGAAGGCAAAAAATACGGTCTTCTCCTGCTCCTGGTCCCGGATAGCAGTCATCACCTTTTCCGCATACCGCTTCATGATGCCCTGGCCCCTGATTTCCTTAGAGGCAGCAAAATACCGGATATAATAACTGTTGTACCGGCGCTCACCGGCCGTAACCGGGGTATTACAAAAAACCGCCGTACCCAGCATTTTTCCCTGCCGGGTAATGGAAATCAGCGTGGGCCGGTGCAGGTGCCCTATCCGCTCCTCCGTGTTCCGGTGGTTGTATACGGGCCCGCTCTGCCCCCACGCTATGTGTTGCAGGAACGCCCTTGCTTCATCCGTCAAACCGGAATGCCGCCAGAGGGCAAACGCTCCCTCTTCAAATAATAATTTCTTTTCCATAGGGTGCCTGTTCCATCTATATGTTTCAATCATTTTACCGGCTTTCTTCCCCGGGCTGCTGTTCCCGGTCCGGGTTTCCTGCCGGGTTATGGAGGAATTCATCGGTAAAATGTGCCCGTTTCCTTTCGGCGGCAAACTTTTCCGCATTATACGCTTTCGATCCGCCCCGGGGGATACTCAGGCTTTCCCAGTGCCCGTCGGAGATCATTTTTCCCAAAAAAACGATCTGTCCTACGTGATAGGGATAATGCGCCAGCTGCCGGTTGATGGCTTCCAGTACGGTATGCCCCTGGTTACGGATATAAATGATTTTATCCAGGTCTTCGGCCTTCAGGGGCCGCAGGGCCGAAAGCAGGCAGTTCCAGCCCTCTTCCCACAGCCGCAGCACTTCCTGCTTGCTGCGCCGATCGTTGTCAAACTCCTCCTCGCGGTGGCGCCACTCCTTCTCCCCGTCGGAAGTCAGAAAATCGGTCCAACGCGACAACATATTGCCCCATAAATGCTTTACGATCACCGCAATGCTGTTGCTGTCGCTGTTGTACTGCCAGAACAGCTGTTCTTCCGGTATGCGGGCAAGGGTCTTATCGCCCAGTAACTTATAATACTCAAATTGCTTGATGACGCTTTCCAAATAATTAGAATCCATAATCGCGGATTTATAATTCGAACAATCTATTGTCCCTTTTCCACCTTTTTCAATTCTTCTTCCCGGTCCTCTTCCAGGCTTAAGTTCCGGAACGCTTCTCCTTCCGGTAAAATAGTGGATAACTGCAGTGCCTGGTCGACCAGCACCACCGCCTTGGCGATTTTGAAATCCAGCACATGGCCGCCGGCCTTCCGGTCTTTGGTGATGAAATGAAAGTGATACCCGGGAACATTGACGCCCTTGACAAACGAGGGGAAGCGGAAACCTACCATGATGCCCTCCACCCGTTCCAGCATAAAAACGGGCTGCGTCTTTACGATCTCGGTCATCTTTACATAAGGAGGCTGCTGCCTGGGAACACTGCGGGTTTTCACCAGCTCGAACGTCCCTTCTACCAGCAGGGCATAACCGTAATTGAGGCTGGTCAGGAACGAATCGATATGGGCGGTGCAGGCGGCATAATTCCAGCCCGGCAGCAGGGGCAACGCCTTGCCGGGCTTAAACTGGGTAATGGTGGCCCAGGGAACTTTTACGCTGTCGGGCAGCGCATACGGAACACCGTCCGATTTAATAGCGTAGGCTTTGTTCTTATACACCAGCAGCTCGCCGTCCAGGCCGTTGACCGTGCCGATGCCCATGTTGCCGGCCTTCTTTACTTCTTTAAGGGAAAAAGGACCATCGTAGATCCCCGACAGCAGGGCGTCAATGGTGGAAAAGGTCGTGATGCCGTTCTTCTGGGCAAAGGAAGGAACCGTTAGCAGCAACAGGAAGGCAAACAGGAAAGTGGAACGCATGGTTTTGATTGAGGAAGTGAAGGTAAAAAATGTTCCGGGGTTTCCACCTCACCCGTCCCGCCTTCGGCGGGACGGGTGAGGTCTTTGAAGTATATTTACCCTATCCGCCCGCTCCTTCGAAACCCGCAACCGCCTTTTCTTATGAACTGGAAAAACGAAATCACGGAAGCCCTCCGCATCGACTACCCCATTGTACAGGCGCCCATGCTGGGCGTGACTACGCCCGCTATGGTGGCGCAGATTGCCAACGCCGGCGGACTGGGCTCCCTGCCGGTAGGCGGACTGTCGCCGGATAAAACCCTCGAGCTGATCCGACGTACAAGGGAACGGACGGACAGGCCCTTTGCCGTCAACCTGTTTGCCCACGGCATACCGGAGCCCCGGCAGGGGGAAGTACAGGAAATGAAATCCTTCCTGGTACGCCTGTGCGCCCAATACGGGCTGCCCTTTGCAGAAAAAGACTTCGAACCGTTCCGGTTTTACTCCTATAGGGAACAAATAGGCATCCTGCTGCAGGAACAGGTGCCCATCGTCAGCTTTACGTTCGGCAACCTGGATGAGGAAAGCATTCAGGCGCTGAAAGCAAAAGGAACGGTACTGATCGGAACAGCTACCTCCACCCAAGAAGCCCTCCTGCTGGAAGAAAAAGGCATCGACATCATCACCGCCCAGGGCATCGAGGCCGGCGGCCACCGCGGCACTTTTTTAGATGAAGGGCCCCTGCCGCAGGTAGGCCTGGTATCCCTGCTCACGGGCATCACCAGCCGCACCCGGAAACCCGTGCTGGCTGCCGGCGGCATCTGCGACGGGCCCACGGCAAAAGCTGCCTTTATCATGGGCGCCAAAGGCCTGCAAATAGGAACGGCTTTTATTGCTTCGGACGAAAGCGCCGCCATCCCCGCCTACAAGGAAGCTTTAGCGCATGCCGCCGATACCGACACCGCCCTTACCCGGGCCTTTTCGGGACGCTGGGCCCGGGGCCTGCGCAACCGCTTTATGGACGAAGTGGAACGTTCGGGCCTGGCCATTCCCGCCTACCCCGTACAAAACAGCCTGGTAGCCAAAATCAGGCTGCTCTCGCAGGCGCAAAACAACAAGGAGCTGACCACCCTCTGGGCCGGCCAGTCTGCCGCCCGGGCAAAAGCCCTGCCCGCCGCCATGATCTTCAGGGATTTAATAAAAGAGGTAGAAGAGCTGCAATAAGCAATACACAATAATCAATAAGCAACCCATTGTTCCGGCCAGCAGGATAACATTCTGATTTAAGCACCCCGCTCCAAATGGAGAGGGCCGGGGGTGAGGTTAAGCCGGCAGCAGCACCCGGAAGGTGGCGCCCTCGCCGGGGAGACTTTCGGCCCAGACGTAACCCTGGTGATTTTCCACCACCTTGCGCACGATCGACAGGCCGATGCCCGACCCTTTATACTCGGTATTGCCGTGCAGGCGGGTAAAGATGTTAAAAATCCGTTCGGCATCCTGCTGGTCGAAGCCGATGCCGTTGTCCTGCACTTCTATCAGGTGATACGACTTATCTCCTTCAGCGGCGGTGGCTTTGCCTGCCGTTTCACTGCCTTTGACCAGGCGGGCCGTTACCGTAATGCGGGGAACCGTGCCTGCCCGGCTGTATTTGAGGGCATTGCCGATCAGGTTCTGGAACAGCTGCTTCAGTTGCTGGCGGCGGCCTTTGATGGTGGGCAGCTCGCCCACCTGTACGTCGGCGCTTTTTTCCTGGACCAACAGGTCCAGCTCGTCGAGCACCACCCGCAGCTTGGCGTTCAGGTCTACCAGCTCCTGCTTTTCGGTGCCCCGGCTGACGTGGCAGTAGTCCAGCAGGTCGTCCACCAGCACGCTCATGCGGCGGGCGCCCCGTTCGAGGCCTTCCAGCAGGCGGGTTTCGTCCCCGTCGAGCCGCTCGGACAGGCGCAGCTTCAGGCGGTCGGTAAAAATGTTCATCTTGCGGATCGGCTCCTTCAGGTCGTGGGAGGCGGCATAGGCAAATTCGGCCAGGTTGGCATTGGAGCGCTGCAGTTCGTCCATCAGCTGCTGCTGGTAAATCTGGGCTTCCTTGAAGGGCGTGATGTCGGTAAAGATGGTGATGATATGGTCGCGGTCCAGGCAGGAAATGGTGATCTCCATCCAACGCCTGGTGGGCTCCAGGAAGTACTGGCTCACCTGGGGTTTGCCCGTTTGGAGGGTTTCCAGGCAGGCCTGGCCGTAGGGGGACAGCATAATGCCCGGCACGATCTCTTCGGCGGTTTTACTCAGGTAAATGTCGCGGGGAATGCCGGCAATGGCTATGGCGGCCTCGTTGGCCAGGATGGTGCGGCCGTCGACCACCGCTCCTTCCGCATTGCGGATCACTTCGGTCACCGAAATGCCGTTGGCCGAATACCTCAGGATGTTGTCGAGCATGGTCTTTTGTTCCGACATCTCCAGGGCCGCCTTCTTTTGTTCGGTGATGTCGGCAAAGGTGACCACCACGTTATCGGCATCCATCCGGACGCAGGAAACCATAAACCACGAGTCGATGTCGCCCAGGGCATAACGGGCTTCGAAGCGGGCCGGCACGCCGGTTTCAAAAACGGTGCAATACTTTTTAAAAATTTCGCCCGAGGCGGGGAACAGCTCCAGCATCGTTTTCCCAACTACGTCCTGGAGGGCACCCGGGTTCAGCTCTTTGAACATCGCATTCACCATAACGTACCGCAGGTCGCGGATCGTCCCGGAAGCGTCGCGTACGGCGGCACAGGTGCACAGGCCGTTCAGCGAGGAGTCGAAGATATGCTGCAGCAACTGGGCCTGGCGCTCCTTTTCCTTTTCCGCCTTCACTTCCGCCGTACGGTCGCGAATGATGCTCAGCACCCCTTCCTGTACCCTGCTGCGCTGTATGTGGTAATAACCGTCGCAGGACGGATTGTAGTAGGTAAACTCCATAGAGGCGCCGGTTTCCCATACCTGCACGCACTGTTCAAAGATGCGGCGGCGCAACTTTTCGTCGACATGGGGAAAGGCCAGCAAGCGCCGGCCCATAAGCTGCAGGTGGCTGCAGCCAAACAGTGCGGCCGCTGCGGGATTGCAATACTGCGTTTCAAAATCCACTACCGGTCCCTCCCCGGTAACAAAGGTTTCATACACCGGCACCATCCAGACCACCGAATCCGTCTGGGCGTCCAGGAGGGCTTCCATCAGTTGTTGCTTCAGGGGTTCTTTCACCATGGCCAAAGTAATATGTGTACAAAATACATTACTTTTCAATAAGCAAAAACAAATAGGAAGCCGAAAGCCTGATTTTTCTTCCGGCGCCCGTTTTCCGGCGCTCCCGGCGAATGGCTGAATTTGACTACCTTTGCGGCGCCTACAACATATTCATGCAGAATTCATTAGCCACCACCGCCCCTCTTCGGAGCATTGCCGCTCTGGAAGAAACGCCGACAGCCGCCTTCACCGCCGCCATTTTCGACATGGACGGCACCCTGATCCACAGCACCCAGGCCGACTACGAAGCCTGGAGAAAGCTGTTTGCCGACTATGGCATCGACCTGACCTTTGAACGGTACTTTCCCCTGCTGGGCAAAAAAAGCGCGGATGTCGTCAGCTCCCTGCTGCACCTGGAGGGCGCCGAGGCGGATGCTGCCATGCAACAGAAAATGGCGTATTTTAAAGAATTCGCCCTGGAAACCGGCATCCAGACCATTCCCTTCGTGGAAGCCTGGCTGGAAAGCCTGCAACAGCAGGGCCTGAGGCTGGCCCTGGCCACCAGCTCGCGCCGCCCCAAAACCGAGCTGGTGCTGGAACAAACCGGCCTGGGCCGCTTTTTCGAGGTGATCGTCACCGGCAATGAAGTGGAACACGGCAAGCCCGCCCCCGATATCTTCCTCAAGGCCGCCCACCGCCTGCAGGTACCCGCCGCCGACTGCATCGTGTTCGAAGACGCCGCCAGCGGCGTGCAGGCCGCCAAAAGCGCCGGCATGACGTGCGTGGCCATCACCACCACCCATGCAGCCGCCGACCTGGGGCAGGCCGATACCATTATCGACAGCTATGAAGCAATGGATTTCCGGGCGCTTTGCGCCGCTGTTTCCCGGAGCGCTTCTTAAGTATACCCGGCTTCCGGGGAAGTGTCAGGGCCGCAGGCGGAACGACACGCCCAGGGAAATAAAATAGTCCGGGGCTTCCGCCGAAATGCCTTTGCCGCCAAACAGGTCGATCTTCAGGTCGTTGGAGGGGAAATACGCCAGCCCGCCATCCAGGTGGTGCTGCGGTGCCTTGCCTTTTTGCAGGTAGCCGAACACTTCCAAAAAGGCTTCCCATTTTTCCCCGATCTTCCATTCGGGGTCCACGGAATACAGCCATTGCGGCTGCGCCTGCTCGCCGTCCCATTCCGGGCCGATGTTGTAATCGAGCTCCAGCTTGCCGGTGAGCTGGTTTTTAAACAGCAGGCGCACGGTGGGAAACACATGGGACACCCGGTGGTCCCGGGAAGCAAGGGCAGGAAGGCCCACCAGGGTATACAATGAGGTGGCGGGACGCATGCCTTTTTCTTCGGCCAGCTTTGCCTTGAAGCCCACTTCCACCGGCTTCAGGCCGTAGTGATACTCCTTGGCGACCTTGTCCCGCCAGGTTTCAGACGTCAGTTCCGTCCGCAGTTCCCAGCGGTCCGACAAGCCGAATTTCAAAACAGCCTCCGGGTGCCGGAGCATATATGCCCCGTCCCGTTCCTGGTCCTTTTCGATGCCCGCTTCCACCTGCAGGTAGCCTTTGGAAGTGAGCCCGGGCGTCTGCGTCTGGCCCGGACGGTCGGACTCGATCCGGTCCTCCTGGGCAAACGCGCTGCCTGCCAGCAAACACATCACGGCAAAAAGTCCACACTGTTTCCGTTTCATGGCAGAAACCACTTCAAATCTTGTGCAGATTCAGGCATCCCTTAAAATAAAAATCCCCTCGCAAAGAGGGGAAGCTTATAGGCGTTAATGATTTATGATGCAATCGGGAATACGGAACGCCCGTGATTTTTTAAAGGATAGAAAAGGAACGATGCAACAGGGAAACGGATGAAAACGGTTTTCAGGGAAGCTGGATAAGTTTTCAAGGATGGTGGAAAAAACGGGAGGAATCTTTATAGTTCCGGAGGCGAATGTGGTACGAAGCTCGGGAAGAAAGGCCTTTTATGGCTGAGTTTTCGACGAAACGGGGATTTTGCCGGTTGAATGCCGCCAAAAAGCCGATTTTGTCTTCCGTTGGCTTCCTATAAAAAGCAAAGGAAGCAGGAAAAAGCAGGGACGATACCAATAAAAATGCGGAAAGGACGGGCTGAATGAAGGGGTATTTTGGGGAAAGGCCTTAAAAAGAAAAAGGGCCTAGGTAGAAACCTGAGCCCGTTTTTAATCCGTACCCTATGAAAACTTGAAGCAAGATACTATCATTTTTCATTTCTCAAAAAAAAACTTCGGAAAATTTAAAACAGCGCTTTTTCCCAGAACGGGCAGCGTTGATTGTCAAGGCGATCAGCAGCTATTCCACTCCCACCCGGCCTGGCCGGCCACAGCCATTTTCCACCGGCACAGCTATCCCTCAACGTTGGCCGGCACAAGGCAGGGCAACGGACACATCAAAATATAAAACAACCTCAGCAGCAGGCCCGCACCGGCAGCTCCGGTGGCGCCATTACCTCAAGCTCTGCATTATATTTTGGCAAGGTTTTGACTATAGATAAGCCTGGAAATGATATTGTGAACCCGAAAAATTTATCATTATGAGTAGCTTATTGTATATCATCGCCGTTATCCTGATTATCGGATGGTTACTGGGTATGTTCGCCTTCCATGCGGGCGGTTTGATTCACATCCTGCTGGTATTAGCAGTGATTGCGATCCTGGTACGTATCATCGGTGGCGGACGACCGGTATAACGGCGGAGGAAAACACCACCTACTGAAATTTACAAAAGAGGGAGAGTATAAAGCGTAGGCATATGCGCTTTTTACCTTCCCTCTTTTTCATTTAAGGGAGGGATAAAAAAAGAGCCCACTGTAGAAACAGCGGGCGACTAACGATTGCTTGCCATATGAAGACACAAAAGTAGCCGCCCGCCGGCAATGTCCGTTATTGAAAGATTCTATGTCCTCATAGACAAATCCTATGAGGCAGGAGGGTTCGGAACCCTGCTCCCATTACCCGAAAAGGTTATTGGTGAATTCCATTTTGATCCGCGACTGGAATTCCTCGATGGTTTTAAAGATCTCTTTCAGCGTTACCAGCTCAATTTTGGTCAGGCTGCGGATGTTGACGTAATTATCCGGCTCCGCCTTATCGCGGATGATCTGGGCCGCCTGCTTTTTCAGGCGCAGGCGCATCAGCAGGTAGTACGACTGCATCAGTTCCTGGAAGGCGGTATCGTTGAGCACCTCTTTGGCCCTCAGCGCCTTCAGCCGCTCCCCCGTATTCACCTCGAACACCCGGTTCTTCAGGGCAAACACCCGTACCAGGTCCACGATGGGCGTCATGGCCCGCTTGATGTCGAACACTTCCTGGGCCCCGCGGGTGGTGGTGCGGATGTTTTTAAAAAAGGTCAGCGGCGGTTCGTACTGCAGGGCGTTGCGGGCAATGTGGTAAAAGAAGGCCTGCAGCGGCTTTTGCAGCTCGGCATCCAGGAACGCCCGCAGCTCGTCGATGATGGCCGCATCGCCATAAAGGTGGCGGCAGTCGAAGAAGGTGGCGAATTTCATGGCCGTTTCGGGCACCGACTCCTCCATCCAGCTGACGTAATTGCGCTTCCAGTGCGAGAGGGAATGGGTCCATTTGGGATTTTTGGCCATGTAGCCGCCGGTACAGAAGCTGAAGCCAATGCGGTCGAGCTTGCCCGAAACCTCCGCGGCAAACTCCAGGAAGTAGGCCCGCACCTCTTCGCGGTGCTCGTTGGCCTTGTCCTCGTAAATGATGGCATTGTCCTGGTCGGTTTTGAGGGTCTGCTCCTTGCGGCCCTCGCTGCCCAGCACCATGAACACGAATTTGGCCGGCGGCGGCCCCATTTTGTCGATCACCTCCTCGATCACCTTGACGGCAATGGTATCGGCGATGGTGGTGATCAGCTGGTTGACGATCTCGGCATTCACGCCCCGGTCCAGCAGCCGGTTCACCATCTGCGGCACCTGCTGCCACTTGCGCCCCAGCTCCTCCTCCGACACGGCCAGCTTGACCGCCTGGATAAAGACCATGGGCGACTCGCCCTCCTCGCTCATCAGCTTCTTACGGCTGACGATGCCGGTATACTGCCCGTTCTCCTCTACCAGCAGGTAGCGGCTTTTGGTGCGGAACAGCATCAGCAGGGCTTCGTACACATAAGCGTCCTTGCCGATAGATACCACCGGCCCCTCCATGATGCGGTGCACGGGCTGCTGCACGGAAGCTTCCAGGGCCACCACCTTGTCGCGAATGGTGCGGTCGGTAATAAAGCCCCCGATCTTGCCCGCTTCGTCCAGCACCATCAGGCAGCTGATGCGGTGTTTCCCCATCACCCGGGCCGCTTCGGCCACCGGCGTGTGGCCGGGGCAGGAAATGATCTCCGCCGATTCCACGCTCTCGATCCGGCGGGTATAGGCCTGGTCGGCGGCAATGTAATTTTTTTCGGTGGCGGCGGCCTGCTTGAAGAAATGGGTAAATTCCTCGTTCATCATCCGCTTGCCGAAAGCGGTGGTAAAATAGTGCAGGAAGGGTTCGTAGTTGCGGGCCAGCTCGCGGAACTCCTTGCGGTGAAGAAAGTAAATGACGGTGCCCTTTTTGGCGATGACCGTATGGAAAGAGCGCCGCTGGTTGAGCAGCACCGACATGCCGCCAAAGCAAAAGCCCGGGAGGAAGTGTTCCACCAGCCGCTTATTGAGGGCGCTGTCGTAGAAAAAGGATTCGTATTCGCCGGCGACAATAATGTCCACCCCCTTGAGCTGCGACACATCCTGGCGGTAAATGACCGTGTCGCGGCTGTAGCGCACCTCCTCGAGGTTGCCGGCGAGGTCGGCCAGCACGTCTTCGGGCAGCAGGTCAAAGGGTTTTACGGTACGAAGGAAGGCGAGCCGGTTTTCCATAAACAATACAGAATTAAAGAGATCACAAAAGCACTGAGCAGGGCTGCCAGCAGGCCGGAAGTGCGTCCCGACGGGGCGGCAACGGCTTCCAACTGCGGTGGTCCCGCCTTTTCCGGGTCAATATCGCCTCTTTTTATTAATTCAAAAAAACATTCGGCGGTTGCCTGCGCATCGGCCAGGGCGTTGTGGGGGTGCCGTTGCGGTTTTTGGAACAGCAGTTCGTACAGCTCGCCCAGGCGCAGGAAGTGGGCGGCGGGGTTGCGTACCAGGTGGCGGGTACCCTGCATGGTGCAGAAGGCGGGCAGGCCGGGCAGGGGGTCGGCAAGGCCCGAGCGGTAGAATTCGGCGCCGGCAATATGGGCGTCGAAGGCCATGAAATGGCCCAGCACCAGCGGTTGGAAGGTTTCGAGGTCGGCGGCCAGCCGTGCCAGCACCTCGCGGCGGGGCCGGCCCTTTTCCCGCAGGAAGGCGGCCGTCAGCCCGTGGACCTGGAAGGCGGAAGGCGCTATGGTGAAGTCATCGTCGCTGATGTAATGGTCTTCCTGCCGTACCAGCACTCCTTCGCGGGTATACAGGAGCCAGGAAATTTGAAGGGCGTGGGGCCAGTTGTCTTTTTGGGAATAAGGCGCATTCCACCGGCGGGGCTTGCCCGAGGTTTCGGTATCGATGAAGAGGAGGTAATCCTGCACGGAAAAAATTTAATGGCCAGGCAATGTTCCGGCAACCGGAAGGAGGGCAAAGGTACAGCGGGAAGGGAAAGTGCAGCCAAAAAAATCCCTCCCGCGCCGGCGGAAGGGCTAAAAATTTCGAGGGCGTTTGCTAAAAGCAGGGCATTTTCTATACGGACATTAGACGCCTTGAATTTTTCCAGGGCCGATGTTAAGGGAACCAGGGGACAGATTGAAAACGGGCGAATGCGTTGCGAAGCGGTTGTTCACAGCTGGTGGCAGGTCGGGGTCGCGGCCCGGAATTGGATCTTAATGAAGAGCAACCCTACTGATTACAGATTTGCAAAATAAAAATAAGTAAAATTCTCAAGCTCGACAATTCGAAATATCCCCAAAACTTTGTTAAGGAAATTCCTGTAAGCCAACAGGGCCGCTATACAATCCCTTCAATTTTGGCGCCGTTTTTCCCAAACCGGGACAATCCTGTGGCTGTCAGCCCCAAACCGATAATGAAAATTTAAAATAACGGGGGCCGCTCCCCGGCCAAAAGCCGGAAAAGCACGCCGCCCCCGCCCCGCCCGGATGGAAACCCCCAAACGGGGGATTCCGGCGCAATTTTAGAAGTGGAAAAAGAGAACGAAAATCCATTCCGGAGGGAGCCGTATGGGACAAAAAATAAGGCAAAGAATTAAGCATTTTTTTTGCGCAAATCTCAGCTCAACCTATAACTTTGCACCGACTTCTAAGAAAGTGAACACAAACACACATAACAAATACTACATTTTCCACGCTTTCCTGGCAACAGGTGTGTATGCTGTTTGTTTTGACCTGTTCCGCTACCTGTCAAGACGACCTGAGTGCTGATAGGACGAGCACCCAACCAAGGCCCCTATCAGTGAATTTTCCCCGACGTATCGTAAATTACTCAGGAGTGGTTATCCGCACTTTTTAAATCTTTTTTTACCGTGGACAATCAAAACATCATTATAAGGGTGGCAACCCCTGCCGATGCGCATTTTTCTGAAATCATCACCGACGAAATGGAGGCTTCGGCCAAGGCACGGGGAACCGGCATCGCCAAACGCTCACCCGCCTACATCACCCAGAAAATGGAAGAAGGCAAAGCCGTCATTGCCGTTACCGATGACGGTCAGTGGGTAGGCTTCTGCTATATCGAAACCTGGAGCCATGGCGATTACGTGGCCAACTCCGGCCTGATCGTTTCCCCGGCTTTCCGGAAAAGCGGCGTCGCCAAAGGCATCAAGCACCGCATCTTCGAGCTGTCGCGGGAAAAATACCCCAACGCCAAGATTTTCGGCCTGACCACCGGCCTGGCCGTGATGAAGATCAACAGCGAACTGGGCTACGAGCCGGTAACCTATTCCGAGCTCACGCAGGACGAAGCCTTCTGGGCCGGCTGCAAAAGCTGCATCAACTACGAGATCCTCATGAGCAAGGACCGGAAGAACTGCCTGTGCACCGCCATGCTCTACGATCCCAAAGATCACTACGAGCCCAAAGAAACCGAGGAGCACTTTAAAAAGAAGTCGAAGGTGTACGAACGCCTCCTGCAACTGAAACAAAGCAAGTTCCTCAACCGGCTGAAACGGCTGCAGGCCAAC
The DNA here is from genome assembly GCF_037132455.1 of Huijunlia imazamoxiresistens. Classification (NCBI taxonomy): domain Bacteria; kingdom Pseudomonadati; phylum Bacteroidota; class Chitinophagia; order Chitinophagales; family Chitinophagaceae; genus Huijunlia; species Huijunlia imazamoxiresistens. The sequence goes on along the minus strand of NZ_JBBBEI010000005.1, from coordinate 313,608 downwards.
CCCTCGCGGTTCAAAGCCATTCTCGGGTCTTTCTTTAACTTTTAATGCCAGCTCCCCGCCCGTCGGGGAGCTTTGAATTATATAATATCACATCAAACCCTTTAAATCACAGCATTTAGAAATGCAGGAAACAGCAAGCACTTCTCTGGATCAAAGCACCCCGGGTGCCGTTGGAAAAAAAGTAGTCCTGGGTTTTAGCGGCGGACTGGATACGACTTATTGCGTAAAATACTTAAGCGAGGAAAAAGGCTACGAAGTTCACAGCATTATCGTCAATACCGGCGGTTTCACCTCCGAAGAATTGCAGCAGATCGAGGCCCATGCCTACAAGCTGGGCGTGAAAAGCCATACCACCATCGACGCGGTAAAAGGCTACTACGACCGCATCATCAAATACCTGATTTACGGCAACGTGTTGAAAAACAACACCTACCCCCTGAGCGTAAGCGCCGAGCGCCTCAGCCAGGCCCTGCACATTGCCGAACACGCCAAAAAGCTGGGCGCCGACGCCGTGGCCCATGGCAGCACCGGTGCCGGCAACGACCAGGTGCGCTTCGACATGATCTTCCACATCCTCATCCCCGGCGTGGAAATCATTACCCCCATCCGCGACCTCAAACTGAGCCGCGAGCAGGAGATCGAGTACCTCAAAGGCAAGGGCATTGAAATGAACTTCGCCAAGGCCATGTACTCCATCAACAAGGGCCTGTGGGGCACTTCCGTGGGTGGAAAGGAAACCCTCTCCTCCAAAGGCCTCCTGCCGGAAGAAGCCTGGCCCACCCAGGTAACCAAAAGCGGCAGCGAGGAAGTAAAGCTGTCCTTTGAAAAAGGCGAGCTGAAAAAGATCAACGACCAGGCCTTCGATCACCCGACCGAAGCCATCCAATACCTGCAAACGCTGGCCGGCCCCTACGGCATCGGCCGCGACATCCACGTGGGCGACACCATCATCGGCATCAAGGGCCGCGTGGGCTTCGAAGCCGCCGCCCCCATGGTGATCCTGAAGGCCCACCACGCCCTGGAAAAGCACGTGCTGACCAAGTGGCAACTGAACTGGAAAGACCAGCTGGCCCAATTCTACGGCAACTGGCTGCACGAAGGCCAGATCCTCGACCCCGTGATGCGCGATATCGAGGCCTTCCTGCAAAGCGCCCAGGAAAATGTGACCGGCGACGTGTTCCTGCAGCTCCTGCCCTACCGCTTCCAGGTGATCGGCATCGAATCCGCCTTCGACCTGATGAGCAGCAAGTTCGGCAAGTACGGCGAAATGAACACCGGATGGAGCGGCGAGGACGTGCGCGGCTTCAGCAAGATCTTCGGCAACCAGACCTCTATTTTCTACCAGGTAAAAGAGGCCGCCGGACAAGAAAGCGCTTCCTAACCAACGTATTGTACATCCTATTCCTTTTCAATCTCAATGGCAACAACTAAACATACCACTACGAGCCCCGGTTCCGCTTCAGGAACCCGGGTGCGCGTAGGTGTGGTGGGCGGCGCCGGCTATACCGGTGGCGAACTGATCCGCCTGCTGATCCACCATCCCCAGGTTTCCGTTTCCTTTATCAACAGCCGCAGCAATGCCGGCAAGCCGGTCTATGCCGTGCACCAGGACCTGGTGGGCGAAACCGACCTGCAGTTCTCCGGCGACCTGCACGACGATATCGACGTGCTGTTCCTCTGCGTCGGCCATGGGGAAGCCCGGAAATTTTTGGAAGAAACCCCCATCGACGAATCGGTGAAGATCATCGACCTGTCGCAGGACTTCCGCCTGAATCCCAAGTCGGCCATCGGCAGCCGCCAGTTCGTCTACGGCCTGCCCGAGCTGCACAAGGAAAAGATCATCGCGGCCCACAACATTGCCAACCCCGGCTGCTTTGCCACCGGCATCCAGCTCGGACTGCTGCCCCTGGCCAAGGCAGGCCTCCTGGGCGAAGTGTACACCACCGGCATTACCGGCTCCACCGGTGCCGGCCAGAGCCTGGCGACCACTTCCCACTTTTCGTGGCGGGCCAACAACATCCAGGCCTATAAAACCCTGTCGCACCAGCACCTGCACGAGATCGGCCAGTCGCTCTACCACCTGCAACCCGGCGGGCAGATCGACCTGAGCTTCATTCCCTGGCGCGGCGACTTTACCCGCGGCATCTTCATCTCCTCGCAGGTGGACTGCGAGCTGGGTGAAGGCGACCTGCTGGCCCTGTACGAGGAATTTTACAAGGACCACCCCTTCACCGTGGTGAGCCGCTCGCCGATCTTCCTGAAGCAGGCCGTCAATACCAACAAATGCGTGCTGCAGCTGGAAAAAGTGGGCACCAAATTAGTAGTGCATTCCGCTATCGACAACCTGTTGAAAGGCGCCAGCGGCCAGGCCCTGCAAAATATGAACCTGATGTTTGGATTGGATGAGTGTGCGGGCCTAAATTTGAAAGCGAATTACTTTTAACGCCGTAGCGGCAAGGGCCGCTACCATAGCTCTTTAGAAACTGTATTTATTATCAACACGAAACTCCCCGGGTCTCCCGGGGAATTCCTAAACGCTCCTTTGGGGGGTGAAGGGGTTCTTATGAAACTTTTTGACGTTTACACACTCAACGACATCACCATTGTAAGGGCAAAAGACTCTTATGTATGGGATGAGGACGGCGCGAAATACCTGGACATGTACGGCGGCCATGCCGTCATCAGCATCGGCCACGGCCACCCGCACTGGGTGCAGCGCATTGAAGACCAACTCGGTAAAATCGCTTTTTACTCCAACTCCGTCAAGATCCCGGTGCAGCAGGAGCTGGCCGACAAGCTGGGCAAAGTGAGCGGAAAAGAAGACTACCAGCTGTTCCTGGTCAACAGCGGCGCCGAAGCCACCGAAAATGCCCTGAAGCTGGCCTCCTTCCACAACGGCCGCAAAAAGATCGTGGCCTTTAAGAAAAGCTTTCACGGAAGAACCTCCCTGGCCGTATCGGTGACCGACAACCCGGCCATCGTGGCCCCGGTGAACCAGACCGAGAACGTGGACTTCCTGCCTTTCAATGACGAAGCGGCCTTGAAAACCTACTTCCAGACCAAGGGTAACCAGGTGTGTGCCGTCATCGTTGAAGGCATCCAGGGCGTCGGCGGCATCAACGTGGCCACCGACTCCTTCCTGCAACTGATCCGCCGCCTCTGCGACCAGAACGGCGCCGTATTCGTTGCCGATGGCGTACAGGACGGCTTCGGCCGTACCGGCAAGTTCTTTGCCCACGACCATGCCGGCGTGAATGCCGACATCTACACCATGGCCAAAGGCATGGGTAACGGCTTCCCCGTTGGCGGCATCCTCATCGCCCCGCACATCCAGCCCAAGATCGGCATGCTGGGCACCACCTTCGGCGGCAACCAACTGGCCTGCGCCGCAGCGCTGGCTGTTTTGGAAGTGATCGAACAGGACGACCTGCTGGAAAAAGCCAAGCAGCGCGGCCAGTACCTGATGAACCGCCTGAAAGCCATCGACGGCATCGAGAACATTCGCGGCCGCGGCCTGATGATCGGTTTCGACGTGCCCGAAGACCTGAAGGACCTGCGCAAGAACCTGCTGTACAAGCACAACATCTTCACCGGCGAAGCCAAACCCAACGTCATCCGCCTGCTGCCGTCCCTGGCCATTACCCGCAAGCAGATCGACGAGTTCCTGGAAGAACTGAAAGACGAGATCAGCGAGCTCCGCGGCGTTCAGAACGTAGAAGTGGTGCAGGAAGGAGAGTCGGAATCCTAAATCGTCCCCGGGCAATTGCCTCATAAATTTCAATTCCATACCTCACCGGGGTATGGAATTTCTTTTTTAAGGGAATTCCTGGCCGGTAAATAACCCAATGAGAGTAAATTCGCACCGATTAATTTACGGTTACGGTTCACGGACCAACATCCGGTGACCATTAACCCCTGTACTTTCACTTAAAAAAATCGCCTACTAAAATTGAAACAGTTCATTTCTGTTCATGATGTAAGGGACCTCAATGCCCTGGTAGAAAAAGCATTGGCTTACAAGGCCGATCCGTTTAAAGACAAGTCGCTGGGCGCCGGCAAGCGCATTGGCTGCCTGTTCCTGAACCCCAGTATGCGTACCCGCCTCAGCACGCAGATCGCCGCCCAGAACCTGGGCATGGAAGCCATCGTTTTCAACGTGGGCCAGGAAGGCTGGGCCCTGGAATTCAACGACGAGGCCATCATGAACGGCACTACGGTGGAACACGTAAAAGAAGCGGCCCCCATCATGGGCAAGTACTTCGACATACTGGCCATCCGCACCTTCCCCTCGCTCAAAAGCAAGGAAGAGGACTATAGCGAACTGTACATCAACCAGTTCATCAAATACGCGGGCATCCCGGTGGTGAGCCTGGAAAGCGCCACCCTGCATCCCCTGCAAAGCTTTACCGACCTCATTACCATCAAAGAAACGTTTACGGAAGCCCGTAAGCCCAAGGTGGTGCTCACCTGGGCGCCGCACGTAAAGCCGCTGCCGCAATGCGTGGCCAACAGCTTTGCCCAGTGGATGACGGCCTGGGGCGGTGCCGACTTCGTGGTAACCCACCCCGAAGGCTATGCGCTGGACGAGCAGTTTACCAAAGGCGCCACCATCACCCACAACCAGGACGAAGCCCTGGCGGATGCCGACTACATTTATGTAAAAAACTGGAGCTCGTACGAAAACTATGGCCAGATCACCTGCCACGATACCTCCTGGATGCTGACGCCCGAAAAGCTCCTGCCCACCAACAACGCCAGGGTGATGCACTGCCTGCCGGTGCGCCGCAACCTTGAGCTGAGCGGCGAGGTGCTCGACGGCCCCAACAGCCTGGTAGTGCACGAAGCCGGTAACCGCGTATGGGCAGCCCAAGCCGTATTGAGCGAAATTATCAAGCATAAATAGATTTTCAGCAAGCATGAGTAGTCAACATAACCGCGTTGTTGTCATCAAGATCGGTGGCAACATCATCGACGACGACCAGAAGCTGTCCGAATTTTTAAAGGAGTTTGCTTCCGTGCCGGGAAAAAAGATCCTCGTGCACGGCGGCGGCAAGCTGGCCACCCGCCTGGCCGGCCAGCTCAATATTCCCCAGCAGATGGTGGAGGGGCGCCGCATCACCGATGCCGAAACCCTCAAAATCGTGACCATGGTGTATGCCGGTTACATCAATAAAAACATCGTGGCCCGGCTGCAGGCCGCCGGCACCAATGCCATCGGCATCTGCGGGGCCGACGGCAACGCCATCCGGGCCCACAAACGCCAAAACGCCAACCTCGACTACGGCTTCGTCGGCGACGTGGACGGCATCAATACCGCCCTGTTCCAAAACCTGCTCGACCAGGATATCAATGTGGTGGTGGCCCCCATCACCCACGACTCCCGGGGACAGCTGCTGAACACCAACGCCGACACCATCGCCCAGGAGATCGCCAAGGGCCTGAGCGCCGCCTTCGAGGTGCAGCTGGTCTATTCCTTTGAAAAGGCCGGCGTGCTGCTCGACGCCAATGACGATGCCACCGTGATCCAACAAATCCATCCCGCTTCCTACAGGGAACTGAAGGAATCGGGCGCCATCTTCGCCGGCATGATCCCCAAGCTCGATAATGCCTTTGCGGCCCTGAACAGCGGTGTGCGAAAGGTCATCATCGGCAAGGCGGAACAGCTGCAACAGCTGATCGCCGGCACCGAAGGCACCACTATAACCCTCTAACCGCTATGAGCAAAAAGGAAAATATTGAGCCCGGAAACCCTTCCGGCGATAAAGGCAAAAAGGACCGGGACGGCTGGGCCGACATGTTCATCGGCCTGCTGAAGCAACTGATTGCCATCCCCTCCTTCAGCAAGGAGGAAGAGGGCACCGCCGCTCTCATGGAAAGCTTTCTGCAATCCCTGGGCATCAAAACCGAACGGCAGGGCAACAACGTCTGGGCCCGCAACACGCATTACGACGCGGCCAAACCCACCCTCCTGCTCAACTCGCACCACGATACCGTGAAGCCGAACAAAGGCTACACCCTCGATCCCTTTACCCCCGTGGAAAAGGACGGCAAGCTGTTCGGCCTCGGCAGCAACGACGCCGGCGGCCCCCTGGTGGCCCTGGCAGCGGCTTTTTTGTATTTCCACGATAAAAAGGACCTGAAATACAACCTTATCTATGCCGCTACGGCGGAGGAAGAGATCTCGGGCCGCAACGGCATCGAAAGCATCCTGCCCCTGCTGGGACCAATCGACTGCGGCATTGTGGGCGAACCCACGCTGATGCAGATGGCCGTGGCCGAAAGGGGCCTGATGGTGCTCGACTGCACCGCCCACGGCAAAGCCGGCCATGCCGCCCGCTCGGAAGGCGAGAATTCCCTCTACAAAGCCATCCGCGACATCGACTGGATCTGCAAGTACCATTTCGAAAAAGTGTCGCCCCTGCTGGGCCCGTCGAAAATGAGCGTGACGGTCATCGAAACGGACAACAAGGCCCATAACGTGGTGCCGGCCCAGTGCAAGTTCGTGGTGGACGTACGGGTGAACGAGCTCTACACCTTTGAAGAGCTGTTGGAGATCATCCGCGCCAACATGCAAAGCGAGGTGCAGCCCCGCAGCACCCGCCTGCGGTCCACCTCCATCGCCCTCGACCACCCCCTGGTGCGGTCGGGCCTGGGGCTGGGACTGACCTATTACGGCTCCCCTACCACCTCGGACAAGGCACTGATGCCCTTCCAGACCCTGAAGCTGGGTCCCGGCGATTCGGCCCGCAGCCATACCGCCAATGAATTTATTTACATCGACGAATTAAAAAAGGGCATGGAAACGTACATCCAGCTGCTGCGGACGGTACTGTGTCCCCCCGCCCAAACTCACCAACCATGAAACTCTGGCAAAAAGAAAATACCTCCGTTTCGCAACTGATCGAAAAATTCACCGTGGGCAGGGACAAGGAATTTGACCTGCTGCTGGCCAAGCATGACGTGCAGGGCTCCATTGCCCACGTGAAAATGCTGGGCACAGTAGGCCTGATGACGCCGGAGGAATCGGCCACTGCCGTAACCGCCCTGGAAGCCATTTTGAAAGAAATCGAAGAAGGCAAGTTTTCTATTGCCGACAGCGTGGAGGACGTGCACTCGCAGGTCGAATTCATGCTGACCGAGCGCATCGGCGACATCGGCAAAAAGATCCACAGCGGCCGCAGCCGCAACGACCAGGTGGCGGTGGACATCAAGCTGTACCTGCGTGAAGAGATCGGCAAAGTAAAGGACGAGGTAAAAGAACTGTTCGACCTGCTGCTGGCGCAAAGCGAGCGCTTTAAGGACAAGCTGCTGCCCGGCTATACCCACCTGCAGATCGCCATGCCTTCATCCTTCGGCCTCTGGTTCGGCGCCTATGCCGAAAGCCTGGTGGACGACCTGGAAGTGCTGGCGGCCGCCTATGCCGTGGCCAACAAGAATCCTTTAGGCAGTGGCGCCGGCTACGGTTCCTCCTTCCCGCTGAACCGCACCCTCACCACCGAGCTCCTCCACTTTGCCGCCCCCAACTATAACTCGGTTTACGCCCAGATGACCCGGGGCAAGACCGAAAAGGTGACGGCCATGGCCCTGAGCAACATCGCCGCCTCTTTGGGACGCCTGGCCATGGATTGCTGCCTGTACATCAACCAGAATTTCGGCTTTATCTCCTTCCCCTCGGAGCTGACCACCGGCAGCAGCATCATGCCGCACAAAAAGAACCCGGACGTGTTCGAGCTGATCCGCGCCAAGTGCAACCGTATCCAGTCCACCCCCAACGAGCTGACCCTGCTGCTGGCCAACCTGCCCTCGGGCTACCACCGCGACCTGCAGCTGACCAAGGAGATCCTGTTCCCCGCCCTCGAGGAGCTGAAGGCCTGCGTGCAGCTCACCCGCCTGATGCTGTCGAACATCGAGATCAAGGACCATATTTTGGATGATGCAAAGTACAAGTACCTCTTCAGCGTGGAAGCCGTGAACGAGCTGGTGAACCAGGGCCTCCCCTTCCGCGAAGCCTACAAGGAAGTGGGCAACGTGATTGAAAAAGGCGAATTCCACTTCGACTATTCCAAGGGCCTGCACCACACCCACGAAGGCTCTATCGGCAACCTCCGCAACGACGGCATCCAATCGCTGATGGAAGGCGTACTGAAGAAATTTGGATAAACCCCTCCCCCGTCCCCACATAGGGAGGGGTGAAGCAGCGTAGCTTCGCGGGAGAACAGGGTACCACGGGTACAGCAGTTTTCCACATAGCCGTTATTATAAAATTGAAAGGCGAACAAGACCTGTTATAAGGGCTCTTGTTCGCCTTTTCTTTTAATTAAAATATACTCCCGCGAAGCTACGCTGCTTCACCCCTCCCTATGTGGGGAGGGGTCGGCCCGCCGAAGGCGGGACGGGGGAGAGGTTTTGCTTCAGCGGTAGCACCATAACGATCTGCGTGCCCTCTCCTTTTTTGCCAAAAGCGGTGACGAGACCGTGGTGGGTCTCCACGATCTTCTTCACTACCGCCAGGCCGATGCCGGTACCTTCTTCCTCGGTATGCAGGCGCTGGAACATGGTAAACATCTTATGCACATATTGCTGGTCGAAGCCGAGGCCGTTATCGGTGATGGAGATGCGGCTGTACCGGCCCTGCGGCACCGCAGCCGCCTGCAGGTCGGGCTCGTCCACAAAAGCGGCGGCAACATGAATCCTGGGTTCCCGGCCGGGATGGGTGAACTTCAGGGCGTTGGCAATGATGTTGTGAAATACCTGCCGCATCTGGCCAGGCACCGCTTCCAGGGTGGGCAACGGCTCCACGGTCACCTGGGCGCTTTTCTCCCGGATCTTCCATTCCTGGTCGGCCAGCACTTCCCCCACCAACTCATTAAGATCGGTGGACTCCAGGGAGGCGGCGCCGTACAGGCGCGAAAAGTTCAGCAGGTCGTTGAGCATCAGGCGCAGTCGCTTCGAGGCCCGCAGCACCCGTTCCATGTAGCCCTCCGCCTCCGGCGTGCAGTCCTGGAGAAACCGCTCCTTCACCAGCGCGCTGTAGGTATGGATCTTCCGGGCGGGCTCCTGCAGGTCGTGGGTGGCCACATGGGTCAGCTGCATCAGCTCGTGGTTGCGGGCTTCCAGCTCGATGTTCGACCGCTGCAGCTCCAGCGTCCGCTCCTGCACCTTTTGTTCCAGCAGGGACGACATCACCTTGCGGTCGTGGATATCGGTGCACGAGCCGTACCACTTGATGATCCGCCCTTCGGCATCGCGCAGGGGTATGGCCCGGGCCAGGAACCAGCGGTACGTTCCGTTGCGGTCTTTCAGCCGGTATTCCGTCTCGTAGGGATTGCCGGTAGCCAGGGCGTCCGTCCACACCTGCCGGGCTACGGGCACATCGTCGGGATACACCACCAGGTTCCAGCCGGTGCCCACTTCCATCTCCCGGGGCAGGCCGGTATACTCTTCCCAGCGCTGGTTGAAGAAATCCACCCGGCCGTCGGGCCAGGATGACCAGATGATCTCGGGAATAAAATCGGTAACGAAGGTGAACTCCTGGATCAGGCGCTGCAGCTCGCGGTTGCGCAGCTTCAGGGTGTATTCCACGATGGCGTTGCGGAAGTCTTCGGCCATGGCCACTTCTTCCGTCCTCCAGGGAGCGGCGGTATGCATGACCGTTTCCTTCCAGATCTGGAACGAATGGCGGGGATGGTAGGTGGCGGCGCCGGGCTCGATGCGCAGGGCATCGAAGGGGTTGCCGCCCCAGTTGACCTTTTGGATCACTTCGGGACGGAAGGCCAGGATATAATTGCCCTGTTCCACCTGTATGGGCAGGGCCAGCAGGCCGCTGCCCGCATCGGCAAAGGCCGCAGCCGCTTCATAGGCTTTTGGCAGGGAGGGCAGGTGCAGGGTGCGGGCAACATTTTTCTGGCGCAGCCAGCTCACCAGGTGGCGGATCTCGTCCGTTTCGGGCGTCAGGCCCACCGTTTCGATGGTGCCGTTCCAGCAGATGGCCACGCCCTCGGCGCTCAGCAACCGCTGCAGGTCTTCCTGGTGGTGCAGCAGGGCGCGGGTGAGGTTGTCGTAGAGGTATACCCCTTCCACCAGCCGGCCGAAGTGCTGCTGCAACTGCAGCTTTACCGCCGCCGATTCCTGGTGGATCAGCGAGCTGATACGGGCCGAAACGATGTTGGACAGCAGCTCGAAAAAGGAGCATTCTTCAAACGACAGGAATTTGGCCGTGCGGTGGTGGCAGGCGATCAGTCCCCACAGTTGCTCGTTGTGCACGATACGGGCCGAAAGCGAGGCCTGCACCTTCATGTTGCCCAGGTATTCGAGGTGCACGGGCGCCACGCTGCGCAGGCTGCAGTCCGTCAGGTCGGTGAGGGTGCCGGTAAGCTGGTTGAGGTGGGGAAAAAGCGCTACCGGCTCATACGTGCGGTCGGGAATGATGCGGAAGGGATTTTTCAGGTACAGGTCACGGGCCGGCTTCGGGATGTCGGAGGCCGGGAACTTCAGTCCCAGGTAACTTTCCATGCCTTCTTCCATTACTTCGGCCAGCACGGTGCCGTTCCATTCCTCGTCGAAGGAATAGATCATCACCTTGTCGATGCCCGAAAGGCGCTTGATCGCCGGGGCGGCCGCCAGGCATACCTCCTGCGGGGTGCGGGCCGACTCCACGGCTGCCATGACGTCCTTGACCTGCTGGAACACCTGGATAAAGGAGTTTTGCGGTCCTTCCAGCCGGTCGGTAAACTGCACCTCCACCAGCAGCGCCTCGTGCTTCTCGTGTACCAGGGCCATGTAGGTCACGGGCCCGCCGGGCGTTGTGAAGTCCAGGGACAGGGGCGCTTTGCGGCGGAACAGGCCGCCTGCTGCCCGCTGGAGCAGTGCGCTAAAGCTGTCTGCTGTCAGGAACCGCTGCAGGGGCTGCCGTACCACCTCGCGGGCCGTAAGGCCCAGCAGGCTGGTGACGTTTTCGCTCGCCTGGATCAGGGTGTAGCCTTTCGGGTTCACCACCAGCAGTACGCCGTGCGGCTGGATCAGGTTCGTTTGGTGCAGGGGTTGTTTGCCACAGAAGAGGGCGTCGTAATTGGGACGGTCGCTGGCCATTCGCTATTTATTTAAGATCCAGTGCTTCAGGTGGAGGAAGGTGTCGTTGGCGGCCCGGACCACCGGTTCCGCTTCGGCTTCGGTACGCACGGCGGCGTCGAGGTGCCGGCGAAAAGCCTTCCAGTAAGCCGCGGTGGCGCTGCCGTAACCACGGAAAAAGGTGAGCGCTGCATCGGGAAGTTGTATATGGGGGTTTGACTGGAGCATTTTGGCGATGATGGTGCCGCCCAGGGTGGAACCTTCGAGCACGTAGAGCGCCCCGAGAGCCTGCAGGGGATTTTCCAGCAGGGGCAGAGCGGGGGCCTGCGGCAGGTTTTGGGGCAGCAGGTCCAGCTGCTCCAGGTCGTGCAGGAGCCACCCGCTTTTGCGCCGGCTGTCGATATCCGGCAGCAGGTCCGCTCCTACCAGCGCCCCGATCCGCTGCTCCAGGGGGTGGTAGTAGCCGTAAAAGATCCGCAAAACGGCGGCATAATCCGCTGTTTTGCGGATGCCTTTCAGCAGCGGCAGCAGGGCGGCCTCGGTTTCCTGGTGGTTTTCACGGGTAGCAGTTTTCAACAATTCGGTACAGACCACACTCATTTCAGTTTTCAACATGCATTAAAAATATATCTTTCTTAGTAAATTGGCCCTTCCTGATTTATAAAACCATTCCAAATATGAAACGATTGCTGCAGGAACGACAGGCACGGTTAGAGAAGATCTATGAAGGCGGCGGCAAAAAAGCCGTGGAGAAGCAAAAGGAAAAAAACAAGCTGACGGCCCGCGAACGGATCGACTACCTTTTGGACAAGGATTCGCCCTTTATCGAGATCGGGGCGTTTGCAGGCTACGAGATGTACGCCGAGCACGGCGGCTGCCCGGCAGGGGGCACGGTGGCAGGGATCGGCTACGTCAGCGGGCGGCAATGCGTCATCGCCGCCAACGACCAGACGGTGAAAGCCGGCGCCTGGTTTCCCATCACCGGCAAAAAGAACCTGCGGATGCAGGAGATCGCCCTGCAAAACCACCTGCCCATCATCTACCTCGTCGACAGCGCCGGGGTATACCTGCCCCTGCAGGACGAGATCTTCCCCGACCGGGAACATTTCGGAAGGGTTTTTTATAACAACGCCCAAATGAGCGCCGCCGGTATCGTGCAGATCGCCGCCGTCCTGGGCTCCTGCGTGGCCGGCGGGGCCTACCTCCCCATCATGAGCGACGAGACGCTGATGGTGGAAGGGGCCTCTATTTTCCTGGCCGGCCCCTACCTGGTCAAGGCCGCCATCGGCGAGGAGGTGGATGCCGAAACCCTGGGCGGCGCCCTCACCCATACCGCCATTTCCGGGATCGCCGACTACCGCTTCACCACCGAACAGGAATGCCTGGACGAAATCAAAAAACTGGTCGGCAAGCTGGGGCACCCCGCCACCGCCGGCTTCGACCGGGCCGCTCCCCTCCCACCCAAACAGGAAGTGGAGGAGTTGCGCGACCTCGTGCCTACCGACGGCTCCAAACCCTACGACATGCTGCAGGTAATCGAGCGGCTGGTGGACGATTCGGACTTCGACCAGTTCAAGGAAGATTTTGGAAAAACCATCCTGTGCGGCTATGCCCGCATCGACGGGTGGGCGGTGGGCATCGTGGCCAACCAGCGCAAGGTAGTGCGTTCGCAAAAGGGTGAAATGCAGATGGGCGGCGTCATCTACAACGACAGCGCCGACAAGGCCGCCCGCTTTATCCTCAACTGCAACCAGAAGCGCATCCCCCTGGTATTTCTGCAGGACGTTACCGGCTTTATGGTGGGCAGCCGCAGCGAACAGGCCGGCATCATCAAGGACGGCGCCAAGATGGTGAATGCCGTGGCCAACTCGGTGGTGCCCAAGATCACCATCGTCATCGGCAACTCGTACGGGGCGGGCAACTACGCCATGTGCGGCAAGGCCTATAATCCGCGGCTGATCTTTGCCTGGCCCACGGCCAAGATCGCGGTAATGGGCGGCGACCAGGCGGCAAAAACCTTGTTGCAGATTCAGGTGGCGGGCATGAAGGCCAAGGGCCAGGTGCTGTCGGCCGAGGAGGAAAGCCGCCTGCTGAACGAGATCAAAAGCCGCTACGACCACCAAACCTCGCCCTACTATGCCGCCGCCCGGTTATGGGTCGACGATATCATCGACCCCGCCGATACGCGGAAAGTAATTTCCGAAGCCCTCCACGCCGCCAACCACAACCCTAATGTGGCAGACTTTAAAACGGGTGTCTTTCAAGTATAGACGAAGTGCTTCCTACATCCTTCCGGCCCGGGCATTTTCGTTACCTTTGGCGCCTTTAGAAGTTTATGAGCCAGGAAGTTATTATTTATACCGACGGATCTTCGCGAGGGAATCCCGGCAGGGGCGGTTACGGCGCCATTTTGATGAGCGGTACCAAGCGCAAGGAATTGGCGCAGGGTTACCGCCGCACCACCAACAACCGCATGGAACTGATGGGGGTCATTGCCGCCCTGGAAGCGCTGAAAAAGCCCGGGCTGAACGTGACGGTCTATTCCGACAGCCAGTACATTGTAAAAGCCCTGAACGAGGGGTGGCTGAACAAATGGATGGCGACCAACTTCGCCGGCGGCAAAAAGAACAAGGACCTGTGGGTGCGCTTTTACAACCTCTTCAAGCAGCACCACGTGAAATTCATCTGGGTGAAGGGCCATGCCGAAAACCCCTACAACAACCGCTGCGACCAGCTGGCCACCGCCGCCGCCGATGGCGGCAACCTGCTGGAGGACGAGGGCTTTGAAATCGATCCGGGCCACCTGAATCTTTAATTGCCCCCGTCCGCAGTATATCGTTACCGTTTCTTACCCTGCTTTTCCATCGTATTCAACCATGACCAAAAACTGTTTATTCCTGTTCACCCTGCTTTTCCTGGCGTTTACGTCCGGGAAAGTACATGCCCGCCCCTGCGCCCGTTTCTACAATGACTCCATCTCGTTATTCGTCGAACAGGTGGAGGAGTTTCCTGCTTTTGCAACCGGCAACTTCTCTGCGCGCCCGAAGAGAGGGTATAAATTCATCGGCGTTTACCTGCAGCTGACCAACAAAACCGGGGAAAGCCAGGAAGTGGACCTGAAATCTATTTTCTTAGCCGATACGGCCTACAGGGTAAAGTACGCACCAGAGTATGTTATGCAAACAGGCCTGATCACCTTTTTGCAAAAAAGCCGCAAACAGATCAAAAGCGGGGACTCGTTGCACCGGAGGCTGGTCTATTGCATCCCTGAAGACCTCTATCCCACCTACCTGTTCTACAACGACACCCGGGTAGCCGTTAAAATTAAATAGGCATCCTGTTCTTTCGATTCACCCGCAAAGAAAAAGGTCATGGAGCAACCCGCTCCATGACCTTTTTCTTTGCCGTTATGGGCCCTTTTCTTTATCCTGCTTTTCCTGCCGGCACGGTAGCCCGGAATACTTCCGCCGCGTTATCCACCCGCAGTGTATAAGAAGTACCCGCCACGATAAAAGCGGCCTGCCCTTCGGCCAGCTGCAGGAGCTCCGTATGGGCCTGCAGCTCGGCGCTTCCGTTCAGCACCAGGATTACTTCGGCACTCTGCGCTTTCAGCGGCAGGCTTTCGCCGGACAGCCGGTACTGCAGCAGCTCGAACTCGGCAGCCGGGGTAGTGAACACCGTTTCTTTGGCCACGCCTTCCGCCCCGCCCAGTATTTGGGGTACCGTTTCGGCGAACCGCACATGCTGCAGCAGTTCGGAAACATCGATGTGTTTATCGGTCAGGCCTGCCCGCAGCACATTATCCGAATTGGCCATGATCTCCACGTTTTGTCCTTCGAGGTAGGCATGGGGCATTTGCGCCGGCTGGTAGATGGCTTCGCCCTTCTTCAGGTGCAGCAGGTTGAAAAAGTAGATGGAAAAGATGCCGCGGTCGTAATGGCCCGGACGGCAGAAGGTTTCCACGGCGCGGGCCGCCCAGAAGTCCTCCTGGGTTTGCAGCAGCTCACCGTTGCGGTAGAGCGGCACAATACGGCTGGCAATCGGGTCCAGGATCTCGTTCACCCGCTGCTGGTCCAGCTGCAGGGCGGTTTCGTACAGGGCCTTGTAGCCGCCCCGGTCGAACTCCTCCAGCAGGAAAGAAAACTCGGGGATGGTTTCCAGGGTTTCCCGCAGGGGGCCGGCGGGCTTGAAGCCGTGCAGCAGCCAGAAATCGCCCAGGGCCACCATCAGCTCGGGCTTGTGGTTATCGTCCTTATAATTGCGGTGGGGGGCGTTTTCGGGTATGCCGGCCTTATTTTCTTTTGCAAAGCCTTCCTCGGCCTCGGCCTTGCCGGGATGCACCTGGATGGAAAGCATCTGGCGAATGTCGAGCACCTTCAGCAGGAAGGGCAGGGCGCCGAACTGCCGGTACACCGGCTCGCCCAGCACCTCTTCGGGATATTGTTTGATAAACTGGTTCAGGGCCACCTCGCTTCCGCCCACGGGAATAAAGCCGGGGAAGTTAGGGTGAGCGCCCAGCCAGTATTCCGCCCAGGGCTTGCGTTCTGGGTTCTCCTGCCGCAGCAGGTGGGCAAGGTAGTTATACCCGCCCCAGCTGTAATGCTGTACTTTTCCTTGCAGGGGATAAAGATGTTGCAGTATGGCCATTAGTGCTTAATTTGTAGAGAGCAAATATAACCATGGCCGCACACAATGAATTTGGAAAAAGGGGCGAGCAGATGGCCGAAGCCTGGCTGTTGCAAAAGGGATACGCCATCCTGCACCGCAACTGGCGCCACGGACACTACGAGATCGACCTGATCGCCCGCAAAGGGGAAAAGCTCCACTTCGTGGAAGTGAAGGCCCGCTCCTCCCAACAATTCGGCTTCCCCGAGGAAAAGGTCAACCGGAAAAAATTCCAGTGCCTCCTGCGGGCCGCCGACGCCTTCCTCTACCGGCACCCGCAGTTCCGCCACGTCCAATACGACATCCTCGCCATTACGACCCGGGGGGAGGAGGCGGAGTTTTTTTTGATTGAGGATGTCTATTTATGAAGTTCCAAAGTTCCTGAGTTCCTGAGTTGGCGTACCTCCGGAACAGTTGAACTCCTAACCCAGGAACTCAGAAACTTTGGAACTCAGGAACTTTGGAACTCTTCACCGCTTCCATAATTTTCTCCACCATCTTAAACGTTGCGGGGCAGTATTCCACGTTTTGCCGGTGCACGTGCAGGTAGTCCACCATTTTTTTCTTGGTGAGGTGGGGGAAGTTGGCACAGTCGGCGGGGCGGACCAGGTAGATGCTGCACAGGTTGGTCTTGAGGTCCAGGAACTGGCAGGGGCGGCTGGTATTCATCCAGTCGCCGGACTTTTTATCCTGGTACAGCCATTTTTCCTTAAAGGCTTTGGGGGTCATGCCCAGGTGGGCGGCGATGCGCCGGATATCGGTAAAGGTGTAGGTCGGCGTCATCTCGCGGCAGCAGTTGGAGCAGACGAGGCAGTTGGTCTCGGCCCAGACGTCCTTGTCGACGGCTTCCGCCAGTGCATCCAGGTTCTTCGGCGGGTCCTTTTCCACCTTGGTCAGGAACCGCCGCAGCCGGGAGCGGTGCAGCAACATGTTTTTCTTGAATTTTCTTCGGAAGTACGACATAAAAATCCCCTCTTACCGAAGTTAAAATAATTTGACGGCGAACAAGCCGCAAGGAGTATTTTTGCCCACCTTAATTTTTTATCCATGAGATTTCTCTCCATTCTCTCAGCCGCCGTACTGCTTATGGCCAGCTGCAAAAACAACGAAGTGCAAACTGCCACCAACTTTTGCGACACTACCTGCGTCACCGAAACCTTCAAATGGGATGGCGAAGCTGCCCAGAAGTCATATGTAACCCTGTCGGTCAACAACTGCCTGGCCGATACCCTCACCTGGTTCCACAAAAGCATGGAATCCTCCCGCAGCATGCACATGGGCACCCTGATGGACAATACCACCCGCCCCAGCAAGGACGCCATCAAGGTACAGTTCGTCGGCAACAAGGCGGCCTGGCTCACCTACAACGACTGCATGACCGGCCGCGGCTTTATGGTGGTCATGCCTTTCGACAAGAAAGAAAGCCTCCGCAAAATGAGCAGCGCCCTCAACAGCTTCGACAAGAAATTCGTCGTGCCCGACGACCTGAGAGCTTATGCCGACTACAGCAACATCTTCGTGGAAGATATCAACACCGGCAAAGTGGAAAAAATGAGCTTCAAGAAAGAATACACCATCCACTGGAACAATATCCACGAAACCATCGACTCCATCAACGTTTCCAAAAACCGCATTTTCGTGCAACTGAAGGAGAACGGTGAAAACATACCGCTGGAAAAAAATATCAGCCTGTAACTTATTCAACCCCCTCCCCCGAGGGGGTTTTTTCTTGAAATAATAACGGTAACGTGCCCCAGCAACTCTGGAACTTTGGAACTTTGGAACTTTGGAACTCTTATGAATTGGGAACCCTACAAAAAAGGATTTAAGGCGTATTTACAACTGGAGCGGTCGCTGTCGGAGCATTCGATCGAGGCCTACCTGTCGGACCTGGACAAGCTGACGGCTTTTTTGGAGGCGACGGGGGTGGACAAAGGACCGGCGGCCCTGGAGCCGGGAGACCTTACCCAATTCGTGCGCTGGGTGGCCGAGTTGGGCATGACGCCGGCTTCGCAGGCCCGCATCATTTCCGGCATCCGGGCTTTTTACAAATATTGCCTGCTCGAAGACATTACCACGGTCGATCCCACCGCCCTGCTTGAAACGCCCCGGCTGCAGCGGCACCTGCCCGACGTACTGAGCTTCGGGGAGATCGAAACCATCATCGGCCAGATCGACCTCAGCACCCCCGAAGGCGGCCGCAATAAGGCTATATTGGAAACCATGTACAGCTGCGGCCTTCGGGTGAGCGAAGTGGTGAACCTGAAAATTTCGCAGCTCTTTCTCGACGTGGGCTTTGTTCGCATCATCGGCAAGGGCAACAAGGAGCGACTGGTGCCCATCGGCAGCAGCGCCACCAAATACATTAATATCTACCGCCAGGAGATCCGGGCGCACGGGCCCATACAGGCCGGCGAGGAGGATATCCTGTTCCTGAACCGCCGCGGCAAGCGCCTGACGCGGGTGATGATCTTCCTGATCATCAAGGAGCTGGTGCAGAAGGCGGCCATCACCAAAAACATCTCGCCCCACACCTTCCGGCACTCCTTTGCCACCCACCTGGTGGAGGGCGGCGCCGACCTGCGGGCCGTCCAGGAAATGCTGGGCCACGAAAGCATCACCACCACCGAAATATATACCCACCTCGACCGCGAATACCTCCGCGAAACGCTGCACCGGCACCACCCGGCTTTTAAGGGTTTGTAGTTTGCAGTCAATGAAAAACGCCGTTACCGGCAGGCCGACATACTATGTATGCATTCCTGCCAACAACGGCGTAAATTATATAGGGCTTATCGTAAAGTTTTTTCGAACGTTACGATAACTACAAACCACAAACGATAAACTACTTCAGGCTTTCTTTCTCTTCCTGCAGGATCTCATGTCCGAGTTTGTCACGCTTGGTTTGGAGGTAGCGTTCGTTGTGGGGGTTGGGGTCGATCTTCAGCGGCACGTTGTCCACGATCTCGAGGCCGTAGCCGATGAGGCCTACGCGCTTTTTGGGGTTGTTGGTGATCAGCCGCAGCTTGTTCACGCCCAGGTAGCGCAGGATTTGTGCGCCCACGCCGTAGTCGCGTTCGTCCATCTGGAAGCCCAGGTGCAGGTTGGCTTCCACGGTGTCCAGACCCTCTTCCTGCAGGCGGTAGGCCTTCAGCTTGTTCACCAGGCCAATGCCGCGGCCTTCCTGGTTCATGTAGAGGATCACGCCCTGGCCGGCTTCGTGCACCATCTGCATGGCGCCATGGAGCTGTTCGCCGCAGTCGCAGCGCAGGGAGCCCAGGATGTCGCCGGTAAAGCAGGAGGAGTGCACCCGCACCAGCACGGGGTCGCCGGGCTTCCACTCGCCCTTGATGAGGGCCAGGTGCTCGTTGCTGCTGTTCTTTTCCTGGAAGGCTACCAGCTTGAAATGACCGTACTGGGTGGGCATATCCACACGAACGATCTCTTCGATCAGCGAGTCGCGCTTCAGGCGGTATTCGATCAGGTCTTTGATGGAAACGATCTTGACGCCGAAATTCCTGGCCATTACGGTCAGTTCGGGCAGGCGGGCCATGTCGCCTTCGTCGTTCATGATCTCCACCATCACCCCGGCAGGCTCGAAGCCGGCGAGGCGGGCGAGGTCAATGGAGGCTTCGGTATGGCCGGTGCGGCGCAGCACGCCGCCCTTCTTGGCCCGCAGGGGGAAAATATGCCCCGGGCGGCCGAGCTCTTCGGGCTTGGTAGCCGGGTCAATCAGGGCCAGGACGGTTTTGGAGCGGTCGTGGGCGGAAATGCCGGTGGTACAGCCATGACCCAGCAGGTCGACCGATACGGTAAAAGCGGTCTCGTGCAGGGCGGTGTTGTTGTTGACCATCAGCTCCAGGCCGAGGGCGTCGCAACGCTCTTCCAGCAGGCCCACGCAGATCAGGCCGCGGCCGTGCTTGCTCATGAAGTTGATGATCTCGGGGGTGGCGTGCCGTGCGGCCACGATAAAATCACCTTCGTTTTCCCGGTCCTCATCGTCCACCACGATCACCAGTTTACCCGCCCTTATATCTTCTATGGCGCTTTCGATTGAATCTAACATCCGTATTTTTTTGGCAAAGGTAGGAACTAACCGAGAATGAGAAGTTATCAACATGCACAGGTCAAACGCAGCACTTGGGGGAAGCCCTTTGTCCTAATGAAACATTCAGACATAATGTAATGTTAATGCAGACGACTACGGCACTTTCCGGCAATGGACTTTTTTTGCGGCCGCAGGCCGCGACCAAGGCTATCCACGGGCAGATTGGGGGTCGGACGCCCCGGTTCCGTTCATAGTGGTACGGCTTTTTTAGCGGCCGGGTTCAAAAAGGAAATATTATTTAAAAAACTTAAATCTCAGCTATGTCAAAAAAATCGCTCTACATTTTATTGCTTAGCCTGCTGGTGGGCCGGGGCGTCCTGGCCCAGGTCACCAACAGCAGCATGAGCGGGGTGGTCAAGTCGGCCAAACAGGAACTGCTGACCGGCGCCACCATCAGCATCCGCCATGAGCCCACCGGGTCCACCTTCACCACCTCCACCCGGACCGGGGGGCGGTTCAATATCCAGAACCTGCCGCCGGGCGGCCCCTATACCGTTACCATATCGTATGTAGGTTACGAAACCATCCAGCGCACCGACATCAACATTCCCCTGGGCGAGCGCTTTGACATCGACGTGGTGCTGGGCGCGGCCGACCAGCAATTGCGGGAAGTGACGGTGACCGCCGCCCGTAGGGCCGCGACCGAAAAGACCGGCGCCTCCACCAATATTTCACGGCTGCAGGTGCAAAACCTGCCCAAC
The DNA here is from genome assembly GCF_037132455.1 of Huijunlia imazamoxiresistens. Classification (NCBI taxonomy): domain Bacteria; kingdom Pseudomonadati; phylum Bacteroidota; class Chitinophagia; order Chitinophagales; family Chitinophagaceae; genus Huijunlia; species Huijunlia imazamoxiresistens. The sequence continues at coordinate 293,067 of NZ_JBBBEI010000005.1, read as the reverse complement.
ATCAGCCGCAGCCTGACCAACCTGACCCGCATTACGCCCCAGGCCAACGGCAACAGCTTTGCCGGCATGAACAACCGCTACAACAACATCACCATCGACGGCTCGCTGTTCAACAACAACTTCGGCCGCTCCGGCGACGGCATGATCCCCGGGGGCGCCACCTCGGCCATCTCCATTGACGCCATCGACCAGGTACAGGTCAACATCTCGCCCTACGACGTGCGCCAGGCCGGCTTTATCGGCGGCGGCATCAACGCCGTCACCCGCCGGGGCACCAACAACTGGTACGGCGCCGCTTATGGCTACTACCGCAACCAGAACTTTACCGGCGACAAAGTGAAGGACGTGACGGTGGCCAATGCCAAGCGGTCCACCAAAATTTACGGCGCCAGCCTGGGCGGCCCCATCCTCAAAGACAAGCTGTTCTTCTTTGCCAACTTCGAAGCGGAAAAGCGCACCAACCCCGGCCAGACCTGGCTGGCCAAACGCCCCGGCACCAATGACGGCAACCCGCAGGTGACCCCCGTGCTGGCCAGCGACCTGGACAAGCTGAGCGAACACCTGGCCAAGAACTACCAATACACCACCGGCGGCTATGAAGGCTATGACTTTGAAACCGAAAACAAAAAGTTCCTGGGCCGCCTCGACTGGAACATTACCGACAAGCACCGCCTGACCCTCCGCCACACCCAATCGGAAACCGACGAGGACGACCAGGTGAATACCTCCAGCGTCACCGGCATCACCGCCAACCGCATCAACAACGGCCGCCGGGGCGGCACCAACGGCGGCCTGGCCTATACCGGCAGCAACTTTAAAAACAATACCCAGGTCGCCTCTTCCGTCATCGAGTTCAACTCCCGGTTTTCCACGAGGCTGTCCAACCAGCTGATCGCTTCCTATACCAACAACCAGAGCAAACGGGTACCCAACAGCACGGCCTCTTTTGTCGACATCATGCGGGACGCCAACAACGTCTATATCTCCTTCGGCACCGACCTGTTTTCCTATAAGAACAGCGTCAGCGACAAGGCCTGGAACATAGCCGACAACGTGACCTTCAACCTGGACAAGCATACCCTGACGGCCGGCGCCAACTTTGAATACATGGCCTTTATCAACTCCTTCTCCAGCGCCGCAGGCGCCTCCTACTACCGCTTCAACAGCCTGCAGGACTTTCTGGACAACAAAAGCCCGGCCGTCTTTGCCGTTTCCTACGACCCCAAAAACCGCACGAATATGAAGGCGGGAGAAGCCAAGTTTGCCCAACTGGGCGTATACGGCCAGGACCTCTGGAGCCCCACGGACAAGCTGAAACTGACCGTCGGCATCCGGGTAGACCGGCCGTTTTATCCTTACGACCCGCCCCGCAACCCGGCGCTGGAAGCCGTGACCTTCCAGGACGAGAACGGGAATCCCGAAAAGTTTGACGTCAGCAAATGGCCCGATCCCAAACTGCTGTTCTCGCCCCGGGCCGGCTTTACCTACGATGTGCAGGGCAACAAATCCACCCTGCTGCGCGGCGGTACCGGCATCTTTACCGGCCGCATTCCCTTTATCTGGCTGGTGAACCAGGTGGGCGACAACGGGGTGATCCGCGCCCTTTACCAGGCGTCGACCGCCGAACTGGCCAACATCACCTATTCCACCGACCGCACGAAGTACATTCCCCAGAACCCACCGGCGGTGGGCACCACCCTGCCCAGCGGCTCCTCGTACAGCGCCGCGGCGGCCGACTTTAAAATGCCCCAGGTATGGCGCAGCAACCTGGCCGTGGACCAGAAGTTTGCCCGCGACTTTACCTTTACCCTGGAAGGCATCTATACCAAAATGATCAATAACGTGTACTTCCGCAATGCCAACCTCGGTGCACCGAACGGCACGCTGGCCGGCAAGGACCAACGCCCCTACTACAATACCCGCCTCAACAGCAATGTAGCCCAGATGATCGTGATGGACAACATCCAGAAAGGCTACAGCACCTCGGTTACCGCCATGGTCACCAAAGCCTTTACCCACAACTGGGACGCCAGCGTAGCGTATACCTACACCCTGGCGAAAGACGTGGCTATCGGCTCCTCCGACCAGTCGGGCAGCGGCTGGACCACCAACAACATCGTCCGCAACCCCAACAAACCGGAACTGGGATTTTCCAACTATGCTGTCCCCCACCGCGTGGTGGCCAGCGGCTCGTACCGTTTTAACTACCTGAACGACCGGATGGCCACGACCCTGGCCCTGTACTATTCGGCCTCGCCGCAGGAGCGCTACAGCTACCGCTACGGCGGCGACGTGAACAACGACGGCGCTTCCAACGACATCATCTACATTCCCAGGGATGCCTCGGAGATCCAGTTCGTGGAAGGCTTTAAAGTGGGCGCCAACGTGTACACCGCCAAGCAGCAAAGCGATGCCTTCCTGGCCTTCGTGGAAAAAGACAAGTACCTCAAGAAGCACAAGGGCGAATACATGGAACGCTACGGCGCCCTCCTGCCCTGGGCCCACACCCTGGACTTCCGCGTGCTGCAGGACTTTTCCATCAAAACAGGCGCGCAGAAGCATTCCTTCCAGGTGAGCGCCGACGTGACCAACCTGCTGAACCTGCTGAACAGGGACTGGGGTTACCGCTATGCGTATACCTACGGCACCTTCCAGGACATGGGTATCCTGGGCGTGCCCACCTCGGGCTCCAGCTCGAACAATACCGGCAACGAAGCCTTTAATAAAAATACGCCGAAGTTCACCTTCGATCCCAAAGGCGCCGCACAAGGGTTCCAGCCCAATTACTCCACCACCAGCACCTGGGGCATCCAGCTGGGATTGCGTTATGTGTTTCAATAAAATACGGTTCCTGGAAGAAACGAAAGCGTCCCGGGCATCCGGGGCGCTTTCGTTTTCCGAAGATTGAAAAATTGGACAGGATACCCTAACTTGTACGGTATACGATTGTTAACCTTCTTAATATTTTCATCATGAAAAAGATTGGTATCCTTTATGGCCAGGAGCGCAGTTTTCCCATGGCGCTGATCGAAAAGATAAACAGTAAAGGAATCGACGAAGTATGGGCCGAACCGGTGCGCATCCATAAAGTGCTGCAGGATGAACCCACCGGTTATGCCGTCATCATCGACCGCATTTCGCAGGACGTACCCTTCTACCGCACGTATCTGAAAAATGCCGCCCTTACCGGCACGGCGGTCCTCAATAATCCTTTCTGGTGGAGCGCCGACGAAAAATTTTTTAACAACTGCCTCATGACCGAGCTGGGTATCCCCGTGCCCAAGACGGCGGTACTCCCCTCCTTCGAGCTGCCCGCCGACACCACGCACGACTCGTTCCTGAACCTGGCCTACCCGCTCGACTGGGACAAGATCTTCCGCTACATCGGCTTTCCCGCTTATATGAAACCGGTAGCCGGCGGCGGCGAAGTGTACCGGCTCAAAGACGCGGACGACTTTTTCCGCAAGCATGGCCTTACCGGGCAGCAGACCATGATGCTGCAGGAAGCGATCCACTACGACGAATACTACCGCTGCTTCTGCGTAGGAGGCAAATACGTGCACGTCATGCCCTTCGAGCCCCGCAACCCGCCGCACCAGCGCTACGAAACCTCTTTCCAGCCCGGCCCCGACAAACTGCAACAGATCGAGGAGATCGTGCTGCGCATCAACCAGTACCTGGGATACGACTTCAACTCCGTGGAACTGGCCTTCCGCGATAATATTCCCTACGCCATTGACTTTTGCAACCCCGCCCCCGATGCCGACCGCGACAGCATAGGCGAAAGCAATTTCGAATGGGTCGTGGAAAACCTGGCCAACTACGCCATCGAACGGGCACTGGCCCAGCACGAGGAGGGCAGCAACCTTACCTGGGGCGAATACGTACGGCAAAGCGTCAAGGGAAAAGCGCCGGAACCGCCCAAAGCCCGCGAAAAGATATCGCCCTCCCGGAAAAAAACGTCCCGCAAGGAAGAAAAGGAAAATATCGGCTGATTGGGAATTGGTTAATTCGTGAATTGGTTAATTGGGACCTTAGGTGGAAGCTACTTGTTTTGTAGGGACAGGAATATTGGAAAGGGAATGATTCTTTTGAGGACGATATCCTTTAGATTTGGGTCCCCGGCCTGATTCCCAATTAACCAATTAACGAATTAACCAATTCCTTAAATGCCGCAGATCCATTTCAAACAGTTCACGTTAGGTATTGAAGAAGAATACATGGTGCTGGACCCCCAAACCAGGGAGCTGAACAGCCATGATAAGCGCATCGTGCAGGAAGGGGAAAAAATCATCCGGGAAAAGATAAAGGCCGAAATGCACCAGGCCGTGGTGGAAGTGGGCACCGACATCTGCAGGGATACGGACGAAGCCTACAAGGACGTGGCCCACCTGCGCCGGACCGTGGCGGAAATCGCCGCCAGCCTGGGCTACGGCATCGGCGCCTCGGGCACTCACCCCTTCAGCAGCTGGACCGGCCAGCTGATCACCGAACATACCCGCTATACCGAGATCGTGGCCGAGCTGCAGGACGCCGCCCGCAGCAACCTGATCTTCGGCCTGCACGTGCATGTAGGCATGGAAAGCCGCGAAATGGCCAACCATATTGCCAACTCCACCCGCTATTTCCTGCCCCACGTGTTTGCCCTCAGCACCAACTCGCCCTTCTGGGAAGGCCGCGAAACCGGCTACAAATCGTACCGCACCAAGGTGTTCGACAAATTCCCCCGCACCGGCATCCCCGAAAGCTTCGACAGCATCGAAGCCTACGACAACTTCATCAAACTGCTGATGAAGACCCACTGTATCGACAACGCCAAAAAAGTATGGTGGGACCTGAGGGTGCATCCTTTTTACAATACCGTGGAATTCCGCATCTGCGACGTGCCGCTGACCGTGGATGAAAGCGTGGCCCTGGCCGCCCTGTTCCAGGCCATCTGCGCCAAGATCTACAAGCTGCGCAGCAAAAACCTGAACTTCATCCAATATTCCCGCTCGCTGATCAATGAAAACAAGTGGCGCGCCAGCCGCTACGGTATCGAAGGCCGCCTCATCGATTTCGGAAAGGAAGAGGAGGTAAATACCCGCGCCCTTATTGCCGAACTCCTGGACTTTGTGGACGACGTGGTCGACCACCTGGGCAGCCGCGCCCACCTCCAGGCCATCCCGGCCATCACCGAAAAAGGCACCGGCGCCGATCGGCAATTGAAAGTTTTCCACGAAACCAACAGCCTGACCGCCGTGGTGGACTTCATTCAATCCCAATTTCTTTCTAATCTGTAATTACACCTTTTTTACAGTCAATAAATCCAAAAAAACGCCCAAAGATTACCCAACCCTAATTCCATGTCCCCGAACCAGCACTAACACACAGGCGCATTCGAACACTTTATCAATTTAAACAATAAATTCGCGCCCGGCCAAAACAGGACAGAACAGGATGCTCGCACAATTTATTTTGATTATTGTCTAATGTTTTGTAGCTTGTCTATGGTATCGTGCAAGATGACTTTGATGTGGCATTTCTGACCATCATTTTCATACCTTGAACTCCTCTATATGGCACGCATCTTCAGCATACAATTTACGTGTAATAAAACCCAGGAACATGCACTGGTTTCCGTGCACGAAACCCCTTACTATACCGAATACAAGATCAGCCCCCTGAGCAATGAGCTGCGGGAATCGCTGCCCTGCGACAAGCTGATCTCCCCTTCGCCCAACCAGTTCATCTGCCCGGGTGCCCCTTCCAGCATTCACGACGGCGTGATGAAAGAGATCATCGAAGCCATTTCCGAACACCTGCACGCCTTGCCCCATTCCTGAGCAGGGCACCGCTAAAAGCATATTTCCCCGCACCCTCTTCGTATCCCCTATGCCCCTCCTGCAGGCGAAACCATTTTCCTGTATCGCTTCTTCCTGTTGTAAAGGCAGGAATTAGTAAATTGGGCGGCCGGCACCAACGGCCCGCACAGGAAAAACCGTTCATCCATTTAACCAGGAGCTTTATGATCCGCATTGCCATTCTAGACTTGTACGAAGGACAACCCAACCAGGGCATGCGCTGCCTGCGCGAGATCATCACCCAATGGAGCGCGGAGCACCGGCTGGAGGTGGAAACCCACGAGTTCGAGGTGCGCCACAGCGGCCAGGTACCCGACCTGTCGTACGACATCTACCTCTCCAGCGGGGGGCCGGGCAGCCCCTTGGACGGCATGGGCTCCGGCTGGGAAAAAGCCTATTTTCACTGGCTGTCCGGCATCGAAAACTGGAACAACCACCCCGATCCTACCCATAAAAAGTTCGTGTTCTTCATTTGCCATTCCTTTGAGCTGGTGTGCCGGCACTACGCGGTAGCGCAGGTCATCCGGCGCAAGTCCACCGCCTTCGGCGTGTTCCCGGTGCACCTGACGCCCGCCGGCCAGACCGAAACCATATTCGACGAGCTGGCCAACCCCTTTTATGTAGTGGACAGCCGCGACTGGCAGGTGGTGCAGCCCAACCACCATAAACTAAACATGATGGGCGCCCAGGTGCTCTGTATCGAAAAGGAACGCCCCCACGTGCCGCTGGAACGGGCGGTGATGGGCATCCGCTTCAACCCCTACATGGTGGGCACCCAGTTCCATCCGGAAGCCGATGCCGTGGGCATGAGCGTGTACCTGCAGACCGACGAGCAAAAGCAACGGCTGATCAAGAACCACGGCGAAGCCAAATGGCACGACATCATGGAAGGCCTGCACGACCCCGGGAAGATCATGAATACCTACAACCGCATCCTGCCCAACTTTCTGAATCATGCCGCCCGTCACCGCCACGGACAGATTATTGAAATATAAAATGTAAAATATAAAATTTAAAATGTAGAATAAGGCAAAAGCCTGTCAGGATAACTGATTATCCGTCATTTATCATTTATTCTTTCTTCCATATTTTACATTTTACATTCTAAATTTTACATTCTACATTCCTCTTATGATCCCGCATCTCCGACAGCAATACAACGCCGGCTTTACACCCGAAAAATATGCCGCTTACCTACACGAATTGGGCAGCATTTATCCCGGCAGCCTGGAATTCCGCCTGGCCGAAACGCCGGTATTCGTCCCCTCATCCGTTACACGCCAAATGATCGATACGGCCGAAGCCGTCGTCGACCTGCTGCTGCAGCCCGGCTACCGGCAACAAAGCGAACGGGCCATCCCCCCGGCCCTGAGGGTACCCAACGAAACGCCTTGCCCCGAATTTATGGTGCTGGACTTCGGACTCTGTAGGGGGGCTTCCGGCGCGCCCGAGCCCCGGCTGATCGAGCTGCAGGGATTTCCCAGCCTCTTTGCCTGGCACCTGGCCCTGCCCGAAGCGGCCGCCCGGCATTTCAGCCTGCCGGCAGGCTTCAGCCCCTTCCTGAACGGCTTTGACCGGCCCTCTTATGTGGCCCTGCTCCGCCACATTATTGTCGGGGACCACCGGCCGGAAAACGTGGTGCTGCTGGAACTCTTCCCGCACCGCCAGAAAACCCGCGTGGACTTTTATGCCACCCGCGACCTGCTGGGCGTTCACCCGGTTTGCCTGACGGAAATCAGTAAGGAAGGGAAAAACCTGTACTATTACCGCGAGGGTAAGAAAACGGCCATCCACCGCATTTACAACCGCCTCATCTTCGATGAGCTGTTGCAGCAGGCGCCGGAAGTACGCGAAAAAGGAAAAATCCTGCAAGAAGAGCTGGACGTGGAATGGGTGGTGCACCCCAACTGGTTTTACCGCCTCAGCAAGTTCACCCTGCCGTTTCTGCAGCATCCCTGCGTGCCCGAAACGGCCTTCCTCAACGAGCTGGAAACCCTCCCGCCCGATCTGGAAAATTATGTATTAAAACCCCTGTTCTCCTTCTCGGGGCAGGGCGTGGTCATTGACGTTACGGGGCAGGATATCGAACGGATCACCGATGGGGAAAACTGGATCCTGCAAAAGAAAGTGGATTATGCCCCCCTCATTCAAACGCCGGATGAAGGCGCCAAGGCCGAACTGCGGCTTTTCTACTTTTGGCCACCCGGCGCTCCCCGCCCCCTTGCCACCAACAACCTTGCCCGCCTGAGCAAGGGAAAAATGATCGGCGTCAACTACAACAAGGATAAAGATTGGGTGGGCGGCAGCTTTTGCCTGTTCGAGAGCGGGGAAAAATAAGCAATAGGCAATAGGCAAAATAAAAAGAGAGAAGGATTGCTCCCTCTCTCTTTTGCTCATTGCTTATTGTCAATTGCTTATTGCATTTTAAAGCCTTCCAGGAACTTGGTGGTGAAGTTGCCCGAACGGAACTGTTCGTTCTTCATCAGCTGCAGGTGGAACGGAATGGTGGTTTTCACTCCTTCGATCACGTACTCGCTCAGGGCACGGTACATGGTGTCGATCGCCTCCTGGCGGGTCTGGGCCACGGTAATGACCTTGCCGATCATGGAGTCGTAATAAGGGGGGATCACATAGCCTGCATAAGCATGGCTGTCCACCCGTACGCCGTGACCGCCGGGCTGGTGCAGCGTGGTGATGCGGCCCGGGGAAGGACGGAAGTCGTTATAGGGGTCTTCGGCATTGATGCGGCACTCGATGGCGTGCATCTGGGGCTCGTAATCCTTGCCGGAGATTTTCTCGCCCATGGCGATCTTCAGCTGCTCCTTAATGAGGTCGAAGTTGATCACTTCTTCCGTAACGCAGTGTTCTACCTGGATCCGGGTGTTCATTTCCATGAAGTAGAAGTTGCGGTCCTTGTCGACCAGGAACTCCACGGTACCAACGCTTTCGTAGTTGATGGCGGCGGCGGCCTTCTTGGCGGCCTCGCCCATCTTGTGGCGCAGTTCGGGGGTCATGAAGGGAGAAGGCGACTCCTCCACCAGCTTCTGGTGGCGGCGCTGGATCGAGCAATCCCGCTCGCCCAGGTGGCAAACGGTACCATAACGGTCGCCGGCAACCTGGATTTCGATGTGGCGGGGCTCCACTACGAACTTCTCCATGTAAATGCCGTCGTTTTTGAAAGCAGCGCCGGCTTCGATCTTGGCCGTGTTGTAGGCCCGTTCCATTTCGCTTTCTTCCCAAACGATGCGCATGCCGCGTCCGCCGCCGCCGGCGGTGGCTTTCAGGATAACAGGGTACCCCATGGCCTTGGCCAGGCTTTTGGCTTCCTCCAGGGTTTGCAGCAGGCCTTCGCTGCCCGGCACTACCGGTACGCCGGCAGCGATCATGGTTTCCTTGGCGGATATCTTGTCGCCCATCTTCGCGATCATGGCGGCATTGGGACCGATGAACTTAATGCCGTGGTCGGCACAGATCTGTGCGAATTTGGCGTTCTCGGCCAAAAAGCCGTAACCGGGGTGGATGGCATCGGCATTGGTGATCTCCACCGCCGCCATCAGGTGAGGAATATTCAAATAGGAATCGCTGCTGGTGGGTTTGCCGATACAGACAGCTTCGTCGGCGAACTTTACGTGCAGGCTGTCCCTGTCGGCAGTAGAGTATACAGCAACCGTTTTGATGCCCATTTCCCGGCAGGTACGAATGACGCGCAGGGCGATCTCACCACGGTTGGCAATCAGTACTTTTTTAAACATTGATAAAATTTGAACATGTGAAAATCCAAGCTGTACGTCAGCTTTATTTCCGCATTCGGGGGCCCTCCCCCGGCTACGGGGGCCGGTTACCCGGTTTTTAAAAATTGACGTTAGAACGGCTCTACCAGGTACAAGGGCTGGTCGTATTCCACCGGAGAGGCGTCTTCAACCAGGATCTTGACGATCTTGCCTTTCACTTCACTTTCGATCTCATTGAAAAGCTTCATGGCTTCGATCACACAGACCACCTTGCCTACGGATACTTCGTCGCCCACTTCCACGAAATTGGGTTTGTCGGGGGCGGGTTTCCGGTAAAAAGTACCGATCATGGGACTTTTTATGGTCACGGTATTGGCAGGGGCGGCGGCGGGCTGGGCGGCCTGTTGCTGGGGGGCGGCGGGTAAGGCCTGCTGGGGTGCCTGCTGGGGTAAGGAAACGGCTGCAGGAGCCTGCGGTGCGGCGGCAACCACGTGGGTCACCTGTTCCTCTTTCTGCTTGATAGTGATCTTGAAATCCTTCTGTTCTACCGTAATTTCACCGATATTGGAAAGGTTGACCAATTTTATCAGCTCCTGTATTTGCTTGAAATCCATTTGTTTCAATTTATGTTAAATTTATTGTAAACAGGGCGTCGAAGATAGGACTTCTGATGAACTTCCTTGGAGAAGATTTGTCGCGGCCGGAAAAGGCGCGGAAGGCCGGCGGCAGCAGACATATGAAAAAAGGTTCCCGCATGCGAGAACCCTTTTCTATCTAAAGAAGTCTGCTTCCGGCAACGGGCATAACCGCTGTTTGAACCTTTTTCGTCCACTCCAGAAGAGCAATCTGTTTCATCAGCCCGATTCGTTAAAGCAATTAAATCAGCGATTATTCTTTTACCCGTTCTACGTATTCACCGGTTTTGGTGTTCACCCGGATCAGTTCGCCTTCGTTTACAAACAGGGGTACCATCACGGTAGCGCCGGTTTCCACGGTAGCCGGCTTCAGGGTGCGGGTAGCCGTATCGCCTTTCATGCCGGGCTCGCTGTAGGTCACCAGCACCACGATCTTATCGGGGAGTTCCACGGTCATCGGCAATTCGGTTTCGGTATTGAACAACACCGATACCACCTGGCCGTCCTTCAAAAACTGGGGGGCGTCCACCAGGGATTCCTGAACGCTTACCTGCTCGAAGGTTTCGTTGTCCATGAAGTTATAGCCCGACTCATCTTTATATAAAAACTGGTATTCTTTCCGTTCTACGCGCACAGGATAAATGGTGTCGCCGCTGTTCCAGGTTTGCTCGATGGTGCGGTTGTTGTCCACACCCTTCAGCTTTGCCCATACTTTGGCAGCCGCCCGGGCGGTCTTGTTCTCGCCAAACTCCACCACTTTGTAAAGACTGTTGTCTAATTTGATGATCAAACCGCGGCTGATATCTGCAGTACTTGCCATAAAAAAATATTCAATTTGAAATTTACTGTTTCTAAATCAGGGAGGCAAAACTAAGAGAATTTTAAACAGGCGGCAAAAGGTTTTGAGGGATTAGGATATTGGGGTATTGGGAATTGGGAACTTCCCGTCGAACTTAAGAACCTTTGAACTCAGGAACGAACTCGTGAACCTGTGAACTTGTAAACTCGTAAACTTCTCCTTTCTTTGCGCATGAAGTACATCCTGCTGCTCCTGCTGGCTTTCTGCCAAACCGCCGCCTTTGCCCAGGCCGACACCACCCTGCCACCCTACAAGCGCTTCCCTACCCTGCCGCCCCTGCAACTGTACCTGGGCGACAGCACCACCAAGTACACCAAGGCCAGCATTCCCGGCAATAAGCCGGTGCTGATCATGCTGTTCAGTCCCGACTGCAGCCATTGCCAGCATACCGCCGAAGAAATGCTGCAGTACAAGGAAGAAATCAAAAACATTCATATCGTCATGGCCACCCTGCACCCCATCTGGATGATGAACGAATTTGTGCAGAAATACCGGCTGACCGAGCTGCCCAACGTAGTGGTGGGCAAAGACGTGCATTTTATCCTGCCGCCTTTTTACAATGTCAAAAGCCTTCCCTACCTGGCCTTCTACAACCGCAAGGGCGCCCTCTTAATGGGCCATGAAGGTTCGATGCCGTTGCAAAAGGCGCTGGGAATATTCGGCCAAAGTCCCGAATCGAAGACCCCGAAGGCTAAAAAAGAAAAAGAATAAAGGGTAAAAGGCTCCTTTTCAACCCCCTTTTTACCGCTGCCGCTCATATAGTAAAAACGGCAGCGCGTTTTATCCATTCGCCTATATTTGTCCGTAAGATTTTCCTTTATCGAATAGTTCTTTTCACCTCACTTAAACCCTTACGCATGAAAGTAACAGTTGTAGGAGCCGGCGCCGTTGGCGCCACGGTAGCTGATAATATAGCCCGGAAAGAGTTGTGCAATGAATTGGTTTTACTGGACATTAAGGAAGGCGTGGCCGAAGGCAAGGCGCTGGACATGACCCAGACCGCCGCCCTGCTGGGCTTTGATACGAAAATTACCGGCACCACGAACGATTACCGGAAAACGGCCGGTTCCCAGGTGGTGGTGATCACCTCCGGCTTACCCCGCAAACCGGGCATGACCCGGGAGGAACTGATCGGTGTAAACGCCAACATCGTACGCTCCGTAGCCGAAAACGTGCTGCAGCACTCCCCCGACACCATCCTGATCGTCATCAGCAACCCGATGGATACCATGACCTACCTGGCCCTGGAGGCTTCCGGTCTTCCCAAAAACCGGGTACTGGGTATGGGCGGCAACCTCGACAGCGCCCGCTTTAAATGTTACCTGAGCAAGGCCCTGAACTGCTCGCCCTCCGACCTCAACGCCCTCGTCATCGGCGGACACGGCGATACCACCATGATCCCGCTGATGCGCTACGCTACCTGGAACAGCGTGCCCGTCACCGACTTCCTGACCGAGGAACAGCAAAAGCAAATCATCGCCGACACCATGGTAGGCGGCGCCACCCTGACCAAACTGATCGGAACATCGGCCTGGTATGCACCGGGAGCCGCCGGGGCCGCCATGGTGGAAAGCATCCTGCGCGACGAAAAAAAGCTCTTTGCCTGCAGCGTGATGCTCGATGGCGAATACGGCCAGAAAGATATTTGCATGGGCGTTCCCGTTATCGTGGGCGAGAACGGCTGGGAACAGATCCTCGACTACCACCTCAACGCAGAGGAAACGGCCCTGTTCGCCAAAAGCGCCGACGCGGTGCGCAGCATGAACGAGGTACTCAAAACCCTTTAAGGCTCCACAGGAATCCCCACTTCCCTCTTCCCCACTGCATAGGTGCCGGTGCACTACAAAAAAATGGAGGCTGTCCGGCCTCCATTTTTTATGGGAATACGATCGGTTCCGGCGCTTTAAAAGCTGCTGACGGTCAGGCGTTTGCCGGTGACGGTCTTGCCCGAAAAAGCAGTGGTGGAGGTGCCCTTGCTCAAAATAGCGCTCTTGATGGTAGCTGCCGTTGCCGAAGAACGAGAGGCCGCATACAGGGCGCAGGCGCCGGTAACGTGGGGGGTTGCCATGGAAGTGCCGCTTAAATAACCGTAAGCGCCGCCGGCAATGGTGGAAAGGATGTCGGAGCCGGGCGCTGCGATATCCACCGAAGTTTTGCCGTAGTTGGAAAAGCTGGAGCGGGCGCCGCTCGATGTCATGGCGGCCACGGCGATCACGTTGGCATTGGTATAGCCCGAAGGATAGCTGGCCGTCAGGTCGTTGTCGTCGCCGATGGCGTCGGCACCGCCATTGCCTGCAGCCACCACGAACAGGATATTGGCTGCGTTGCTGCGCTCGATGGCATCGTACATCGCCTGGGAGTAGCCGCCGCCGCCCCAGGAGTTATTGGTGGCCACAATGCGGAGTCCTTTTCTCTTTTTCAGGTCGGTCAGGTAATCCAGGGCCTTGATGGCGCCGCTGACATAGCCGCCCTGGGGTCCCATGAACTTGCAGGAGATCATTGTTACTTTCCAGTTCATGCCCACCACGCCGTTGCCGTTGCTGCGGGCGCCGATGGTGCCGGCCACATGGGTGCCGTGATGGTCTTCGGTGCCGGTGGCGCCGCCATCATAAACCGTATTGTCGTTGTTCCAGAAGTCCCAGCCGTTGACATCGTCGATATAGCCGTTCCCATCGTTGTCGATGCCGTCCGGCTTGTCGTAGGGGTTCACCCAGACATTGGACTGCAGGTCGGGATGGTTTACCTGAACGCCCTGGTCGATGATGCCTACATAAACCGACTGGGAACCGGTGTGGTCATTTTTCCAGGCCGAGTACGCCTTGGTGCTGTAAGAGCTGCTGTTCAGCCCCCACAGTTCGCCGCCGGTATAATAAGGATCGGAGGTAGTGGCCGCCGCCGTCACCAGGTAATCGGGCTCTACGTATTCCACGTCCGGCGAGGCTTTCATCTTTTCAATCGCCAGCTTCACCTCCAGGGGCGTATCCAGCACGTACACGCCTTCTTCGCCTGTTTCCTTCATCATTTGGGTATACACCATTTCTTTCAGCTTGCCGCTTACCAGTCCTAATGCCCGTTGCCTTTTTTCCGTACCGGTGCTCTTTTTGAATTTTACCAGCACCCGGTGCGGCATGTACGGCCGGCGCAGGTCCGTCAGGGATTGTTTGACAGAAGAGGCAGGCAGCTCCTGGGAAACGTTTTCCGGCGTCATTTCTTTCACACAACCTGTAAATAAGGCAATAACGAACACACCTATGGCAAGCAACAACTTTTCCATGGAACAATAGTTTAAATATGAATGAGTAAGTGGTTTCTTAAAAGGAAGCGGAAACACCGTACCGCCGGCTGTTCATCAGGTAGGGAAAGGCGAAAAGAAGGCGGGAAAAGGAAGGCCCGCAGCCGCTTTTCGATACTACCGGTTTCGCCTAAGCGAAGGCCGGAGTATATCAGGGAGCATCAATAAGGTAGGGATGGAACGGGCAAAAAGAATGCTATCCGAAGCGAAAAAATCCTTCAGGAATAGAGAGATAGACCGGTTTCAGCGGCTGCACCGGTAACACCAGGGCGAAGCCGTAAATGGTCAACAAATAAAAGATGATCAGGGAAGTCGCCTGGTGCCGCAGGGCCGGAGGGCCGGGTTTCCGGGGAACCCTTGCGCAGCATGGGCAAAAAGAGGACCGCCGGCAGCCGGCGAATTTTTTGGGAAAAAGTGAACCGTAAAGATCGATTCAGGGGCCAGGAATTCTTTTTTCATGAGCAATCTTGGTTTATGCGATTGAATGTTGTTTGCGGGTACACGCCCGGGCTGTTGGGACCAGCCGTCAGGATTAGGGTAGGGAGCGTTTGCAGTTAGCCGTTGATTTTTCTGTAGATAAATTCCTGTCCGTGTGCTTTTGAATTCTGATGTAAATTAGGAATTTTCAATCACTTATAGCCCAGTTTATTCTAAAAAAATCTTAAAAACGTTCAGTTGCCCGAAAAAATCGGTGAAGCCCGGCCGTTTAGCGCTGAAGGTGCCTACGTATATTATGAGTAAGGACCTAAGGGTCCGTTCGTATCGATGAAAAATCATAGCTGTTTCATCAATTCTTTTGTTTAATTTAACCAAATATTAACTCATCTGCTTTTACTACCGATATAAGGCCTACCCGGCCTGATCTGAACCTTATTTATAACAAAACAAACAGTAACCATGAAGAAAACGCTTCTCCTGTTGGCCGTGGGATGCGGGCTGTCCCTGTTCTTAGCCCAGTGTAAAAAAGAAACCAAAAATCCGGCACCCGAGGTAACGGAAACCGTGCTCAGCCAAATCAAAAGCCTGGGCTTCAGCACCCAGAATGTCCATGCCACTGATGAAGGCTACCTGGTGGAAGGCGACATCCTGCTGACACCCGACCTGCTGAACAGCGCTCCTTCTTCCTCCCCCACGCTGCGGGTGGCCAATTCCGAACAGTACCGGACTACGTACCTGGTTACCGGCCTGCCCCGAACCATTACGGTAGGCACCTCCAGCCTTGGACAGGCCTATATTGACGGGGCCAAGCTGGCCATTGGCCGTTTCAATGCCCTGAACCTGCAGCTCAAGTTCCAGTTTGTCACCAGCGGCAAGCCCACCATAAACATCCGGGGCTTTAACCAGCCACCCTCGGGCGGCTACATCACCCTGGGCAGCGCCGGCTTCCCCTCTTCCAAGGGCGACCCCTACCGCGAGATCAAGATGAATACCAACCAGTACGCCTACGGCTCCAATCCGGATGTGAACTACGTAGGGTCGGTGATCCAGCACGAGCTGGGCCATTGCATCGGCTTCCGCCATACCGACTACATGAACCGGGCCTACAGCTGCGGGGGTTCGGCCTCCAACGAAGGCGCCAGCAGCGTCGGCGCCATCCTCATTCCCGGCACGCCCAGCGGTCCCGACGCCAACTCGTGGATGCTGGCCTGCTCCAACGGCGGCGACCGCACCTTCAACAGCAATGATATCGAGGCCCTGAATTTCCTGTACTGATCCGGGCGAACCCAACAAAAAGCAAAAAGGCAGGAGTTGAGGGGCTCCTGCCTTTTTGCTTTTGGGCCTCCTATTTCACGATCCGGAAGCACTGGCGGGCCAGCTTGCCGGCAAAGTCAAAGGGCGTGGTGGCCTTGGTAATATCCCTGATCTCGGCGGCCGGGATCCGGGCGGCCTGGAGCTCAAAGCGGGTGTAGTTGGTGCTGAAGTACAGCACCCCTGCCGGGCGCAGCAGGCGCAGGCAGTCCCCGATCAGCTCCACATGGTCGCGCTGGATGTCCAGAAACGCCTCCATGCGCTTGCTGTTGCTGAAGGTGGGCGGGTCCATGACGATCAGGTCGAAAGAGGCCTCGGGCATCTTCTTCAGCTCGCCCAGCACGTCGGCCTGCAGGATCTTATGGGGAAAACCGGGAAAGTTCAGCTCCATGTTGCGTTGCGCCCAATCCAGGTAAGTTTTCGACAGGTCGACCGAAACCACCTCCGCCGCACCGCCGGCCGCCGCATAGACCGAAAAGGAGCCGGTATAGCAAAAAAGGTTCAGCACCCTTTTGCCGCCGGCGGCCTCTCGCACCATCTGGCGGGTGGTACGGTGGTCCAGGAACAGCCCCGTATCCAGGTAGTCGGCCAGGTTGACCCGGAATTTCAGGCCGTTTTCCATTACTACGAATTCCCGGCGGCTTTCGTCCAGTTTCTGGTACTGGCCCAGCCGCCCGGCTTTGCGCTGGCGCAGCTTCAGATAGATGTTCTCCTCGGGAATGCCCGTCACCCGGCTCATAACGGTCCTGCTTTCTTCCAGCCAGCGCTCATGCTCCTCCTCCGAGAGGGCATGGCGGCGTTTGTATTCCGAAGCATACAGGCGGTCGCCGTAGACCTCGATCAGGAAGGGCGCTTCCGGCAGGTCATGGTCGTACACCCGGTAGCACGTGACACCCTGGCGGGCGGCCTGCCGGCTCAAATGCCGGAAAACCTTTTGCAGCCTGTTCTCAAACATTAATAATTTACTAAAAGGTTGCTGCATTGCTAAAAAATTTAGAACTTCGAAAACTTTTCGAACGCGTCAAAAGTACTTCACGGGAATGTATGCCATCGTAGATATTGAAACAACCGGCGGCTATGCGGCCGCCAACGGGATCATCGAGGTCTCCATCCAGGTATTCGACGGCGGACAGGTGACCGAGCGCTTTGAATCCCTGGTCAATCCCGGCCTGCCCATTCCCCGTTACATCCAGGCATTCACCGGCATCAGCAACGACATGGTGGAGGAAGCGCCGGCCTTTGAAGCGATCGCCGAAAAAGTGTACCGCCTGCTACAGGGCAATATTTTTGTCGCCCACAATGTCAACTTTGACTATTCCTTTTTAAAAAGCCACCTGGAAGCCTGCGGCTACAGCCTGAACGAAAAGAAGCTGTGCACCGTGCGGCTGTCACGGCAGATCTTTCCCGGCCTGCCCTCCTACAACCTCGGCAAGCTGTGCCGTTCACTCGACATCACCCTCGACCACTGCCACCGCGCCGGCGGCGACGCGGCAGCGACGGCCACCCTCTTTCGCCTGCTGCTGGAAAACGACAAGGAAGGGTGCATCCCGGCCAGCCTGTTGCACCATTCGAAAGAAAAGGCCCTGCCCCCCAACGTCCCCCACGAGCATTTTTCCAAACTGCCTACCTGCCCCGGTGTGTATTATTTCCACGACAACAAGGGCAAGGTGATCTATGTAGGCAAGGCCAAAAACATCAAAAAGCGGGTCAACAGCCACTTCAGCACCAATTCCGGCGGCCGCCAGCGCCAGAACTTTTTACGCCATACCTATTCCATTTCCTTTAAGGAATGCGCCACGGAGCTGATGGCCTCCATCCTGGAGGCCGCCGAGATCAAACGCCTGTGGCCCGCCTTCAACCAGGCCCAGAAAAACCAGGAAGAGGTTTTCGGCATTTATGAATACGAAGACCGCAACGGCTACAAGCGGCTGGTCATCGACAAAAAAAGAAGGCACAGTGCGCCGGTCTGCAGCTTCCATTACAAGGTGGACGTCCATAATTTTCTCAAAAAGCTCATCAAGAATTTCGAGCTCTGCCCGCGGCTGTGCTTTATCCAGGTGGACCGGGAAAAATGCATCGGCCTGCTGGAACACTATTGCCATGGCGCCTGCGAGCAGCTGGAAGGTCCCGAGACCTATAACCAACGGGTGGCGGATGCCATCGGGTCGCTGCAGCACCGCCCCTCCTACGTGGTCCTCGACAAAGGCCGGGAGCCCAACGAACTTTCGTGCATCCTGGTGGAAAAAGGCAGCCTGTTTGGAATGGGTTATATTCCGATGGAAATGAAAGACGAGCGGCACGAGCTGCTGAAACCCTGCCTGGAGCCCATTAAAGAAAATGCGGTGATCCGCCAGTTGCTGGCCCGCTACAGCGAACAGTATGCCCACATGATCTCGCCTGCGGCCCCCAGTGCGAAATAACATTCAGCCGCCTGTGTTCCGGCGGCATAAAAAATGAATGCCTCCTTTTCGCCCCAATTTTTACCAACCATTCGGCAGCCCTGCCGGCCACCCTTAAGCGCCGGACGCGAAAATTCCCGGTTCGGCGGTTACGCAAATCCACCTAGCCGCAGCGATACGGTTTTCCCTTCCTGCCCGGTTTTTTTGATCAGCATCAAGTTTCCACCCGTTTTCTGGCCCGCTTATCACTTAGGCTGAAAAATTGCTGAGCCAGCGGTGAAATCCCTTATTGAAATCCCAATTCGCTTATTAAAACAAAAATCCTATGCGAAGAATCATGCTAACCTTAACGGTGGCTTGTGCCCTGTTATTGATTTTCCGATCCTGTAAACGGTCGGACATCCCCGAACAAACACCCGCAACCGAAAGTCATGACATTGCCGCCCTGCAGCAATCCGTAGCGCAGGCGTTGTACACCACCCCGGACAAGGTGGTGTACAACGCCCGGGAAAAGCAATTCGTGGTGGAGGAGGACAGTTACGTCACCCTGGAGGATGCCGTCTTGCGGTTTGGCGACAAGGGCGCAGCCCCGCCAAGCGGCGTCAACGGCACTACCCAGATGGCGCATTATTTCCTGATCGCTCCTCCCAAGGAAAGCACCATCAGAATTTATGTGGATGCGTCGGTGCCCGGTGCCTGGAAAAGGGCGTTGGAAGATGCGATCGAACACTGGAACGATGCAGGCAGCATGGTAAAAATGAAGCGGGTATGGTCGGCCTCCACCGCCACTACCATCGTGTCGGCTACGTATGCGCAGTCCAGCACCATTGCTTCTGCCGCCTACCCCGATTACTATGGCAACCCGGGACGGAGGATTACGATCAACACGTACCAAAACAGCCTGACGAGTTCCAAAAAGGTCTTTGCCATCACCCATGAACTGGGGCACACCATTGGTTTTGCGCATACCAATGGCACTGCCGGTGAGCTCGTGGAAGGCACCCCCCAACTCGACCCCAATTCAGTGATGAATTCGGTGGTCCGCAGCTGGGATGGCTTTACCAAGAACGACCTGAAAGCAGTCCGGACCATTTATCCTAAGTAGGCCGGCTGCCGTCACGGGATGATCTTCAAAGCCATATCCTTACCGGTATGGCTTTGAATCCCTTTGCGCAAAAGGAAGGCTGGGCTTGTTGGGGGCATCTTATTAGACTCATCCACTATATAAAATTGATCCCGATCAATTCTTTTACCTGAAAACAATATTTCCGTTGGAAGTATACGTTTTTGGCAAAATCCGGCCAAAATGGCTGAGTTCGTAACCTTCATTTTATTCACCCCTCAACCTCAAACCACATCTATGCGGACTTTATTACATCTCCCGGGAAAACTCGTCCTGCCAGCAATGGCTTCGCTCCTTCTTTGCAGTTCCTGCAAAAAGTCAACTGTCGCCGAAGAAGCCGCTGCTGCGGCGCCCAATATTACCCAGCTAAAGGAATCGATTGCCCAGGCAACCGGCATGCCCATGGAAACCGTTGTCTATGCAGCCGATAAGCAAGCGTTTGTGATTGAAGAGGACAGCTATATATCGCTCGAGGATGCCCGGATGCGGTTTACCTCAAAAGGGATGGGGCTGCGCTCCGCGGTAAATGGCACCCAGCATATGCTCAGCTATTTCCTGGTCGACCCGGAACAGATCGGCTCCCTCACCATTTATGTGGACCGGACGGTGCCGCAGGCCTGGATCGCTGCGCTGGACCAGGCAATTGAAAACTGGAATGCCTCCGGCAGCGGGGTGCACATGGAAAGAACCTCCTACCCCACCATCACCACCACCCGGGTAACCGCCGCTTTCATGGACTACCGAACCATCGCTACCGGCGCCCTGCCGGACTATTACGGCAATGCGGGCCGCAGGATTACTATTAATACCTATTTCAACTCATTGGCCGAATCCAAAAAGATCTTCGCCCTGACCCATGAACTGGGCCATACCATCGGGTTCAGCCACACCAACGGCACTTTCGGCACCATGATCGAAGGCACGCCCTACCGCGATTCGGAATCGATCATGAACTCGGTTTGCCTGCAATGGACCGGCTTTACCGATTACGACCTGATGGCGATTAACCTCACCTATCCCGGGCTAACAGCCGAACCGGAAACGTTCACGGAAGAAACGGACCCCGCCACGGATACGGACGCAGGCATGGAAACCGAGGCAGCTGCTGCCACCGAATAATCACTGCCCTTGCAGCGGGAATAGGAAACCTGTTTTCACCCAAAAGCCATGAGCCTGCCTCATGGCTTTTGCTTGTCGAGCCATTCAAAGTTTTCGGCCAGCGGCAACTGCGCAAAGGCCTGCAGCACTTCGTCGGGGGGACTGATCAGCTTCCGAAGGCGTGCATCAATCCAGGCACCCTCAACAGTTACCACCGCGGAAACCGTATCCACATTCTTATAAATATGGTGTTGGATACTCCAACGCGAATAGTTGCGCTTCGCCTTGATGAGCTTCATGTCAATGGTGACGTTATCTCCGGATTTTATTTCCCGGCGGAAAACACATTCCTCCCGCAGCAGGATGACCCCCAGGTGCAATTGCTGCAATACGCCGGCCGTCAAGCCAAAATCGTTGAAAAACTCCAGCCGGCAAAATGCGCCCCAGTCGTAATAAACCGAATGCCGTATATGGAAGTTAGGGTCCAGGTCCGACCACCGTACCTGGACTGTCCGGCTATAATCATTCATAAGCTTCAAATTTTTTCCGGGCCCGGCGCTTCACCCGATACCGGTTTCCCGTGGATGTCAAATGTATACGAACCACCGGAGAAACGTGCAAAAGCCCTGCAGTATCTCTGCTGCATTCGGCCTAACTTCGATACATAGGCGAACTCGTCCATAAGAGGGTAAAACAAGCTCTACAGTAACGGTTAGCCGAAAATCCCCTTCCACCCCAATGGGTAACGCCATCCCTACGCTTCAACCCGCTCCACAACAAGGAACTGATTAACAAATACTTAAGAAACCACCCCAGCATTTACCCGACTATAGCATATGCTATTGAAGGGGTTCACCGAAGGTTTTCCGGGCTCTACCGAATAACTCCCGAAAATGGCAGAGGCAGTTCTATCTTAGCTCTACTAACGAAAAAACTTAGCCCGATGCAGAGATTCACCTTAACCTTGGCCGTAGCTATTTTGCTGATCTTACAATCTTGTTCTAAATCTTCTTTCCAGGAAGAAGTATCCGCCCCTGCCGAAAACGCTGCCGCATCTACGAACATCGCTACCCTGAAACAGTCCGTAGCCGAGTCTTTAGGCGTTACCGCTGAAAGCGTTGTGTACAACGAAGCGGAAAAGCAATTTGTAGTGGAAGAGGACGCTTATGTAAGCCTGGAAGACGCCCAGGTACGCTTCGGCGACAAAGGCGCCAACCCGCCCAGCGCCACCACCCAGCGTTCGCACTTTTACCTGATCACGCCTACCAAAGTCAATACTATTAAAATCTACGCTGACGCTACCGTTCCTGCCGCCTGGTTGACCGCCCTGGACAAAGCCATCGCCAACTGGAATGCCACCGGCAGCCGGGTGTACATGACCCGCATTAATACCACCACCGGTGCCACTACCAAAGTCACCACCACCTATTCGGTTTCCTCGACCGTGGCTACCGGAGGATACCCCGACTATTACGGCAACCCCGGCAACCGCATGGTGATCAACACGTATAAAAACAGCCTGGCCGATGCCATGAAGGTATTTGCCATCACCCACGAGCTGGGCCACATCATTGGGTTTTCGCACACCAACAGCGCTACCGGCGAATGGATCGAAGGCACGCCCGACACCGATTCCAAGTCGGTCATGAATGCGGTTTGCCTCAGCTGGACCGGTTTTACCACCTACGATCTTAAAGCAGTAAAGACCGTTTACCCGAAATAAGCACTTCCTCCTGCATAATTTCCTGGCCATAACCTCCGGTTATGGCCTTTTTATTAGTACCCGGCCGCCGGTGCGCCCGCCATCTGCATTTGGGACTTATCTTAGCAACCGGAATGCGATAACTTTTCCGAAAACAATAAAGGGGGCAGGTCTCGCTTTATTGCGTCTTACTTTTACCACTTAATTCATAGAAAATGAAAAAACTGTTTGTAGTCCTGATGATGGGTTCCGGCCTGGTTGCTTTCGGACAAGCCAAGAAACCTGCTGCCAAACCCGCTGCCAAACCTGCCGCCGCCAAAGCCGGTGCGGTCACCTCCCTGAAAACCCTGAACGATTCGGCCAGCTATGCCATCGGCATCAGCGTCGCCAACTTTTATAAACAACAGGGCATTACCAATATCAACACCGCCCTGGTTACTAAAGCGATAAATGATGTCATGGTGAAAAAGAGCCCGCTGCTGAACGACCAGCAGGCCAATGGCGTAATGATGAGCATCATCAACCAGGCCCAGGAGTCCAAAGCAAAGGGTAATATCACTGCCGGGGAAAAATTCCTGGCTCAGAATAAATCCAAGCCGGGGGTAAAAACCACTGCCAGCGGCCTGCAATACGAAGTGCTGAAAGAAGGAGAAGGCTCCAAACCCGGCATTACCGATACTGTGACCGTGAATTACGTGGGCACCCTGATCAACGGTACCGAGTTCGACAATTCGTACAAAAGAGGCGAACCCATCACCTTCCCGGTAACCGGTGTTATCAAGGGCTGGACCGAGGCGCTGCAATTAATGTCGAAGGGCGCCAAGTACAAACTCTATATTCCCCAGGAACTGGGTTACGGGGTGAACGAAGTAGGATCCATCCCGGCCGGCTCGGTGCTGGTATTCGAAGTGGACCTGCTGGACATCCCCTCCCAGAAGAAATAAACTTTATCGCCGGAGGCAGCAGTTCTTCCGGATTACCTGCGTTTCAAAAAAAGGGTGGCAACCTGCCACCCTTTTTTATTGCACATCTGAAGAAATTACCGGTTGCCGGTTACGGCCACCCGTTCCACTGCCTGAGTACCGCTTTGTACATCCTGGATCATAATGTTGTACAGGCCGGCCTTGAGGTTATTGATTTGCAGGCTGTTGTTGCGGATACCCCTCCATTGCTGCACCATGCGGCCCGTCATGTCGGTGACGATCACATTGCGCAGGGTGGCAGCCTGGTCAAACACTACATTCACCGTACCACTGCCGCTGGGGTTGGGGTATACGGTTGCCGTTCCTGCCTGATCCAGTCCGCGGACCGACAGCACAGGGCTGTAGTGGTGTTTCCGGTCGATATCTTCCTGCAGCAGGCGGTACTGGGTTTCGCCCGCGGCATTATAGGCATCATTGTAGGTATATGCCAGGTCGGAGGTGCTGTTGCCGCCCGGGGCCTTGCTGTTCACGAAGGCAACGGTTTCCCAGTTGTCGGCGGCTCCTTTCCGGCGCTGGATATAAAAGCCCCTGCTATTGCTTTCGCTGGCGGTTTGCCAGTCCAAAACAACGTTCACGCCCCGGCGCACGGCCGTAAAGTTTTTCAACGTCACCGGTGTTACGATCTCGGGTTCGCAGAAGAAGGGGATAATGTCGTCAAAACATTTTCCCTGGCCGTCCAGCACCAGGATAAAGTTGTTGTTGCCCGCCGGTTTGGGCATTTTATACATCCTTGACTGGGTTTTGATCACGATCTGCGAATACTTGGTATCACCGCTATTCAGGTCCAGCACCCGGTCGTTATTGTTATCCAGGTACAGGGAAACGGTGATGGGGTAAGGGCTTACCTGCCCGGATACTTCCGCCACTTCCACAAAGTTGCTGTCGATGCCACAATTGGTAATGGCCTGCAGCGGATCGCCCTCCAGGGAAGAGTTGATGGCATTGGGCGTCAGGTACTGGCCCGGGATGGTCTGGTCCCAGGAGCTGCAGAAGTAGTAGCCGTCCTCGCTCATGAAGTCGGCCATGGGAACGGCACCCAGTTCGAAGTCATCCAGTTCGTCAAACTCGATCTTTACGGTGCTGGAGGCTCCGCCCACCAGCAGCGGAAAGGAAAGGTCATTGAGGTTTTGCAGGTAGTCGGGTACTTCAAAGCGGTCTTCGGCTTCGGAGGCGATAAAACCATCCACGAGGTCCATGGTGGAGCCGTCCTTGCGGAACAGCAGTACGACCATGTCGCCAAACCCGTCCATGGGAGTCATTTTACTGAACACGTCGTTCACATTCTTGCCGGCCAGGGAGGCACCCCCATCCCAGGTGCTGCCGTTGTACACGAACTTCTTGGCCGAGGCGCTGGAAGTGGCGGTCTGGGCCAGGTTCCAGTTGAGGTGAGGAGTGCTGGAAAACTGCCGGCTGTCCTGGTAGCGGGAGAGCCGGGGACCGGCTGCAGCAAATAAAAAGGAGCCGGGGGCGATACTCCGGTTGGGCATGTCGAACAAATACGCGCCCTGCTCCGACCCGGTATTGTAAAAAGCCAACAGGGCGTAACTGTCTGCGTTTTCGGGAGAGGTTTCAGTGGGGTCCAGGGTCAGTTCAAAAAACTCGGTGTTCACATCTCCGTTTACCGGCTTTACATACACTTCATTGATGCGCAGTTGGGCTGCACCCATCATCGACACACACAGGAAAACAAAAGAGAATAAAAAATTTTTCATCTTTCAGAGATTTAACAGTGAAAAAAAGGTTAGCGAATAGGGAGTTGAATATTGCTGATGCAGAAATAAAGGGAGTAAAACCCTACTTCGATCATTTGCGGAAAATCAGAGGAATCGGAAGGAATTGGGGAAAAAACGCTTGCGTTTCTGTTAATGTTGAAAGAAAATTTGTGCCAAAAATCTACCGAACACAGCAATTAACACTACAACTCAGCATTTAATAAATAACATTTTAATAACATAGATTTGCCACAAAAATCAAGCCCCTGCCAGAGGGTGGTCTCACCTCCCTCTGGCAGGGGCTTTCCGCCTGCCGTACAGCGGGGCCTCTAAGGATTTTTCCCCTGCCCGCTCCGTATTTTTCCGGAGCCACGCTTAGCCGCCGGGCCGGCAGGGCCACCGGCGCCACCCACAGGTTATCAACAGATTAAATCTCCATTTGCCCCAAAGAAACCTGCCGGCTGCGAAAAATGGTCCCGTTGGGAAATGCCAATTTTTCCATTGTTCCGCTACAATTTGTTGAATTGGGGAGTATTCCGGCCGAAATGGCCACCACATTCTGCTCCTGCGGGCAGCTGCAAAAGAAAAAGGGCGGCTCATGGCCACCCTTTTCCGGATTGAAAACGCTAAGAGTACTTGGTTACCTGTTTACTGACACTCGTTCAACTGTGTGTGTTCCGCTTTGAATATTCTGAATCATGATATTGTACATGCCGGACTTCAGGTTGTTGATCTGCAGGCTGCTGCTGCCAAAGTTTTTCCATTGCTGGATCACGCGGCCCACCATATCGGTTATGATCACATTGCGCAGGGTAACGGCCTGGTCGAACACGACGTTCACGGATCCGTTGCTGCTGGGGTTGGGATAGACCACGGTGCTTCCCTGCTGGCTCTGACCACGAACCGACACGATGGAGCTGTGGGCGCTCTTTCCATCGTAATCTACCTGCAGCAGGCGGTATTGGGTGACGCCACTGGCGTTATTAGCATCATTGAAGGAGTAAGACAGGGTGGAAGAGCTGGAACCACCGGTAGCTTTGCTGGAAACAAACGCCAGGCGATCCCATTCGCCGCTGCCGTTTTTGCGTTCCACGTAAAAGCCTTTGTTATTGCTTTCCGAGCCGGTCTGCCAGTTCAGTTCTACGTTGGCGCCTTTGCGCAGGCCGTTGAAGGAAATAAAGGTGACGGGGGTGACAATGGCCGGGTCGCAGAAGAAAGGAATCACATCGTCGAAGCACTGGCCTGAGCCATCCAGCACCAGGATGAAGTTGTTACCCACCGGTTTATTCATACTGTAGGTCTGGCCTTGTCTTTTCATGACAATCTGGGAGTACTTTACATCACCTTCGCTTAACTGCATGTTCATGTCCCGGTCTTCATACAGGGAGGCGGTCACCGGGTAAGCGCTAACCTGGCCCGATACCTCCGTGAAGGTAACCTTGTTACTTTCCGGGAAGCAATTGGTAATGGCCTGCAGCGGATTGCCCTGCAGGGAGGTGTTGGTAAAGTTGGGTGTCAGGAATTGCCCGGATCCCGGCTGGTCCCAGGAACCGCAGAAATAATACCCTTCGTCGCCTGCAAAATCAGCAGCGGCAACCGCCCACAGTTCGGCGCTACCCAGTGAACCAAAGTTGATGGTTACGTTTTCATTGGGCATTTCGAAGCGGACCAGTGGAATAGTCAGGGGGGGAAGGGCCTGGATATAAGCGGGCACTTCAAAACGGTCTTCCGCTTCCGAAGCAATGAAGCCATCGATCAGCTCCATACCCCCGCTCTCTTTTTTGAACAGGAGCGCTACCATGTCGCTATACCCCAGATCCGGAAGCGACTTGGAAAAAACGTTATTGATATTCTTATTCTTCATATCCAGCCCAGCGCTCCAGCTGGTGCCGTTAAAAGTGAATTTTTTGGCCCATCCGGACGAAATGGTGCCGTTCCAGTTTACCGGTGTGCTGGTAAAGGTTTTGCTATCCTGGTACTTGGAAAACCTGGGGCCTGCGGCACCGAATATAAAGGTGCCCGGGGCAATATCCCGAAAAGGCATATCGATGACATAAACGCCTTTTTCGGTGGCGTCTTCAAAGTAGGTCATGAAGACATAGCCGTCCGAATTTTCCGATGCGGGAGCATTGGGATCCAGCGCCAGTTCGAAGAACTCCTTATTCACATCGCCGTTCACCGGCTTGGAATAAATTTCGTTGATGCGCAGTTGAGCCATGGAGGAAACAAAAGAACAAAGCAGGAACAAAGTGCATAAAAAATTTTTCATTTTTCAGAGATTAAAATGTGAAAAAAAATGGCTTGTTTCTAGGGTGGAGTATCTCTGATTCTGAAATAAAGAGGTTGTACTCTACTTCAATCATGGTGGCTAATCGGCAGGAGATCGGATGAGTGTTGGATTGGTAACTGAGCGTTTCGTGTTAATATAAATAAGTTTTATGCCAGATGAGCTTTAAGCTCAGCATCAACAAGTTACACAACCGCCCCCAGACGCTTACTGCAGAGATTGTATATAAACCTCTACAATAAATGGCCCCTTGCCCGCATTCCGACCTTTCCATCCCATTTTCCGGCTATTCTGCGCCCCATTTTCCCCGATTTTACCCGCGAATGAGCAACAGGAAACCGGCACAGCGGTAAAACCGGGTGCCGCTGCAGACGGGAAAATGGAAAGCAGGAAGGTGATGACAATGGCAGGAAACCACTAATGGCCGGTTATTAAAAACCGGCCATTGATTTACAAAAGGTTATAATATATACCCACTGCTGCAAGGGAAAAAAATGCAGTCGGGAAAATGAAAAAAAAATGCCGCCGGAAAACCGGCGGCGTAAAGCAGGTGCCTGTTAAAAAAAATCATGCCAGGCCAAAAAAGAAAACCGCCGGCGCTGTGGCACCGGCGGTCAGGAAAATATGTTGGATGAGCTGAGAACAATCCTCTACAACGGTGGAGCTACCCTGCGGGCTGCAGCTTTTCCTCGTTGGCTATGATCTGCTGGGCCCACCTCAGGGATTTCTGGAGCTGCTCCTTCGGGGTCAGGTTGGTATTGTCCAGGATATAGGCATCGTCGGCTTTGCGCAGGGGACTGATGTCGCGGTGCGAATCGATATAATCCCGAAGCTCCAGGTTGGCTTTTACCTCCTCGATGGTGATATTGGGATTCTTCTCGTACAGTTCCTGGAAGCGGCGTTCCACCCGAACGGCATTATCGGCCGTCATAAAGATCTTCAACTCGGCATCCGGGAACACCACGGTACCGATATCCCGGCCGTCCATTACAACGCCCTTGGCTTTCCCCATTCTTCTTTGCTGGGCCACGGCATAATCCCGCACTTCTTTAATGGCGGCGATCTCGCTGACCTTTTCGGCAATCACCAGGTCGCGGATCACGTATTCCACGTTTTCCCCGTTCAGGTACATTTCCGACTTCTCGCTTTTAGGATTGTAATGGAACTGGAGGGAAATCTCCTTCAGGGCATTGCGTACGTCCTTACTGTGGGTCCAGTCGATATGGTTCCGCAAAAAATACAGGGTGATGGCGCGGTACATGGCGCCACTATCCACGTAAATATACCCCAGGATCTTTGCCAGCTGCTTGGCCATCGTGCTCTTCCCGCAGGACGACCATCCGTCAATGGTGATATTTATTTTCTTGTTTTCCATGAACAAACGCAAAATTGAACACAATAAATGAAACAACAAAAAAAAGGCTGTTGCAAGCAACAGCCTTTGGTTAAATATTTCGGGTATTATGCTTTCGACTCTTCGGTCACGGTCTTTTTCAGCTCAAAGGTCAGCTTGCCAGCCTCCTTATCGAGATTCACCACCAGCACATCGCCGGTTTTGATGCTCATATTCAGGATTTCCTCCGCCAGCGGGTCTTCCAGGTATTTCTGGATCGCCCGGTGCAGCGGGCGGGCGCCAAACTGCTGGTCGTAGCCTTTATCGGCAATGAACTCCTTGGCTTCCGGGCTCAGTTCCAGGCTGAAGCCGAGGTTGTTCAGCCGCTTCAGCACGCCCTTCATCAGGATGTCGATGATCTCGAAGATGTGCTCTTTGTTCAGCGAGTTGAAGATGATCACATCGTCGATCCGGTTCAGGAACTCGGGCGAGAAGGTCCGTTTCAGGGCCTTTTCGATCACCGCCTTGTTGGCTTCATCGGCATTCTGGATGCGCGAAGCGGTGGCGAACCCAACGCCTTCACCAAAGTCCTTCAGCTGGCGTACGCCAATGTTGGAGGTCATGATGATCATGGTGTTCTTAAAATCCACCTTGCGGCCCAGGCCGTCGGTCAGCTGGCCGTCGTCGAGCACCTGCAACAGGATGTTGTAGATGTCGGGGTGGGCCTTTTCGATCTCGTCCAGCAGGATCACGCTGTAGGGTTTGCGGCGTACCCGTTCGGTCAGCTGGCCCCCTTCTTCGTAACCTACGTATCCGGGAGGCGCACCGATCAGGCGGCTAACGGTGAATTTCTCCATGTATTCGCTCATGTCGATGCGGATGAGGGCATCCTCTGTATCGAACATGTAGCGGGCCAGGGCGCGGGCCAGCTCGGTTTTACCCACCCCGGTAGGTCCGAGGAAGATAAAGGTGCCGATAGGCTTTTTGGGATCCTTCAGGCCGACGCGGTTGCGCTGGATGGCTTTGACCACCTTTTGGATGGCCTCGTTCTGCCCAACCACCATGCCGCTCATTTCGGCGGACATCTTGCGCAGCTTCTCGGTCTCGGCTTCCACCATCCGTTTTACGGGGATGCCGGTCATCATGCTGATCACTTCGGCGATCTCTTCTTCCCCGATGGGATAACGCTTGTGTTTGCTTTCCTCTTCCCACTGGGCCTTGGCTTTTTCGAGCTCTTCGCCCAGGCGTTTTTCGGTATCCCGCAGGGCAGCGGCCTCTTCAAACTTCTGGCTTTTCACCACGCGGTTCTTTTCCACCTTGATGTCTTCGATCTTCTTTTCCAGCTCCAGGATGTTTTGGGGAACGTTAATGTTCTTCAGGTGCACCCGGGCGCCCACTTCGTCCATCACGTCGATGGCCTTGTCGGGCAGCAGGCGGTCGGTGATGTACCGGTCGCTGAGCTTTACGCAGGCGTCGATGGCTTCCTGGTCGTAGATCACGTTGTGGTATTCTTCGTACTTCGTTTTGATGTTGTTGAGGATGAGGATGGTATCGTCCACGCTCGGGGGATCCACCATCACCTTCTGGAAGCGGCGGTCAAGGGCACCATCCTTTTCGATGTACATGCGGTACTCGTCCAGGGTAGAGGCGCCGATGCACTGGAGCTCGCCACGGGCCAGGGCGGGCTTGAAGATGTTGGAGGCATCGAGCGAACCGCTGGCGCCGCCGGCGCCCACGATGGTATGGATCTCGTCGATGAACAGGATCACGTCGCGGTTCTTTTCCAGCTCGTTCATAATCGCCTTCATGCGTTCTTCAAACTGGCCGCGGTACTTGGTACCGGCCACCAGGGCCGCCAGGTCCAGGGAGATCACCCGTTTGTCGAACAACACCCGGGATACCTTCCGCTGCACGATGCGCAGGGCCAGGCCTTCCACGATGGCGGTCTTACCCACGCCGGGTTCCCCGATAAGGATGGGGTTGTTCTTTTTGCGGCGCGAGAGGATCTGCGACACCCGTTCGATTTCCGACTCCCGGCCTACGATGGGATCGAGGGTACCGGTTTCGGCGAGCTTGGTGATGTCGCGGCCGAAGTTGTCCAACACAGGGGTCTTGCTTTTGGTAGCACCGGCCTGTTTGGCTTTTTGTTGCGAGTATTTCTTTTCATCATCGTCAAAATCATCACCCTCTTCCTGATATTCGGCACGTACGTCGTTTGACTTGACCATGCCCAGTTCCTGCCTGAATAAATCGTAGTCCACGTCGAATTGATTTAAAATTTGAGTAGCTATGTTTTCTTTGTTCTTCAGTATGGAAAGCATCAAATGCTCGGTTTCCACTGTAGGGCTTTTCAAGGCTTTGGCTTCTAATACCGTGACCCGGATCACCTTTTCTGCTTGTTTGGTAAGCGGCAAACTGTTGATGTTGGCAATATTTTTACCCGTTTTGTCTTTGACAGCCAGTTCCACCTCTTTTCTTAACTCATACAGGTCAACGTTAAAGCTTTTCAGAATACGAACCGCAGTATTGTCACCCTCACGAATCAAGCCCAGAAGCAAATGCTCCGTACCGATAAAATCATTCCCCAACCGCAAGGCTTCCTCGCGACTGAACGAGATGATTTCTTTTACTTGTGAGGAAAAATTATTATCCATTTTAAATTTGTTGCTTTAATACAATAATAACGAATATTTTTGAGCAGGGTTCACAGAACTTGTTAACCTTTTTACGCATCCCTATTCGCTTTATCTATGGAAGTCAAAACTGATACCAAAGAAAAATTCCATGTCATTTGGGTCGTTACGCCGCACCTGTCTGCCAATTTGGCCGCTGACCTGTACCAACAAGTTACACCAATTTTGCAATCCGGCCTTCCAAATGTAGTGATGAATTTTAAAGACGTGCAGAGCATGGATGAGGCTGCCGCCGAAACGGTGGTGAAGCTCCAGCAACGCTTCTACGAGGAGAACGCTTCCTTTGTGATCTGTGAGCTGCCGCCCGAGGTGGAAGCCTTCCTGGACCAGACCGAGCTGCTCGAGCTGATGAACGTGACCCCTACCGAAAGCGAGGCCTGGGATATCGTCCAGATGGAAGAGATTGAGCGGGAGTTGCTGAATGACGAAGACTTTCAAGGTTAAACGCACCTTATGATCCCTGCCGGCGTACGGGACCACCTGTCCCGCTTGTTGCAGCAACCCCTTGATTCCCGGCAGTTTATCCCCATAAACGGCGGCTCGATCAACCAGGCCTTCCAGCTGCGCCTGCCCGAAGGCAGGAAGCTGTTCTGCAAGCTCAACACGGCCACCCATTTCCCGCTCTTGTTCCAGAAAGAAAAAGCCGGGCTGCAACTGCTCGGCCGGCAACAGGTAGTGTCCGTTCCTGCCGTGCTCGATGCGGCCGTTACCGGCGCCCACCAGGTACTGCTGCTGGAATGGGTGGAAGAGGGCCCCCGGACCCCGGCCTTCTGGCGCCAGTTCGGCAGGCAACTCGCCCAGCTGCATGCCGTCAGCGCCGACGCCTTCGGGCTGGAGGAAGACAACTTCATGGGCAGCGTGCCGCAATGCAACCAACAGGAAGCGGACTGGTGCACCTTTTTTACCCGCCACCGGCTGTGGCCCCTGGCCCGGGACTGTTACCGGCTGGGCCTGCTGCAGCAGGGGCACCTCGACCAGCTGGACCGCCTCTATGGGCGCCTGCAGGACATTTTCGAACCGGAAAAGCCCTCCCTGCTCCATGGCGACCTGTGGAGCGGCAATTTTATCTGTAACCACCGTTCGGAGCCGGTGCTGATCGACCCGGCCGTATCCTTCGGCCACCGCTCCGCCGACCTGGCCATGACCACCCTGTTCGGCGGGTTTGGCCCGGAGTTTTATGATGCTTACCAGCATTACTTCCCGCTGCCCCGGAATTACCGGGACCAGTGGGCCGTTTGTAACCTGTATCCCTTGTTGATTCACCTGTTGCTGTTCGGCAGCAGTTACCGGGCGCAAATCGAGCAAACATTGGACGCTTTTTCGTAATTGGCTTTGTAATAAATTTACTTTATGTTATCGGTAACCATATTAGGCAATAACTCAGCAGTTCCGGCTTTTAACCGCCACCCGACCAGCCAGGTAGTCACCCACGACGGCACTAACTACCTGGTCGACTGTGGCGAAGGCACGCAGATCCAGATGATCAAATACAAGGTCCGCCGCGGTAAGATCTCCCACATTTTCATCTCGCACCTGCATGGCGATCATTATTTTGGCCTGGTAGGCCTGCTCAATACCTTCGGCCTGTTGTCGCACAAGCAGGAGCTGCACGTGTACGGCCCGCAGGCCCTGCAGCAGATTATCGAGATCCAGCTGCAGATGGCCGAAACCTACCTGCCCTACCCTCTTTATTTTCATGCGGTTACCGAAAATGCCGTGCTGGTGGACAATGACAAGATCCGCATCCGGTGCTTCCGCACCTCGCACCGCATCCAGTGCTTTGGCTTTACCTTTGAAGAAAAGATCAGTAAGCGGAAGATCCTGGCCGACAAGGCGAGGAAGTTCCAGATACCCCTGACCTTTTACAGCAGCCTGCAAAACGGCCTCGACTATATAACGCCCAAAGGCGAAACCATCAAAAACGATATGGTCACCGCCCCGCCCGAAAAAGGCAAGAGCTACGCGTTCTGCGCCGACACCCGTTACGACGAATCCATTATCGAGCACATCCAGGGTTTTGACTGCATCTACCACGAGACCACCTACCTGGACAGCATGCGGGAACGGGCCATCGAGCGGTTCCACTCCACCACCAAACAGGCAGGGATGATTGCCCAGAAAGCCGGGGTGGGCAAACTGCTGATCGGGCACTTCAGCTCGAAATACAGCACCCTGGAAGCCTTCCTGTCCGAAGCCCGCGAAGTGTTTCCCAATACCGAACTGGCCCTGGAAGGCGTCACCTACGAGCTCTGACCGGATCATCCCCCCGTGAACGAACACCCACACGATTGCTGCTTATGCTGATGCTTCTTTAAAGCTGTTTGTATGCAATTATCGGCACGGGCTGAAAGATCGATCCTGATTGCGCTTTCCGTGGCACTGGTGCTGCTCACGTCCTTATTGTTCCTGGGCATACACGACCTCATCCAATCCTACCAGCGGGTAGCCCATTCCACCTCGGTCAAACTAAAACTGGAACAAACGCTGTCGAACCTTCGGGAGGTGGAGGCCTGCCAGCGGGCATTCCTGCTGACCTGGGACCAGACCTTCCTGCCGCCCAAGGAAAGAGCCCAGGAGGAGGTTAAAAGCGAGCTGCTGGAATTACGGCAACTCATCAGGGACAATCCCTTCCAGGAAGAAAACCTGGCCAACCTGGAAGAGCTGGTGAACCGGCGCTTCTCGATCCTTGACCTGGCATTGAGGACCTTCCTGACCCGGCGGGACAGCGGCCAACTGGTCGTACACCTGGTCACCGGCAAGGAGGTCATGGAACGGCTCCGCTGGCAAATAGACTTTATGATGCAGACCGAAGACAATGTGCTCCGGCTGCGGGAAGCCACCAAGAACAAATATGTGTACCGCACCCCCCTGGCCGTATTGTCCCTGCTGATCCTCACGCTCTTTGCCCTGGCCTATTCGTATTACCGGATCGGCTACCGGCTGAAGTTGTCCAACCGCTACTCTGCCGAATTGCAGGAGAAAAACAAGGAGCTTGCCCATAAAAATAAAGAGCTGGAAAAGTCGGCCGAGGAACTGCTCTCCTTTAATTTCATTTCCAGCCACGACCTGAGGGAACCGCTGCGGAAGATCCGGTCGTTCAACAGCGCCATCTTATTCGACCAGGCTATCAGCGGCCCGACCCGGCAGCTGGCCGGGCGCATAGAAACCTCGGCAGGTTATATGCAGTTGTTGCTCGACGACCTGCTGGTGTACACCCAGATCGGCCTGGGTGAGCGGCAGCTGAAGCCGGTAGACCTGATGGAAGTGCTGGAAGAGATCAAGCTCAACATGAAAGAACTGCTGGAAGAACACCAGGGCACCCTCGAATACGAGCACCTGCCGGTGGTCAGCGGCATCCACTTTCAATTGTTCCAACTGTTTGAAAACCTCATCAGTAATTCCCTGAAGTACCGCAATCCCCACCAGGCGCCCCATATAGTACTTTCCTGCCAACTGGTGCAGGCCGCCGAACTCCCCGAAGCCCTCCCCGCCCCCCGGCTCCACTCCCACTATGTAAAACTCAGCTTTTCCGACAACGGCATCGGGTTCGACCAGAAATACGCGGAAAAGGTTTTCGGCCTGTTTCAACGCCTCCATACCAAGGACAAATACGGCGGCACCGGCATCGGGCTGACCCTCTGCAGGAAGATCGTGGAAAACCACGACGGGATCATTACCGTCAGCAGCGCAGTGAACAAAGGCACCACCTTTCATATCTTCCTGCCGGGATTGTAAACCAGGGAATTGGTTAAGTGGGGAAACCAGGAAGGAACACCATATATAAAAGGTAAAAGGTCCCGGAGTATACGTATACTCCGGGACCTTTTACCTTTTAATAACTGTCACTGTCCGAAAGGAACCCGTGAACCTGTAAACTTGTAAACCCGTAAACTCCTTACAGGGTAGCACAATATTTTTTCACCTGCTGCTGAATGGGGTCGCTCAGGGGAACGAGGGGCAGGCGCAGGTGGTTGCTGATGAGGCCAAGCTCGGCCAGGAATGCTTTGACGCCGGCGGGGTTGTTTTCCGCGAACAGCAGGTCGTATCCTTCCAGGAGCTTGAAATGCAGGGGTTTGGCCGCATCAAAGTTGCCTTCCAGCGCCAGGTTGACCATGCGGCTGAAGTCTTTGGGGAAACAGTTGGCCGCTACCGAGATCACGCCGTCCATGCCGCAGGCGATCAGGGGCAGGGTCACGTGGTCGTCGCCGCTGGTCACCAGGAAGTCTTTGGGCTTGTCGCGCAGGATGTGCATGCACTGGACCATGTTGCCGCTGGCTTCCTTGATGCCCGCAATATTGTCCAGCTCGGCCAGCCGCAGGGCGGTCGGGGCGGCAATGTTGCTGCCGGTGCGGCCGGGAACATTGTACAGGATGATCGGCAGGGGGCTGGCGGCTGCCAGGGCCTTGTAGTGCTGGTAAATGCCTTCCTGGGAAGGTTTGTTGTAATAGGGGCTGGCCGACAGGATGGCTACAGCTTTCTCCAGCGGGAAGCTGTTGATCTCCCGGATTACGCCCTGGGTATGGTTTCCGCCCACACCGAGCACAATTGGAACCCGGCCGGCAACTACGCTATGGGTAAAATTGAAGATCTCCAGTTTCTCTTCCTTGCTTAACACCGGGGTTTCGCCGGTGGTGCCCAGGGACACTACGTATTGCACGCCACCCTCGATGACAAAATTGATCAGCTTTTCCAATGCCGGATAATCGACTGAATGATCCGTTGAGAAGGGTGTTACCAGGGCCACACCAGTTCCACGCAGTTGCTCCCGTAAAGACATGAACGATCGTTTGATTTAGATTTACAAATTTGCGGTTGACAATTTCGGCCGCGAAGCTATTTGAAATCGTGAAGAAAAAGAAGAAAATCGGTTGGTAGTTTGCGGTTTGTGGTTTGTAGTTGCCGTGCCGACAGCGATTAACCTTCAGAATCGAAGCAAGCGCATGCCGCTGCCTGTCGTAAAGTTTTGATGATTTACGCCAACTACAAACCCCAAACTGGCAACTACAAACTATTGCGCCGTTTCTTCCCAGAAGCCCATTTTGCCGAACTTCTCGATGCGGCGGCTGACGCGCTCTTCGGCCGGAATCTTTTGCAGGTCCTGCAGCACCGGCACCAGGTAGTCTTTCAGCATCTGGGCCGCCTGGGCATAGTCCCAATGGGCGCCGCCATCGGGCTCGGGAATGATGCCGTCGATGAGGCCAAAGCTTTGCATGTGGTTGGCGGTCAGGCGGAGCTGCTCGGCGGCAATCTCTTTTTTCTCCCAGGTACGCCACAGGATAGAGCTGCAGCTTTCCGGGGAGATCACGGTGTACCAGGTATTTTCCATCATGAACACCCTGTCGCCCACGCCGATGCCGAGGGCGCCTCCGGAGGCGCCTTCGCCGATGATGACGCAGATCACCGGCACTTTCAGGCGGATCATTTCGTAAATGTTGCGGGCAATGGCTTCACCCTGGCCGCGTTCCTCGGCCTCCAGGCCCGGGAAGGCGCCCGGCGTATCGATGAGGGTAATGATCGGTTTGTTGAACTTTTCGGCCAGCTTCATCAGGCGGAGCGCCTTGCGGTAGCCTTCGGGGTTGGGCATGCCGAAGTTGCGCATTTGCCGCATCTTGGTGTTGATCCCTTTCTGCTGCCCGATCACCATCACGGTCTGGCCGTCCAGCATGCAGAAGCCGCCTACCATGGCTTTGTCGTCCTTGACGTTGCGGTCGCCGTACAGCTCCAGGAAGTTGGTG
The DNA here is from genome assembly GCF_037132455.1 of Huijunlia imazamoxiresistens. Taxonomy (NCBI): domain Bacteria; kingdom Pseudomonadati; phylum Bacteroidota; class Chitinophagia; order Chitinophagales; family Chitinophagaceae; genus Huijunlia; species Huijunlia imazamoxiresistens. Next base: position 255,893 of record NZ_JBBBEI010000005.1, on the reverse strand, counting down.
GTCATCTTGTCGATGTACTTCAGGGTATAGGGACGATCGGGGTGGCGGCTGAGCTGCACCCGCTGCCAGCTGGTCAGGTTGCGGGTCACGTCCTTGCGTTTCTCCAGGATCTTTTGCTCCAGCTGCTCTATGGTTTGCGAATAATCGATCTTCTTTTGTTCGGCATTATGTTTCAGGCGCTCGATCTCGTCTATTAAATCCTTAATAGGCTTTTCAAAGTCTAAAAACTGCCGGTTTGCATTTGAAGGCATAAGCGAATATGGTAATAAGCGGATAAAAATAAGTAGGAAAGATTAAATAAGAGGTTCCGATTTTAAAATTGGGCAAAATCGCTCCTTTCCCACGGCTATTTTCCGCCCATCCGGGCCTTATCCCTTTCTTATACCTGGATCTCGAACATTTTCGGGACGGGGGCCTTGGCCTTGATATGGCGGCGAAACACCCAGACTTCCCGGACCTGGTGCACCGGCAGCAGCTTTTGGGGGTACACTTCGTCGTTATCGCTGATCAGCACCCATTCTTCCGGCGACTTGCGGTACACCCGCTTCACCATCAGGCGGTCGGCGGTCAGGATCACATACACATAAAAGTTCTTGATCTCCTGCCAGTCCTCCGCATGGACCATGCTGGCCAGCAGGATATCGCCGTCGGAAAAGGTGGGCTCCATGCTGTCGCCTTCCACTTCAAAATAGCTCCACTGGGCACCGCCGGCCTTGACGCCGGGGGGCAGGGAGAACTTTTCCAGCGAATCGAGGAAATCCACCTGTTCGAATCCTTTAATATAGCCTGCCTGGGCCTTGATACCCACCAGGGGCGCCATGGGCGGGGCCGCTTCATTTTTCTGCTCGCGCCGCTGCAGGTGGTAGGGCACGGAAGCGGCAGGGTCGGCGGCTGCCTGGCCGATGAGGGTGGCTTCGTGTGAAAATTCTTCACGTTGGCGGCGCTCCTCCAGGAATTTCTGGAGCAGCAGGGAGGTCTGGCGGCTGACCGGGCACTTGCCCTTCTCCATTTTATTGATCAATTCCCGCGTGATGCCCAGGGACTGGGCGAACTCTTCCTGGGTCAGGTTGTACAACTGCCTGATTTCCTTGAGATTATGAGCGCTGATCATAACGGTAAATAAATTGTGAATAATTTTGTGAAAACTATGTGGATAATGTGAAAATTCGTAACTTTATCCTTCACAAATTTAGGAAAAGAATTCACAATTTCAAGCTATGGTACCAAAAGTGAAAAAAGAGTTTTGCTTCACGTATCCGCTGAAGCATAAGGTGGTTCGGAACCTGCAGATCGTCACCGAGCACGTGGGCGACCTGCTGGTGGAAGGCATCGGCTATTGCCAGCCCGACGTCCGCAGTCTCGACATCCGGGACCGCTACGCGGTGGACATTGACTTTGTGAAGTGGAACGGCACCGACATCAAGGCCGTGCTGGAAGTGACCGGCAACCTGGAAGAGATCGAGGAAGCGGCCGTCCGCTATATCGCCGGCCTGCTGCTGCCCGACGGCTACGGCCAGGCCGCCTGACGGAAGAGCGCTCCCCCTCTTCCCCCCCAATTGAGTACGATTAAATACGATAAACAATGGAATTAAGAAAAGCAACCCGTAAGAAAGCAAAGATCCGCCTCGGCCTGTCGGCCGTATCCGGCGGCGGCAAAACCTTCTCCGCCCTGCTGATTGCCAAAGGCATCTGCGGCGACTGGAGCAAGATAGCCATCATCGACTCTGAAAACAGCAGCGCCGACCTCTATGCCCACCTGGGCGACTTCAACGTGCTGCCCATCACCGCCCCCTTCCCGCCCGAGAAATACATCGAGGCCATCAAGACCTGTGAAAAAGCGGGCATGGAAGTGATCATTGTCGACAGCATCTCGCACGAGTGGGACGGCAAGGGCGGCTGTCTGGAGATCGTGGAAAGCCTGGGCGGCAAATACCAGGACTGGGCAAAAGTAACGCCCCGTCACCAGGCCTTTATCGACGCCATCATCCAAAGCCCGGCCCATATCATCACCACCGTTCGGCGCAAGCAGGACTACGAAATGATCAAGGACAATAACGGCAAGGTAAAAGTGGAAAAGGCCGGTTTACGGGAAGTCACCCGCGAGGGCTTTGAATACGAACTGACCATCAACCTGGAAATGGACATGAGCCACCACGCCCTTGCCAGCAAGGACCGTACGGGCCTGTTCATGGGCAAGCCGGCATTCATGCCGAGCGAGGAAACCGGCCGCCAGATTGCCCAGTGGTGCGAAACCGGCGAGGAAGCCCTTAACACGGCCCCGGGCAGCGAGTGGCACAGCCGCGTACAGAAATGCACCACCCAAAAAGAACTGGTGGAACTGTACAACCGCTACAAGACCGACGTGGACGTAAACCCGCTGCTGCAGCAGCTGATTGCTAACCGTAGAAACCAGATCAATGGCAAGACCCTTAATGCAGCCTAACCCGCTGCCCTTTTTATCCGCGGGCCTGACCAAGGGGCAGATCGCCGCCCTGGCCACCCAGTCGGTGGACAAGGTACTGGAAGACGGCAGCGTCTTCCAGGTGGCGGAAGCCCTGGCCGTCATGGAGGAATTTGCCCGGCAGGTGCGCAAAGACGAACGCTTTGTATCGTTCCTGCGCGACGAACTGCTGAAGCACCACGGCCACCTGCGGACCGCCTCCGGCGCCAAGCTGGAAACCTGCGAAGCCGGCGTGCTCTACGACTATTCAAAGGACGGCACCTGGCGGTCGCTGGACGAACAGATCCGGCACCTGCAGGAACAAAAACGGCAACAGGAAGAAAAGCTCCGGCACCTCAGCCCCGGCCGCATGGCCGTGGACCCCGAAACCGGCGAAGTGCTGGAAGGAGCCCTCAAAACATCGAAATCGACTTACAGAATAACTCTATCCAAATGACACAAGACATTTTTCAGGAATGCATCGAGACGATCCGGGAACTGGCAGGAAATGAATACCTCTATTTCGATACCGCCATCGAGATCAAAACCACCCCGCACAGCTTTCCGTTCCGTGCCTGGGGCGTTTGCACCAGTCCCGACGGCCGGCTGTACATCATGGACAGCAACCAGGAATGGCACGAGGCCGACCCCGCCATCGGCAATACGCCGCTGGTGATCGGCAGCCTGTACCAACGCCTGCAGTTGATGCGCCGCCGCTACGCCAAGGCCAGTTGAGTGCGGGAAAGGACAGGGGACATCGGGCAATGGTCATGGATCATTCGGCTCTTAACCATACGAAATTATTTCACCCCATACCAATGATCCTTGACCATTGCCCAGTGTCCATTGTCCATGCACATTTTTCACCTTTAAACCGATAGATATAGTGATTGCAAATATTAATTATAATACTGCCCCCGGGTTGCCCCAGCCGGCAGAAGGCATATCCGATATTCCGGCCGTAAAGCGGGTGACCAAAAAGTTTGTCAACCCTCTGGAATACGAGATCATTACCCACCTGGTGCTGCAGCAATACCAGAAGGACGGGGTCATCCTGTTCGACCGGCTGCTGGCCATTTCTCCGGAAGACCGCCTGCCGCAGCTGATTGCCCAAAACGGCAGCAAGCGCATCCACCACCTGGTGCTGATGATTGTTCGTGCCTTTTGCCTGGCGCTCCCGTTGCCTAAGGCCAAAAAGCTGTCCGACACCAAGATGAGCGCCCTGGCCTGCGACCTGATGCTGTCTGCCTACGAAGACCACCTGAGCCTCGAAGACCTGATCCTGTTCTTCGAACGGGCAAAGGCGGGCCATTACGGCAAGATCAAAAGCCTGCTGTACCATTATCAGTTAATGGACCTGCTGGAACGCTACCGCCAGGAGCGCCATGAAGCCTACCTGCGGTGGAAAGATACCATCGATGCCCAACGGAAGACCGAAGGTCCGAAAGACCGGATCTGCGAAGAGCCCAAAGCCATCGGCGACCTGTTCAGCCAGGCCATCCACCTCAACCCGAACCTGGGAGGACGAACAGAAAGAAAAACCGGATAAGGAAATGGAGAGCACCTTCGGCACCCCTTGCCGCTCCCGAAAAAGAACGGAATGCATACAGCCTGGTACGTTCCATAAATAAGGCCGCTTCGATGGAAGCGGCCTTTATTATTTTCAGAAAAGCATGTGTTTTTTTTACCGGCTGTCTGCAAATTTTATCGCACTAACATGGATCCATAACCGAAAAATTTAAAACGCGGTTATCCCTGGTGGTTGGAATCGTAGCGACGCATGAAATCGATCAAACCGTCTTTATTAATGCGCCAGATCTCATTCACGGAAGAACGCGTTTTAACGCCATCCCGGCCCACGGCTTCCGAACGTGCCCAGACCGACACCCAGCTTTCCGGCCGTCCCGGGCTTTGGAAGGCAAGCACGGTACCGATGGTATTTTTTATGCTGGCAAGACCGCTCCGCTCCTCCCGCATCCGGGCCAGCACCTCGTCGCGGCCCTTGACCGAAAACCCTTCGGGATACTGTACCTCCAGGGAAGTCGCAAACAGGCGCCCGTCCAGGGAATTGTTCTCGTAGTCTTTATATACCTCCAGCACTTTCTGGGCATGGCCCTGATCACCGATCTCGAAGCGGGAAGCATAAGTAGGCTTATAGGGCAGGGCTGTTTGAGGCGCCTTTACTGTAGCGGCTGCCGGGGCAGTTGCCACCGTGGCCGGTGGTACGGCCACCTGTTCTTCAACCCGTACGGCCTCTTCCCTTGCCCGGGCCTTTTCCTCTGCCATGGCAGCGGTGGCCGTCATCAGGAAGCTCAGGATGAACATTACTACTTTATCGAGGCGGAATATATTGGAAACCACGCGGGCAACGAACCTGCCAATGGCCTTTAAAATCATAGCGCTTAATTTATCGTTGAACGAAATACTCTTGAAAAGAGGCCTTCAGCCCCCCCACTCAGCATCTAAGATACTGAAAACTAAGCATTGAAGCCTAATCTTTTCCCTTCCGCCGGCCTTCCAGGATCCGGTAGAACGAGCGGCTGCGGATCTCCTCCAGCGTCAGGCCGGTCACCAGCACCTCCTCCTCGGTCACGGCGCCGCAGTTCAGGGCTTTCAAAAAGAAGTTGAGCAACCCCTGGCCGGTAGCGGCATCATCGAAAATATCGCCGGTCAGGGTGGAGATGGCCGACCGCTCCACGAAGGTTTTAAGGCGGTGCACCGCCTCCCCGTACGAGCTCAAAAAGAAATTGTAGGTGGCGGCATACCGCATGGGTAGCTGGGCAGGGTTGAGGTCCCAGCCCTGGTACAGGCCGTTCACCAGCGAGTGCATCGTGTGGTCGAAGCCGACGCGCCAGGCATGGTGCACCGACTGGCGGTTTTCCTGCAACTGCTCATAGGTCAGGTGGTCGCCCCGGTGCGGCGCCACGGGGATGACGTTGGTGGCGCCGTCGGATATAAAGATGCCGGTGCCGCCCAGGGCGACCTTGGTCATGTGGTGGGCGAAATCGCAGACCGGGTGGGCCATGGTCTGGTAGCGGGCGGTGATGCCGCAGGAGGCCGTATAGTCATAAGTGCCGAAGTGGGCGGCGATGCAGCGCCCTTCTCCCGCCCGGATAATCTTCATCAGCGGGTTGCGCCCTTCGTCGTCCATGATGATCTGGGTGGCTTCCACCATGGTTTCCATCTTCAGGCTGCCGTGGGGCAATCCGTTTTCGCGCTCGATGATCCCGAACAGGCGTACCAACGTCTGCATTTGTTCGGGTATGGTCACCTTGGGGAGCATCACCACGAAGTTGTGGGGCAGCTTGCCGCCGGTAGCCTCCAGCAGGGTGGTCAGGAACAGGTCGAGGGTGCGGACGCCGCGCTGCTTCAGGTCCTCGGTAAAAGGCTTGATGCGGATGCCGATAAAGGGCGAAATGGTACCCTCCTGCATGCCTTTTGCCAGCTCGCGGGCTGCCGCCAGGGCGGTGGCATCTTCTTCGTCGTCGGGGCGGTTGCCAAAACCGTCCTCGAAGTCGATGCGGAAGTCTTCCACGGCTTCTTTCTGAAGCTTGGCAATAATCTTTTTATAGACCGAATAGGCTAGCCAGGCGGGCTCGCCGCGCCGATCTTCTTCGCTTAGGACATCCAGCTTGCGCGTCAGGACTTCAATGTCCTTTTCCGTTTGCGGAAGGGTCTCATAGCCCTTCAGCTGGAGCACGCGGGCCAGCACGGCAAAGTTGGGGGCATAGCTTTGCAGGCTGCGCAGGGCGATCTCACCCATGCGGATACAGGTGTCGGAATGAAACAGGTTGGCGCCTCCGTACACGGTATGTACAGGCTGGCGGTCGGGCCGGTCGCCGGGATAGGTTTGCTGGAAGCGCAGGTTGGCGGTGCGAAGGTCGTTGAGCAATCCTTCCTTTTCTCCGGATGGTATGGAAAGTTTCATGCTGGTTGGTGTTTAAAACGTGATGGGTCATTTAGCTTCCCCTGTACGTTGTATACCCGTACGGGCTTAACAACAAAGGAATATGATAGTGCTCGCCGCTGGTAATTTCAAAAACAATCTCCACGTAAGGATAGAAGGAGGAGAGGCCGTACAGGTCGAAATAGGCTTTGGTCAGGAACTTCATTTTGTACGCACCGAAAGAAAGGACGGCTTCCTTGCCGAGCAGCTCTTTTACCCGCCCGTCGTTGTCGGTAACGCCGCGGGCCAGCTCCTCCCATTTCCTTTCATGCTGCCGGTACAGGACAACCGTAACGCCAGAGGCGGGTTTGCCATGGCTGGTATCGAGGATATGCGATGTGATCTGGCTCATGATGCGAGTAGTTTTTGTAACCGGATAAGGGTGATCTTGTTTTGTTCCCCGGCGGCGATGGCGATTTCCGTTTCGGGGTCGTTGGGCAGGCGGGCCTGCAGGAGGTGCAGCATTTCTTCGGCGGTCTTGCCTGTGGCGCAAACGATAAAGATGTAGCCGAACTTTTCTTCATAAGCCCGGTTGCCGGCCGCCAGGGCCTCCAGCACGGCCGGGGAGGTATGCTGCACACCGGCCTGTTCGCCGGCCGCCCATTGGGCCGTGGAAGCAAATTTTTTCTTCAGCGATGCCAGGTCGCCGATCTTCGGGTGGTGGGCAAAGGCTTCCTTCCAGTCCTGCGGGGAGCAGGAAGCCCAGGCCTTTTCCGCTTCCCGGAACAAATCTTCTTCGTCCGCCAGTGGAAAGGCGGCGTTCACCTTTTCCTGCCAGGCCGTCGCCCCGCAACAGGCCGAAAGGGCTTTTATGCGCTCGCCCGGGGATAGATTATTTAATTCAGATAAGGTCATAGAATGCATTATTCCTCCTACAAGCGATTGACGTTTTTGTAATAAATGTAAACTGCCGGCTCCTTGCCCATGGCCGTGAACCACTGGGCGCAGTAGGGCGCCATCCAGATGCTGTCGCCTTTTTTCACCGGGTACCACTGCTGGTCGAGCATGTACACGCCCTGGCCTTGCAGGTACGTCAGGCCGTGCTCCATGATATGCGTTTCCACGAACGGCAGGTGGCCGCCGGGATCGTAGGTAAAGATGTTCACCGCCATGTCGAAGGAGAGGTTGTCGGGCAGCAGCACCTGCAGGCGCAGCGCCTCGTCGCCCAGGAAGGGCGCGCCTTTCACGGTGGCCGCATCGCCGAATATTATGGGCGGCAGCGCCTGGTCTTCCAGCCGCTCGTAGGTTTTCCGAAAAGTAAGTAGGCGGGTGCCCTCCTCCCGGTTTTCCAGCACATAATCCTTTCCCGGCGGCACGTACAGGAAATGGCCGGCGGGCAGGTCGCGTGCCGCATCGCCTACCGAGGCCCTGCACGTCCCGGCAACCACGTAAAAAAACAGCTGGTCGCCTTTGGTGGTGCCGGTCAGCAGGCCGCCCTGTTGCAGGGTCACCAGGGTCTGGGTAAAGCGGGCGCCCATTTCACGGCTGATGACCACGTTCACCGTGCAGCCGGTCCAGCCGGGCACCACGCTGTTGACGAAGCCGTCGCCGCTGATCAACGCATGGGTAGAGGTGACGACGGTACGGGTAAGGGCAGATATTTCCATGTCGGGGATTTTGATTAAGAATAGTGTTGGATCAGGTGTTGCATAAAGTTATCGGCAATTTCCAAAGCAGCGGCAATATCCGGCTCCTCCACCTGTTCGAGCGGGTGGTGACTGATGCCTTCAAAGCACCGCACAAAGAGCATGCAGACCGGGGCCACCGCCGACACGGGTACCGCATCGTGGCCGGCGCCGCTGACCAAAAACACCGGTGGGTAACCGGCCTCTTTGATGGCTTCCGCCAGCAGTTGCTGCAGCTGCGGGCTGCAGGCCACCGGGGCGCTTTGCTGCACGGGGTTCCATTCGAAGGCGAGGCCCCGCTGCCGGCAGAGGTCGGCACAGGCCTGCTGGAGGGCCTCCTCGGACCGCTGCAGCAGCGCTTCGTCGGCGCTGCGCAGGTCCAGGCTGCAGACCACCTCGCCGGGAATGACGTTGCTGGCCGCATGATGGACCTGGAGCTTTCCCACCGTGGCCACCACCCCGGCCGCTTTGGCCCACCGCTCCGCTTCGAGTATAAAGGCCGCCGCCCCGCAGAGGGCATCGGCCCGACGGTCCATCGGCACCGTTCCGGCATGTCCCGCCTGGCCGCGGAAGACCAGCTCCCGGCGGCGCTGCCCCGCAATGGCGGTCACCACGGCCGCGGGCAGGCCTTCCTGGTACAGCACCGGCCCCTGCTCGATGTGGACCTCGAAATACCCGAGCCAGCCTTCCAGGGCATCTTCCTGCACAAAGTCCGGGTCGCCGCCCATGGCAGAGAGCACCTCCGCCAGGGAAATGCCCGAAGCATCGGTCTTCGACAGCAGTTCTTTTTCAAAGGACCCCGCCACCGCTTTGCTTCCCAGGTAGGTGGAGTGAAAGCGGACGCCTTCCTCATCGCTGAAGGCGATCAGCTCGAGATGAAAAGGCAGCGACACGTCGGCTGCTTTCAGCCGCTCCAGCAGGTCCAGCCCCAGGAGCACGCCCAGCGGCCCGTCGAAGCGGCCGGCATGGACCACCGTATCGATATGCGAAGCGATGACAAAGGTTTTCGCACCGGCTTTGGGGGAAAGCAGGCGCGCCCTGGCGTTGCCGGCATTGTCCTTCCGCACCTGCAGGCCGGCCTCCCGCATCCACGAGAGCACGAGGCTGCGGCCGACCATAAAGGCCGGCGAACCCAGGGTACGGGTAATGCCGTCCGCATCGTCGCTGATCGCTGCCAGCTCGTGGATCCGGGCCATGATCCGTTCCGCCCGCCTTGTATATTTTTCCTTCAATGGGTTCGTGTTTCGTTCATTTTGCCGATTGCTCCCTTCTGACTACTGTCCCCTGGCGTCCCTGCGCAAATGTTCCGTTTTCATACACCAGTTGACCGCCCAGGTAGGTTTGCGCCACCACGCCGGTCAGCTCTTTTCCCAGGTAGGGCGTCACCTTGTGGCGGTGGTGGATGCCCTCTTCCCGCACCACGAAGCGCTCTTCCGGCTTAAAGACGACGATGTCCGCATCAAAGCCTTTTTCCAGCTTTCCCTTCCGGGCCTGCTGCCCCGTCAGCCGGGCGGGGGCCTCGCTCAGCCAACGGACAACCTCGGGCAGGGTATGCCCATGCCGGCGGGCGGCGGTCCATAAAGCCGGCAACGCAAATTGCAGGGACGCGATGCCGCCCCAGGCATTACTGAAATTGCCGCTTTCCAGCTGCTTCAGCTCCGGCGGCGCGGGAGAATGGTCCGTGGCCACGAAGTCCAGCACCCCTTCTTCCAGGGCCTGCCACAGGCGGTCGTTGTTTCCCCGTTCACGGATGGGCGGGGCGCATTTGAACTGGGTTTGCCCGTCGGCAATTTCTTCGGCGGAAAAAAACAGGTAGTGCTGGGCCGTTTCGGCCGTCAGGGGCAGCCCCTGTGCCCTGGCCCGGCGAATGGCTTCCAGGGAAGAAGCCGCAGAAACATGCACGATATGTACGGGACACAGGTATTCGGCGCACAGGCGGATCATGAGGTCGATGGCTTCTTCTTCCCACCGCCGAGGGCGGGAAGACAGGTATTGCCGATAGGAACGGTTATCCGTAACCGGTAGCGGCGTATCGTCCGCCAGCTCGCAATGCACCAGCAGCGGCAGGCCGTGGCGTGCGATCAGGGGCATCACCTTCCGCAGGTCGCTTTCGGTAACGTTGGGAAAATCGTCGATGCCGGAATGAGTCAGGAAGGCCTTGAAGCCCAGCACGCCCCGCTGGATCAACCCTTCTATTTCTCCTTCGTTGCCCGGAACGACGCCGCCCCAGAACCCGCAGTTCGTAAAAAGCTTTCCCGCAGCTGCCGCCAGTTTTTTGTCGAAAGCCGCCACCGTAGTCGTTACGGGCGACGAGTTCAGGGGCATGTCGGCCAGTAGGGTAAGCCCCCCGGCCAGGGCGGCTCTGGTGGCGGCCTCAAAGCCTTCCCAATCGGTTCGTCCCGGCTCGTTAATGTGCACGTGCGGGTCGATCAGCCCGGGAAGAACGACACTGTCGCAAAGATCCACCACGGCAGGATTCTCGAAGGACTCGGTGACCACGTCGGTGATGATGCCGCCTTTGATGCACAGGCTTCCTTCCATCATCCCGCCGGGCGTGACCAGGCATTTGCTTTTCAGGATCAGATCAAACATAGGCATCTGCAGAATAAATGAGTAAATTGGATAGTGAATGGTCGATTCACGTTCCTAATATTACATAAAATCAAGCGTATGTCCATCAGACTGGGAAAGAATGCGTACGGCAAAAATGCCGTAAACCTCTCGAAGATCATCCGGCACGCCGGCCATCACGAGTTCCGGCACATTTCGGTGAGCGTAGCCCTGGAAGGCGATTTTGAAACCGCTCATACCCTTGGCGACAACAGCAAAATACTGCCCACCGACACGCAGAAAAATACCGTGTACGCACTGGCAAAGGAACATTTCGTATCAGGCATAGAAGACTTCGGCCTGCACCTGGCGGGCCATTTCCTGGACAACAACCCGCAGGTATCCGGCGCCACCATCGAACTGACGGAGCATGGTTACTACCGCCTGTCGTTCGACGGAACGCCCCACCCCCACGCCTTCGTGGGCAGCGGCCCCGAAAAGCATACGGCTGCCATCGTGCACAGCCGGAGCGGCACTACCGTCAAGGCAGGCATCCGCGACCTGCTGCTCGTAAAGACCACCGACTCGGGCTTTGAAAACTATATCCGCGACCCCTACACCACGCTGAAGGAAACCGCCGACCGCATCCTGGCCACGCAGTGCGAAGTGGAATGGACCTACGCCTCTACCGACCTCAACTTTACGGCCAGCTATGAAGCCATCCGGGAAACGCTGCTGAAAACCTTTGCCTTCCACAAAAGCCTGTCGGTGCAGCAAACCCTCTATGCCATGGGCGAAACGGTGCTGCAGCAGTTCGAGGCCTTAAAGGAAATTTCATTGAAAATGCCCAACAAGCACCATATCCTGTTCAACCTGGAGCCGTTTGGAATGGAAAACAAAAACGAGATCTTTATCGCCACCGACGAACCGTACGGGTATATTACCGCTACGATTGTAAGGGAATAAGAAAGTTTACGGGTTTACAAGTTTACGAGTTGGCGTTCGCAGGTTCCAGGGTTCCCGGTTAAAAGGAAGGTTCCCGGGGAGTGGAGACCAGTTCCATAATGGTAAATTCAATACCTTCTTTGGAAAAGCGTTTATGGGTATCTGTTAAACCGAACTTTTCGTAAAAGGCTTTTTTGTTGACCCGGGCATTGCACCAGACCCTGGCGATGCTTTTCCTCCGGGCTTCGTCCAGCACATGCTGCAGCAGCCGGGAACCATACCCATTTCCCTGCTGATGCGGCAGCGTGGCCAGTTTGCGGAACTGCAGCTCCCTGTTCTTTTCAAAACAGGAAACCACCGACACCAGCGCTCCTTCCGCAAACAGGCCGTAATGAACACCGCTTGCATCGTCGGAAAGCTGCACAAACTCCAGGGGCTTGCCGGGCCACATGGCTTCCAACCTTATGGGCCAGGTTGCTTCCGGCCTGATTTCTTTAATAACCATTTGTTCTTGCTCTTACCAACCCAAAAATACCATCCCGGCGCCACAGGAAAAAATGGCGAACCCGCCGAGGGCATGCATGTAGCGTTCGAGCTTCTCGGTCTTTACCAGGGCAATGCCGTAATATCCCAGCACCACCATCACCAGCATGGTCGCCAGCGTAAACACCGTGTACACCCCGATCAGCAATCCCATCACCCACCACGACGACCGGGCCGCCGGGAAAGACAACAGGGGAATCATGGGCTCGCAGGGGCCCAACACAAAAATGAGGAACATCACCCAGGGCGTTACCTTGTTGCGGTCCTGGGGGTACACCACTTCGCCGTGCCGGTGCTCAAAGACCGAAACCGACCCGTCATCGGCGATATCGAAATGCTTGTGCCGGCGGTTCTGCCCCGCCCGCACCAGGCCCCAAATACCGTACCCCAGCCCGAACGCCAGCAAGGCCCAGCCGGCAATGCCGCCGCGCACCGACTCCAGGCCTTCCACCCGCGCCAGCGACCACCCCAGCAAAGCACCGCAAAGACCCAGCAACACCGAGCTCCAGACATGGCCGCAGCCGCACACCACCGTCCACCAGACCGTTTTTCCAAACGACCACCCCCGCGAACGCGAAAGGGCAATAAAGGGCAGGTAATGGTCCGGCCCCGTCAGCGTATGCAGACAGGCGATGGTTATCGCGGTAACAATCAGTATTTGAATTTCGGCGAACACGATTTTTGGGGGAGTTTACGGGTTTACAAGTTTACGAGTTCGTTCCTGAGTTCCTTTGTTTCTGAGTTCCTGAGTTAGGAGTTTATCTGCTACCTTCTTTAAAAGGGAGTGAAGGGTTTCGGCTTTGTGGCCGAGGAGGCGGAGAATCAGCCCGTTTACGGGGGCGGCGGTAAGACCGAAGCTGATGCCGGGAACCGCGGACAGGTCTTCGCTGATTTCCGCTATCCCTTCACTGACCGATGCCGTTTCATCCAGGAAGATCAGGCCGCCCTGGTGGGTGTAGCCCTCCCACTGCCCCAGGCCGGACAGGTCGGTAGCGTCAGGCCGCAGCAGCAGGTTTTCCTTCAGCACCAGCCGGCCGGCTAAAAACACCTCGGTAATATTCTGGTAATGGGTAAAGCGGAAAACCTCGCCACTCAACTTACGCCCGCAGGTAAGCACCTCGCCCCATACGAGGCGACAGCCGGAAGAAAGGTGCACGCGGTTGCGGGCGGTAAAATGCGACGCCACGTGCGGCACCACCGGCAGCGGCAAATAACAAAGCGAAGCGCCGGCGCCCAGCCGCACCTCCACCTGCTGCGTAGCCCCCTTTTTCATGTGAAAGAGCCGCTGGTAGGCCTGGGTATGCAGGTGCAGTTGTGTGCCTTCGGCGAGGTCGATGGTCACCTGCTGGCGGTCGCCGTCCAGCACGCCGGGCGACGAACTCATGATCATCAGGTGCAGCACCCCCTGGCGCCGGTCTTCGGTGATGTCGGCGACCTTGAAGGGCGGGGTGCAGTACACATCTTTCAAATATGTGCGGCCGTTGCGCAGGGCCGTTTGCAGGGAAAGCTCGGAGATCATCGCCACAGTTTAGGTTCCGCCTCCTCGGCCAGGGCGTATTTGCGAATCCAGTCGATCACGCTGTCCAGGCCCTCCAGCGACATCAGGTTGGTAAAGACAAAGGGGTTGCCCCGGCGCATTTTCCGGGCATCGCGCTCCATCACCTCCAGGCTGGCGCCTACGTAGGGGGCCAGGTCGGTTTTGTTGATCACCAGCAGGTCGGACCGGGTAATGCCGGGACCGCCCTTGCGGGGGATCTTGTCGCCTTCGGCCACGTCGATGACGAAGAGGGTCAGGTCGGCCAGGTCGGGCGAGAAGGTGGCCGACAGGTTGTCGCCGCCGCTTTCAATGAAAATGAGTTCGATATCGGGAAAACGTTCCGCCATTTCCTCCACCGCTTCCAGGTTCATGCTGGCATCTTCGCGGATGGCGGTATGCGGGCAGCCGCCGGTTTCCACGCCAATGATCCGCTCGGGCGGCAGCAGGCTGTTTTGGGTCAAAAACTCCGCGTCTTCCTTGGTATAAATGTCGTTGGTGATCACGCCAATGCTGTAGCGGCCGCTCATATGCCGCGACAGCCGTTCGATCAGCGCCGTCTTTCCCGATCCCACCGGTCCGGCAATGCCGATCTTGATATAGGTTCTTTCGTTCATAGTTTACGTTATCAAATCAAGGGAAGTATGTTTTTTTTCTCCCTTTTACATTCTCTATTTTGGATACTACATGTTACATTTTCTACGACATGTACAACCGCGAATACAGCTGCTCGTGCTGCATGCAGCGGATGTCGAAGCCCGTACAGCAAAGGCCGATCGTATCGGGGTCGGGGTTCATGGAGGCAGCGGCCAGGCGGACGATCAGCGGCTGCAGCGCGAACAGGAGCTCCTGCCCCTGCTGCTGGCCCAGGGGCACCAGCTTGACGCTGTTGGTGACCATGCCCGAAGCCGCGTTGTAATAAAAACCGGCAAGGGCTTCCTGTTTGGGAATGCCCAGGGCAAAAGCGTACAAGCCGAACACGATGCAATAATGCCCTGAGGCCCGCTGGGCGCGAATCGCCCCAACATACTCCTCTGCCAGGGCAAAAGGACAAAGTTCCCGGAACACCTTTACCAGCCGCATGCCCAGCTTCTGGCTGGCCTGCCGCATTTCGCGGGGCAGCTTCAGGGCCGTGCATTCTTCGTCGAGCTGCAACAGGCGCTCCCAGTCGTTTTGGGCAGCGGCCTCATATGCCAGCGACACAAAGGCCGCATCAGTATAATGAAGGTTCTGCGACAGCATGCCCACCACAAAGGCCCTGGCCGTGGCGGCATCGTGCACGATCCCTTTTTGCACATAGGTTTCCAGCCCGGAGGAGTGGGCAAAGCCACCCACCGGCAGGGCGGGGTCGGTCAGCTGCAGCAGGGGCAGCAGGAAGGAATTAGTCACTGGCGGAGGTTGTCAGTTGTAAAATTTTGGAAAACAGGGTGCCGCCGCTGCTGTGGCTGTGCGGGGCCACGGAGGTTCTTACCGGGTAGAGCAGCTTGCGGATCTGCTCCACCGGCTCGAAACCGGCGGCCTGCAGCAACCGGAAGAGGGGCGCCTCGAAGGGCACCAGGATTTCGTCGTTCTCGTAAAACAGGGGCAGGTGCTTGTTGCCGATCTCGTAGCATAGGCTGGCCATCTGGTGCATGTTCTGCGGCCGCAGCACGATGGCCTCGCAGGGCGGGATGTCGATCACCACCAGGCTCAGGGCATCTTCGAACAGGATATCGTCCTGGGCCAGTCCCGGGGCTTCCTTTAAAAACTTCAGTACCAGCTCGCGGCCCGACTGTGTCCGCTTGTGCAGGATGCGCTTATTCGTTTCGTACCACTGTACCGGAACACGGTCGATCCGGCGATTGTCGATGGCAAACGTTGCCAGGTTGCCGATTTTTCGCTGTATGAGCATAGTCGTATTCTTTTAAGGTTTACGAGTTCAGGGACGAACGATTATTGAGTTCCATAGTTCCAGAGTTCCAAAGTTCCAGAGTTATAGTTCACCTGTTCACAAGTTTCCTTGTGCACCAGTGGGTTTTAGGTTTTGGGCTTTTCTCCATTGGCCAATGACCAATATCCGTCTTAAAACAGAAAATACCGCTGGGCCAGGGGCACGACGGCGACGGGTTCGCAGGTGATGGGCTGACCATCGACCTTTACTTCGTAATTTTCCGGGTTTACCTGGATCTCGGGGGTGCCGCTGTTGTGTACCAGGTCTTTTTTAGAAATCGAGCGGCAGTTTTTGACCGGCAGCACCTTTTTTTGTAACCCGTACGACTGCACCACATGGCGTTCCAGCGAAACGGCGGATACGAAAGTAATACAGGTGGATTGCACCGCTTTTCCGTATGCCCCGAACATATGCCGGTACAGAACCGGCTGGGGGGTAGGAATAGAGGCATTCGGATCTCCCATTTTACTGCCAATAATAGTGCCGCCTTTGAGGATCATCTCGGGTTTGGCCCCAAAAAATGCCGGTTTCCACAACACCAGGTCCGCCCACTTGCCCACTTCCAGCGAGCCCACATAGTCCGAAATGCCGTGGGTAATGGCCGGGTTGATCGTGTATTTGGCCACGTAGCGCTTCACGCGGAAGTTGTCGTTGCCGGAGCCTTCGTCCTCGGGCAGGAAGCCCCGCTGCTTTTTCATTTTGTCGGCGGTCTGCCAGGTGCGGGTGATCACCTCCGCCACCCGGCCCATGGCCTGCGAGTCGGAGCTCATCATGCTGAACACGCCCATGTCGTGGAGGATATCCTCCGCCGCGATGGTCTCGGGCCGGATGCGCGAATCGGCAAAGGCCACGTCCTCGGGCACCGACTTGTCGAGGTGGTGGCACACCATCAGCATGTCGAGGTGCTCGTCGATGGTATTGCGGGTATAAGGGCGCGTGGGGTTGGTGGAGGAAGGCAGCACGTTGGGGAACATGGAGGCCCGGATGATGTCGGGCGCATGGCCGCCGCCGGCGCCCTCGGTATGGTAGGTATGGATGGTGCGCCCGTTGATGGCGGCCAGGGTATCTTCCAGAAAACCCGCCTCGTTGAGCGTATCGGTATGGATGGCGATCTGCACGTCGTACTTGTCGGCCACCTGCAGGGCGGCGTCGATCACCGCCGGTGTGGAACCCCAGTCCTCGTGAATTTTGAGGCCCAGGGCGCCGGCCTCCACCTGTTCTTCCAGGGGCGCGAGGGCGGCGCAGTTGCCCTTGCCCAGGAAGCCGAGGTTCATGGGAAAGGCCTCGGCGGCCTCCAGCATTTTGCGGATGTTCCAGGCGCCGGGAGTGACGGTGGTGGCATTGGTGCCGTCGGCGGGGCCGGTGCCGCCGCCGATCATGGTGGTGATGCCGCTGAACAGGGCGTGGTCGATCTGCTGGGGGCAGATGAAGTGGATGTGGGTGTCGATGCCGCCGGCGGTGGCAATCAGGCCGGCGCCGCCGTGCACCTCCGTGGAAGCGCCGATGATCATGCCCTCATCCACGCCGTCCATGGTATCGGGGTTGCCGGCCTTGCCGATGCCGGCGATCTTGCCGTCCCTGATGCCGATGTCGGCCTTGACGATGCCCCAGTGGTCGATGATCATCACGCTGGTGATGACCATATCCAGCACGCCTTCGCCGCGGCTGGCGCGGGCCGACTGGGCCATGCCGTCGCGGATGGTCTTGCCGCCGCCGAATTTGCCTTCGTCTCCGTATACAGAAAAATCTTTCTCGATCTGGATCAGCAGGTCGGTATCACCCAGGCGCACCTTGTCGCCCGTGGTGGGGCCGTACATGTTGGCGTATTTGATCCGGTTGATGTGTACACTCATGCTTGTTCGTTTTTGAAATTCCGGCCGGCAGCTTTTTCCAGGGCGGCATCGGCCGCTTCGGGTGAAGCGGCGCCGTTCACCAGGCTGTTGAATCCATAAAGCTGGCGGCTGCCGCCAAAGGTTACCAGCTCCACCTCTTTTTCCTCGCCGGGCTCGAAGCGCACGGCCGTGCCGGCGGCGATGTTGAGGCGCATGCCCAGGGCAAGGCGGCGCTCGAAGGCCATTTGCCGGTTCACTTCGAAAAAGTGGAAGTGCGAGCCCACCTGCACGGGGCGGTCGCCGGTATTGACCACGGTCAGCCGCACCGTGGGGCGGCCGGCATTGATCTCGATGGGGTCCTCTGCCAGTATGTATTCTCCGGGAATCATGTCGTCAATCTTTTAGGGTTGTCAATCTTTTCGGGAATTTTAGCGGATCGGGTCGTGCACGGTCACCAGCTTGGTGCCGTCGGGGAAGGTGGCCTCGATCTGGATCTCGTGGATCATTTCCGGGATACCTTCCATCACGTCCTCACGGGTAAGGATAGTGGCGCCGTACTGCATCAGTTCGGCCACCGACTTTCCATCGCGGGCCGCCTCCTGCAGGTGGCTGCTGATCAGGGCGATGGCCTCGGGGTAATTCAGCTTCAGCCCCCTGTCCCTGCGTTTCTGCGCCAGCTCGCCGGCCAGGAACAACAACAATTTCTCGGTTTCCCTTGGAGTTAAGTGCATAATATATGGTGGTTAATAAATCTTTACGGGAGCAATTTCTTTAAAACTAAGCAGCATACGGGAATTTTGAACTGATTTTTCTCAAATCTTTCCCACAATTTTCCAGAAGAGGGCGATGCCGCAGGCCCGGAAAGCCTTTTGAACAACAAAGGGAGCGAAAAACCTCACATGAACAACAGGGACCATATATAAAAATAGCCCCTCCAGGGGGGGGCAGCCGGCGACTACCAGCCAGGAGCAAACGAAAAAAGCAGCCGGGAGCACCGGCCGCCTTTTCCTTAAGAATTTACCTGTTTGCAACAGGAAACTGGGTTACCTGTTTTCCGGATTTCAACATTTCCATTTCAGGGTAAAAGAACAGGGGTCCCCCTGGTGAAGAGAATGGGTGCTTGGGTGAACAGTTGGGTATCCCTGGGGCCATGAAGCCCGGAGTACGGACCCGGTCAACCCTGTACAGGGAGCACAAAAGGCCTGCAGTACAGTATGAACCCGGAGCGGCATTGTCATGGAAATGGAGGGGCACGGAAAAGAAACGGGCTTCCCGGTATAGCAGACCGGAAATCTACTACGAAATTAAACTATTTATGCATATTCTTTTTTAATTATTTATTCCTGAGCTTTTTAGCCCTGCCCGGGAAGGACTTACACCTCTCCTTCCTTTTTGTTCTTCACGGTGGCCGGTATGGCCGCCTTCAGCCCTTCCCGGCTCCGCTCATTTTTCACCTGGATGATCTCTGCGGCTATGCTCACCGCGATCTCTTCGGGTGTCTGGCTATGGATGGGAAGGCCGATGGGCGCATGGATCCGCTGCAGCCATTCCTCGGGCAGGCCTTCGGACCGGTAGGCGGTAAACATCTGCGCGATCTTATGGGCACTGCCCAGCAGGCCGAAGTAGGCAAACTCTTTTCCCAATAAAGCCCTGACGGCGGTATCGTCGGAACGGTAGCCCACGGTCATCACCACTACGTAGTGGTGCGGTCCTGATGGAATATAGTGCCGAAGCTCACTGTAATCGGAGAGGATATGTTTTTCGTGCACGTAAAAATTTTTCTGCAGCGTGTTCAGGTGCGGACGATCCTCGTACAGGCGGGTGTAAAAGTCCATGTTGTACAGGAGGCGGGAAAAGGCCAGGGCGCAGTGGCCGCCGCCCACCAGGTACAACTGGTTTTTGTAGCCGATCTTTTCTTCGTATTTCCAGTCGTCGTCGGAAATTTTTTGAAAATAATAATCCCCGTCGGGGGCGGCGCCTTCCAGGAAGCGGATGCCGGCGGGCGACAGTGCCAGCAGGCCGTCGCCGTTCTGCTGCAGGCAGTGCACCATCCGTTCAATAAGGGCTATTTCATCGGCATGCACCCGGTACAGGAATACGGTTTCCTCGCCCGAGCAGATCATGCCGCTCTGGTGGCGGGCGCTTTTGTCGTGCACCTGCAGGCGCAGGGTATGCTCCTCCTCGCCGCTGACCAGCTTGTCCTTGGCCCGCTCCACCAGCTTGTGTTCCATGATGCCGCCGCCGATGGAGCCTTCCATTTCACCGGCAGCATTCACCGCCATGAAAAAGCCCTGACGGCCGGGGCTGCTGCCCTTGCTGTGCAACACGTACAGCAACATGACGGGGATGCCCTTCGACAGGCTCTTATGAATGAATTGCCAGGTGATCAGTTGTTTGTTCATGCGGTTGCAAAAATCCTTTTTGTGGGTATAAAGCCAGTAACACTTTTTCGGGCGTCATGGGAGCGGAAAACGGCACGACGGCTCCCGGGCGGAAGGCCCGCAGGGCGTTGCGCAGCGCAAAATACGCACCGATGCCGTACATCAGCGGGGGCTCGCCCACCGCCTTGGAGCGGAAGACCGCCAGGTTGTCCGCATCGGTCTGCAGGAAGTCGACGGCGATGGCTTTCGGGGCCGAATAAATATCCGGCACCTTGTAGGTGGAAAGGGCATTGGAGCGCAGCCGCCCCGCCTCGTCGTACACCACCTCCTCCAGCGTCATCCAGCCCACGCCCTGCACGATGCCGCCCTCGATCTGGCCGCGGTCGATCACCGGGTTCATGCTGGCGCCGAAGTCGTGCACCACCCGCACGGCGTCGATGGTATAGGTGCCGCGCAGGCAGTCGACCGTTACGGTGGTGATGGCCGTACCGTACACATGGTAGGCAAAGGGATGACCTTTTTCCTTCGAGGCATCGAAGTGGATCTCCGGTGTGGCATAGTGGGCATGCTCCGACAGGCTCACCCGTCTTACAAAGGCCGCCATCACCAGCTTCGGCCAGTCCAAAGACGTTGGCTGGCCATCCGCCCACACCTGGCCGTCCTTCACCGCCACGGCGCCGGGCTCCACGCCCAGCTCTTCGGCAGCTACTTTCTTCAGGCGCTCCAGCAGGGCCGTACAGGCCAGCAGGGTGGCCTTCCCATTGAGGTCGGCAGTGGCACTGGCGGCCGAGGGCGACGTATTGGCAATGCGGAAGGTAGAGGTGGATTGGATTTTTATTTTTTCGGGCGGAAGGGCAAACACCTCTGCCGCCACCTGCAAAATCTTGGTATTCACCCCCTGCCCCATTTCCACGGCGCCGGTGGTGATGCCCACGCTGCCGTCGGTGTATACGTGCACCAGTGCGCGGGCATGGTTCATAAAGGTCTTGGTAAAGGAAATGCCGAAGCAGATGGGCATGAAGGAAAGGCCTTTTTTATACTGCCGGTTGCTACTGTTAAACGCCTCCACTTCCTTTCGCAAGTCCCCAATCGCATAAATCTCCTCCGCCTTTTTCCAGCAGGCGCGGGCTTCGCTTTCGGCGATCTGGCCGTAGGGAAATTCGTCGCCGGTTTTATTCAGGTTCTTTTCCTGGATCACCGCGGCATCGATGCCCAGCGCTTCGGCGGCATGGGCAATGGCCGACTCGATGACGAACATGCCCTGCGGGCCACCGAAGCCGCGGAAGGCCGTATTAGGCGGCAGGTGGGTGCGGCAGCTGTAGGCCGTGGCGGTGACGTTGGGCACAAAATACGAGTTGGTACAGTGGAACAAGGTGCGCTCGAGCACGGCCGGCGACAGGTCGGCCGCGGCGCCGGCATTCTGGTAAAACTCCACCTCCCAGGCAATGATGTTCAAATCCTTATCCAAACCTACTTTATAATCCGAAGAATAAGGGTGGCGCTTTCCGGTCATGACCATATCCTCGGCCCGGTGGAGGGAATATTTTACGGGCTTTTTCAGCACGTAAGCAGCCAGGGCGCAGAGGGCGGCCCAGGTGTTGGCCTGGTCCTCCTTGCCGCCGAAGCCGCCGCCAAGGCGGCCCACCTCCACGTCCAGCAGGTGCATGGGCACGCCCAGCACGCGGGACAGGCAGCGCTGCACGGCCGTAGGCGCCTGGGTGGAGGAATATATTTTGAGCCCCCCGCCCTCCGAAGGCAGGGCGTAGGCGCCCTGGGTTTCGATATAGAGGTGCTCCTGCCCGTTGGTATCGGCCGTGCCTTCAAAAACATGGGCGCACTGCTGCCAGGCGCCGGCCGTATCGCCCAGCTTAAAGGTGCGGGGCGGCACGATCAGCTCGCCTTTTGCCTTGGCTTCGCGGGGATTGGTGATTACGGGCAGGGGGTCGATATCGGCCCGTACCAGGCGGACGGCGGCACGGGCCGCCTCTTCGGTCTCGGCCACCACCAGGGCGATGGGCATGCCGCAGAAATGCACTTCCGAATCAGCCAGCAACTGCTCGTCGGGAACAATGCCGCCGATCTGGTTATCGCCGGTAATGTCGCGGCTGGTAAAGATCTTGACCACACCGGGGAGGGCTTCGGCCTCTTCCAGGTGCAGGGCCGTGATATGGCCATGGGCTACCGGTGAGCCGAAGGCGGCGGCAAAGAGGGTGCCCTGCAGCAGCGGCAGGTCGTCGAGGTAAACCGATTCGCCTTTTATGTGGGTGATGGAATCTATATTTTTCATTGCGGAGGGGTTTTGAGGTACAGGAATTTGTTCATTGGTTAATTGGGATATTGGGCAGGGAACCACCCTTCCTAATTACGCATCACTTCTGCTCATCTCTGCTTCCACTAATGACACAAAATGGGCGCGGATCAATTGCCCCAGCAACAACCGCTTGTATTGCTCTGAGCCACGGGCATCGCTGATGGGACTGACCTCGGCCTGGGCCAGCTCGACGGCTTCATCCACCAGTTGTTCGCTGATCTTTTTTCCATGTAAAAAGGTCGAGGTCTTTTCCAGGTAAAGGGGTATAGGAGCGACACCGCCTGCGGACAGATGCGCTTCGGTAATGCTGTCATTATTCCTCCTCAAACTGATAGCGGAATTGACGCTGGCAATATCCAGGTGGGTGCGCTTGCTTACTTTTTCGAAATGAAAATGCGTATGGGAGTCCGGCAGGCGGAAGCTGATCTTTTCGATGTATTCCCCGGGCAGCCGGTCCAGTTGCTTATAACCTTTGTACAGCTGGCGCAGGGGCAATTCGCGGCGGTTGTCGCCATCGCCCAGCAGCAGGCGGGCATCCAGGGCCAGGAAGAAAATGGTAAAGTCGCCGATGGGAGAGGCATTGATGAAATTCCCTCCTACGGTGGCCATGTTGCGGATAGGTGTAGAAGAAACCAGTTTTATGTAACGGTCCAGCCGCGGGAAGTGGCGCCGGAACAGCTCCGACTCCGCCAGGTCCGTAACCGTTACATTCCCGTCCAGTACACAACGATCGCCTTCCTGCACGATACGTTTACCGCCGTTCTGGAACAGGTAGCGGTTGGCGGAATCCTTTAGTTCGTCGGGCCGCTGCACAAGCAGGTCGGTTCCCCCTCCTACGAAGGGTTGGGGCTTTTCCCCTCCGGCCAACTGGCCGTCGGCAGCAAGCGACAATTGTTGCAGCCGCTCTTTTATCCCTGCGATATAATGCGGCACCACGCCCTTTTTCACGGCAAAAGTCACCGGGTCCGCCCCTCCCCTGCCCTCCATCGCTTGTGCCACCTTGCGGGCGGCCCGTTCAATGGATTTGTAACCGGTGCAGCGGCAGATATTGCCGTCGATAGCGGCCAGGGCATTTTCGGAAGTAGCTTCTTTGCCGCCCAGGCAAAAGCCGGTCAGCGACACCACGAAACCAGGCGTGCAAAAGCCGCACTGGGTGGCGGCCTCGTCCACCATGGCCTGCTGCACGGGGCTCAGGGCGGTGCCATTAATACCTTCAATGGTCAGCACGTGGCGGCCCTGCACGTTGGCCAGCGGCGTCAGGCAGGAAACAAAGGACCGGTAGACCAGTTCGCCCTCCTTCAGTTCGCCTACCAGCACGGTGCAGGCCCCGCAGTCGCCCTCGCGGCAGCCGATCTTGGTACCGGTGAGATGGCGGTGGTAGCGAAGATAATCCACCAGCAGCGAGCCGGGCGGAAGGCTCGTAACCTGTTCGGTATTGTTTAAAATAAATCGTATCAAAAAAGGAGGTGTTGGTTCCTTTTAAAGATAAGATTTTCAGGTGAAACGGCCTTAATGGCACAGCACCGCTGCCTGGGGAGCATCGGGCAGGGCCGGGCTGACGAAGGGAATGCCCAGGTTCAGGCCCCGCAGCACCAGCAGGGTGGCCATGAAGAACAAAAAGACGGGAACGGCCTTGCGCAGGCCGAGGCGCAACTGCTGGTTGACATAACTGCCGAAAAACACGACCGCTACCATGGCGGGAAAAGTGCCCAGCCCGAACAGCAGCATGAACAGGCTGCCCTTCAGGGCCGAGCCGGCCAGCAGCGACGAACTCACCGCCAGGTAGATCATGCCGCAGGGCAGCAGCCCGTTGAGCACGCCAATGGCAAATAAGGAGGTATACTTTTTCGACTGGAACAGTCGGCCCAGCGCGAGCCGCAGGTGCACAAAAGGCTTATTGGCCCAGGTAGCCAGCAGAGTGGTAGCTTTTTTCTGCGAAGGAAAAAGAAGGTACATAAAGATGCAGGCACCCAAGGCAATGGACAGGTTGCCCTGCCAGTGCGACGACAGCAGGTATTCCCCGGCCAATCCCAGTATCCCTCCCAGCACGGCATAGGTCAGCACCCGCCCCGTATTGTAGATCAGGCCGCCCAACAGCCGTCCGCGGCTGCTGCGGTGCGCTACCGGCAACGCCATCGCCAGCGGCCCGCACATACCCACGCAATGCAGGCTGCCGATGAGGCCCATGACCAGGGCGGTGGTGATGATTTGAAGGAAATCCATGTGGGGGAGGTATTGGTTAATTGGTTAATTGGGATATTGGGATATTGGGCATTCAGGTCGAAGCGTATTGGGTCATTGGACATTGGTCATTTGGCAAGGACGGCCCCTCCTAATTCCCAATTAACCAATGAACCAATACCTCAACTCCTGTTCCACCAGCGAACCAAGCCACTAACGCCGGCCAGCAGCAGCGGGAAGGCGGCAACGGCATAGCCGGCGGGGGAAAGGAAGAGGAAGGGATGTACCAGCAGCGAGGCGCCGGCAAAGGACAGGAAGACGCTGCTTCCCAGCTCCTTTTTACGGCTAATGAACAAGCCCGTTGTGGCCAGCAGCAACAAGACCAGGGGCGATGAGGGCTGGGCCTCGGCTCCGTAATAAAAATAGATACCAAAAGCGCCCAGCAGGCCGGCCAAGGCTGCGATCCTCATCGTGACGGGGGAAGAAAAGACTTTTAGAAACATCGGTCCATAAGGTTAAGGGATTAGAAGAATATTTTTTGCTCGTGGTAAAAGGACTGGCCACCGGACTGCCAGGAAAGCTTGATGTCGTACATGCCGGAAAGGCCGCCGGGCAGCAGCACGTTGCAATCGGTACCGGTAACGGAAAAGCTTTTGCGGATGTCCTTGCGGGCATCGGAAGGACGGTACAGGTACAGTTCCCCTTTCACCTCCTTGCCGACAAATTCCGAAGGCAAGGCCAGCTTCAGCTCGCCGCCCGCATAAGTTATCTGCGGAAGGGCCGACAACTCGGAAGCCCGCTGCCGCCGGTCGATAACATTCTGGAACTTCAGCTCTTCACCGTAATAATCTTCCGTCACCAGGTCGAACGTCTGCCGGTTGGCCTGGAACACCAGGAAAAGAATGCCGATCACAAATGTGATATACGCCCCTGCTATTTTATATCCCCAGGAAATTTTCATAAAATGTTTTTTAGTTTTTTTATACTACCTTTTTTTAATTCTTTCACCGCCGCTCCTAATACCCAATTAACCAATTAACCAATTCCTTTTTCCCACCCTAATAACCCGGTCCTAAAAACATGGCTTTGGCGGTTTCGATGCGCCGTCCGTTTTCGTATATGCCGATCACCAGCTGGGTTTTGCGGCGGACAATGTGCTGGCGGTCGATCTGGACGAAGAAGCCTGTTTGGAAATACGACTCACCGGGTACCAGAAGTTTCTGGCCGATGAGGGCGATCTCGCCTTTTACGTTTTCGAGCTTCAGGGTCAAGGGAATCTCTTTCCGTATTTTGTTGGTAACCTTGATGCTGTACAGGTTGCTGATGCGGCCATCCGGAAGGGTTTGAAAGATCTGGCCCGGCGTCCGCAGCACCAGCGCATCCACGTCGTTGCGGCTCACCAGCAGGAAACAAAGGAAGCCTAACAACAGTACCAGCACCGAGGAATAACCCGCCAGCCGCCAGTTGAAGGTGGACTTCTTGGCCTGGGCGATGTTCTCTTCCGAATCGTAGCGGATCAGGCCCGTGCCCCGGTTCAGCTTTTCCATGATGGCGTCGCAGGCATCGATGCAGGCGGTGCAGTTGACACACTCCAGCTGCGTACCATTTCGGATGTCGATGCCCGTGGGACAAACCGATACGCAGGCCGAACAATCCACGCAGTCGCCCAGCGGGTTCTCCAAAGAAGCTTTTTTCACCTTGCCGCGGGGCTCGCCGCGTACGTAATCGTAGGCCACGACAATGGATTTTTTATCGAGCAACACTCCCTGCAGCCGTCCGTAGGGACAAACAACGATGCAGGCCTGCTCGCGGAACCAGTAAAAGACGGCAAAGAATACGGCGGTAAAACCTACCAAGGAGGCAAAGGTGCCCTTGTGCGCCCCGATGCCGTCGTGGATCATCCGCAGCACC
This sequence comes from Huijunlia imazamoxiresistens, assembly GCF_037132455.1. Classification (NCBI taxonomy): domain Bacteria; kingdom Pseudomonadati; phylum Bacteroidota; class Chitinophagia; order Chitinophagales; family Chitinophagaceae; genus Huijunlia; species Huijunlia imazamoxiresistens. The sequence continues at coordinate 229,764 of NZ_JBBBEI010000005.1, read as the reverse complement.
TGGTCCATGCTTACCAGGTAGGCCAGGGCGAAGTTGGCGATGAGGAAGGAAAGGGCGAAGAAGACAGCTATCTTGAGCGTGCGCTTTTTTATTTTGTAGGCGTTCCAGGGCATGGCCTTCAGGCGCTTCTGCTGGCTGGAATCGCCGTCGATCCAGTACTCTATTTTGCGGAACACCATTTCCATGAACACCGTCTGCGGGCACGCCCAGCCGCACCAGACGCGGCCGAACACCACGGTGAACAGGATCACAAACACAATGAAAGCAAGCAGGCCGATGGCGAAGATGAAAAAGTCCTGCGGCCAGAAGATCTGTCCGAAAAGGATAAACTTCCGCTCGGCGATGTTAAAAAGGAACAGGGGCTGCCCGCCGCTTTTGATGAAGGGAAGGGTAAAAAACACGACCAGGTAGACCACCGACGCGAGGCTGCGCCAGCCGTATAACCGGCCTTTGGGCTTTTTGGGATGGAGAAAATTGCGCTTCCCTTCTTTGTTGATGGTGGCTACGGAATCACGAAAAGACTGGTCGAGCAGTACTTTTTTTTCTTCTGCACGGTTATCGAAAGCAGCCGGTGAATTTTTCATGTGCGGGTGTAGGTTAATCCGGTGAGGGAAAAGTGCTTGGGAAAACCTGCCGCCCGTCCGGGGAAGGGCGGCAGGTGGGATGGTTATTTGGCGGGAGCGCCGGCCGTGGCAGCCTCGGCGTACAGGTCGCCCTGCGCCGCCTTGGCATTGGGCGGGTTGGTACCCCGGAGGGATTTGATGTAGCTGGCCAGGTCCTTGATCTGGGAAGGCGAAAAGGTCTTTTCCCAGGCCTGCATGCCCTTGTCGGGCCAGCCGTACTTGATGGTCTTGAACACGTCGCCCAGCGAGCCGCCGTGCAGCCAGTAGTCGTCGGTGAGGTTCGGCCCGACGCCGCCCTCGCCCTTGCCGCCATGGCAGGGAAAGCACGACTGCGAATAGATCTTCTTCCCGGCCTCGATACCGGCGGCGTCGGACAGCGTCACGGTCTTTTCATCCACCATATCGTTCGAGGTCTTGCGGTACTCCTCCAGCTGGGCGGCCGCCAGCGACATCTCGGTGCGGTACTCCTGCTCGGGATCGGGACCGGTCTTCAGCACATGAAAGCGGAACACATAGATCACCGCCACCACCAGCGACAGGTAAAAGCCCCATTTCCACCAGGGCGGCAGGGCGTTGTCCAGCTCGCGGATGCCGTCGTATTCGTGGTCGAGGATAATGCCATCCTCGTCTTCCACCGGCACGGCCCTGGTGAACACCTTGCGGTTCAGGCGGGCCCACCATTGCTGCAGGCTCACGTCTTCATCGGCCCCTTCCTTGCCCAGGTTATTGAAGCGCAGCAGCACCGAGGCCAGGAAGAACAGGACGAACAGGAACAGGGTGGCCATGCCCCAGTGGAACCAGCCACCGGCAGCAGCTGCGGCTTCGGCGGCCCCGGCGTCCCCGGCTCCGGCGGCGGCTTCCTGGGCCCGGGCTGCCGATTGCAGCAGGACCAGCAGGAGGCCGGAAAAAAGGAATTTATACGTGGTGCTCTTTCTCATGATTGATGCAGGTTGTTTGCTTGTGAGGGAAAAATGGTGTACAGGTCCCCGGCCTCATCCAGCGGCAGGGAAGAGATCTCTTCCACGCTTTTTTGGTCCATGCGCTTCACCAGGTACAGCATACCCACGAAGAAGAGGAAGAAGATCAGCAGCGATATGACGGGATAAATGTCGATCCCCTCAATGGATGCGGCGTGTTGCTTGACGAACTTGAGCATGACAGTTTATTTAGTGTTTTGAGCAGTTTTGTTTTTTCCGATATCGGTTCCCATGCGCTGCAGGTAGGCGATCACCGCTACGATCTCCCTATCCGAAGGCACGCTGATGTTGTCCTTCTTCAGGTTCCTGGTGATCTCCCCGGCCTGTGTCATCAGGTCGGCATTGGCGGTGCTTTCGTAGCCTTCGGCATAAGGCACGCCCAGGGTACGCATGGCCCGGATCTTGGCCGCCGTGGTGGCGGTATCCAGGGCGTTGTCGATCAGGAACGAGTAAGCGGGCATCACCGAACCGGTAGAAATGGATTGCGGGTCATCGAGGTGGTTGAAGTGCCAGGTGTCGCTCTTGCGGTTGTTGCCTACCCCTTCACGGGCCAGGTCGGGACCGGTACGCTTGGAGCCCCACTGGAAGGGATGGTCGTACACGAACTCTCCGGCCTTGGAGTATTCGCCATAGCGCTCCGTCTCGGACCGGAAGGGACGGATCATCTGCGAGTGGCAGGTGTAACAGCCTTCGCGTACATAGATATCGCGGCCCTGCAGCTCCAGCGGCGTGTACGGCTTCACGCTGGCGATGGTGGGAATATTGGATTTCACCAGGAAGGTGGGGATCATTTCCACGGCGCCGCCGATCAGGATGGCGATGAGGGTAAAGACCAGCAGCGGGGTGGGCTTGCGTTCGATCCAGCGGTGCCAGTGTTCGCCCTGGTGCTTTTTGTATTCTTTTACCAGCGCGGGGGCTTCCGCGGCTTCATTGGCCAGCAGCCTGCCTTTGGCGGCGGTTTGGAACAGGTTGTACATCATGAGGATGGCACCGGCCACGAACAGGGCACCGCCGAAGCCACGGGTGGCATAGAACGGCTTCATGAAGTTCACCGTTTCGAGGAACTGGTATTTCAGCTGGCCGCTGGGCGTAAACTGCTTCCACATGGAGGCCTGCGCAAAGCCGGCGATGTACATGGGCACGGCATAGAAGATGATGCCCAGGGTAGCGAGCCAGAAGTGCATATTCGCCAGGCGTTTGGAATACAGCTCGGTGCGGAAGATGCGGGGCATCAGCCAGTACAGGATGCCGAAGGTGAGCATGCCGTTCCAGCCCAGGCCGCCGACGTGTACGTGGGCGATGGTCCAGTCGGTGAAGTGGCTGATGGCGTTGATGCTTTTCAGCGACATCATCGGCCCTTCGAAGGTAGCCATGCCGTAGGCGGTGATGGCCACCACCATGAATTTCAAAATAACGTCTTCACGCACTTTATCCCAGGCGCCGCGCAGGGTGAGCAGGCCGTTGATCATGCCGCCCCAGCTGGGAAACAGCAGGGTAAAGGAAAACACGATGCCGAGCGACTGCGCCCAGTTGGGCAGGGCGGTGTACAGCAGGTGGTGCGGGCCGGCCCAGATGTACATGAAGATCAGCGCCCAGAAGTGGATGATGGACAGCTTGTAGGAGAACACCGGGCGGTTGGCCGCCTTGGGCATATAGTAATACATCAATCCGAGGTAAGGAGTCGTCAGGAAGAAGGCCACGGCATTGTGCCCGTACCACCACTGCACCAGGGCGTCCTGCACCCCGGCATACCAGGAATAACTTTTCCACAGCGAGATGGGCAGCTCGAAGGAGTTGACCACGTGCAGCACCGCCACGGTAATGAAAGTGGCCAGGTAGAACCACACGGCCACGTACAGGTGGCGTTCGCGGCGCTTGAGGATGGTGGCGAACATGTTCCAGCCGAATACCACCCAGATGGCGGTGATGGCGATGTCGATGGGCCATTCCAGCTCGGCGTACTCCTTGGCGGTGGAATACCCCAGGGGCAGGGTGATGGCAGCAGCCACGATGATGGCCTGCCAGCCCCAGAAGTGGACCTTACTGAGCTTGTCGCTCCACATGCGGGCCTTCAGCAGGCGCTGGATGGAATAATAATACCCCATGAAGATGCCGTTGCCCACGAAGGCGAAGATCACCGCGTTGGTGTGCAGGGGGCGCAGGCGGCCGAAGTTGAACCAGGGGCCCACGTTCAGGGTTTTGGGGAATACCAGTTGCAGCGCCACCCACAGGCCTGCCAGCATGCCCACCACGCCCCAGATGATGGTGGCATAGGCGAAGAGGGCGGTGGTTTTGTTGTCGTAATAGAATTGTTCTCTATTTCCGGCAGCCGTGTGGGGTGGGGCGGCGGCCAGCTCATTGCCGGAATAGACGGTTTCCTTTTGCATGTATCGGTGCTATTTTGGTTTTAAGATTTCTGAGTATCGGTAGTGGAAGGTTGATCGTCGAAAAGCATGCGTACCGAGGGGGTATAGTCATCATCATACTGGCCCCGTTTGACCGAAAAGATGAAAGCCGCCAGGAACCCTCCGGCTACCAGGATGCTTACGGCGATAAGTACAAGTAATACGCTCATTTTAAAGGAGTTTCGGGTCTCAAAAGTATTTCCGTACTGCTGAGCCAACGATGACTGCCGTCAAAGCGAAACATGAGGAAAGTCAACCTCCGAAAAGTTTACGAGTTTACGGGTTTACGAGTTTACGAGTTGGCGTAACTCCGGCAGGAACATTCTGGCAGAACGACAAACTACAAAAGTCTAGAAGACTTTTGTAGTTTCTTCCGTACCGGCGCCAGCAACTCGTAAACTCGTAAACTCGCAAACTCCTCAAAGCCCCTTTCTCCTGGCGGAAACGGACGTCGCAACCGTCACGAACAGCACGATGGAGAGGGAGGAGGCAGGCATGAGGATGGCGGCGACCAGCGGGGAGAGTTGTCCCTGGACGGCGAAGCTCAGGCCCACGATGTTGTAGAGGATGGACAGGATAAAGGAGGCCGTGACGATGCGCCGGCCGGAGCGGGCGTAGCGCAGGAAGGCCGGCAGCAGGCCCACGTTGGAGCTGTCGAGGATGGCGTCGGAGGCCGGCGTGAACTGGCTGGTGTTCTCGGTGACGGCAATGCCCACGTCGGCCTGCTTCAGGGCGCCTGCGTCGTTCAGGCCGTCGCCCAGCATCAGGATGCGCTTTTTATCGTCGTAGTATTTCAGTACCTGGATGTATTCCAGCTTGGCCTGCGGTGTCAGGTTGAAGTGCAGGGGCGTGTCGTTGCCGAAGATCGCTTCCAGGTTTTTACGCTCGGCGTTGTTGTCGCCGGAAAGCAGGTGGAGGCCGTAGCGGCGGCGGTGGAGGGTTTGGGCCATTTCCTGCACCCCCTTGCGGTAGCTGTTGCTGATGGTAAAATGGCCGCAGGTGCGCCCGTCGATGGCCACCCACACCTGGGCGGCGTTCGGGCGTTTTTCGCTTTTGGCGCCGGTAACGAAGGCCGAAGAGCCGATGCGGACCGGGCGGCCGTCCACCAGGGCTTCGGTACCCTTTCCGGCCAGCTCCGAAAAGCCGGTGACGGGCAGGGGGGCCACGGCGCCGCCTTGCAGCAGGTGGTCCTTCAGCAGGCGGCTGAGGGGGTGGGCCGATTCTTTAAGCAGGGAATACAAAAGGCCCTGGGCCCCGCTGTACAGCGGCTCGCCCTCGTAGGTGATGGTGGCTTCGGCGGTATGGGTGAGCGTACCGGTTTTATCAAACACGAGGTTGTTGATGCGGGCCAGGGCCTCGATCACCGAGGCGTTTTTCAAATACAGCTTGTTGCGGCCGAAATACCGCAGCATGTTGCCAAAGGTAAAGGTGGCCGACAGCAGCAGCGAGCAGGGGCAGGCCACGATCAGGGCGGCGGTTACGGAAGGCAAAATTTTTGACGGATCGTTCAGGGCCCAGTAAATGCCCGCAGCGGTGGCAATGGAAAACAGCACTAAAGTAAAATAGCGGCTCCAGGGATGGATAAAGGATTTGTCGCGGTTCTTTTGTGGGCTGAACACCTCGTTGTTGTTCCACAGCTGGGTGATATAGCTTTGGGCTACGGGCTTGGCCACTTCCAGCACCAGGCTGCCGCCCAGTTGGCGGGCGCCGGCGTACACCAGTTCGCCCTTGCGCCGTAGCACGGGGGTGTTCTCGCCCGATACAAAGCTGTAGTCGATGCTGCCCTCGCCGCTCACCAGCAAGGCATCCGCCGGCACCATCTCGCCATGGCGCACCACGATGCGGTCGCCCTGCTTCAGGTCCGAGATGGTCACGGCGGCTTCGCCCCCCCCTTCCTGCAGCACGGTCACGCCCAGGGGGAAGTAGGATTTATAATCGCGGTCAAAGGAAAAGGAGTCATAGGTCTTGTCCTGGAACCAGCGTCCCACCAGCATGAACAGCACGATGCCGGCCATGGAGTCGAAATAGCCGGTGCCGGTGCCGCTCAGCACTTCGTACACGGAGCGCGAAAAGGTCATGAGAATGGACAGGGCGATGGGGGCGTCGATGTTGAGCCAGTGCTGGCGCAGGCCTTTCCAGGCCGACACGAAGAAGCCCGAAGCGCTGTAAAAGAATACCGGCAGGGCCAGCAGCAGGTTCAGGTAGGGAAACACCCGCTCCAGCTCTTCCTGGCCGATCTGGCCGGAAGCAAAATAGTCCGGGAAGCTCAGCATCATAATGTTGGTGAAGGCAAAGCCGGCCACGCCGATCCGGAAGATCTGGCCCCGCGACACCTTCTTCACCCGTTTGTTTTCCGAATCGTTGAAGCTGATATAGGGCTCGTAGCCCACGAAGGCCAGCAGCTCCACCACCTTGCGCAGGGTAGTGGCCGCCGGGTCGAAGACGATAAAGATCTCCTTGCGCCCGAAATTGGTCTTGGAGTGGCTGATGCCGGGCTGGATCGTATGCAGGTTCTCGAGCAGCCAGATGCAGGAAGCGCAGTGCATCTGGGGCAGGTAAAAGGATAGGTGGCTTTGCTTGCCGTCGGTAAAGCGTACCAGTTTCCGGATCACGTCGGCGTTGTCGAGGTAGGCAAAGCGGTCCGAGGCAAATTTGCCGGTGACCTTGATACCCGGAGTTTTGCTCAGCTCGTAATAATTGCACAGGCCGTTTTCCTGCAGCAGGCCGAAGACGAACTTGCAGCCCTCGCAGCAAAAGCATTTTTCAGCTTCGGCGATGCTGCCATCGCAGGTTTCGCCGCAATGATAACAGGACACCATTTCCCGGGCGGGGATGGCGGGGGCTTGGGGCGGTACGGGCAGGCCAAAGGCAGGAGCTTCCATGGTAATGACGCGATTTTAGGAGTGCGGCAAAAATGGCAAAAGCGACCCGGCCATCCTCTGACCTGCATCAAGGCGAAAGATGAGAAATGTCAAGAGACAAAGAGGGAAAAGAGCGAAAGAGCTTAGTTTTAGGCATGAACAGAAAAGACCTGTCCATTGCCACCATGACCCTGGTGCGCAACGAGGCGGAAGAAGCGGCCCTCACGGAGGCGCTCACCCGCCTGGCGCAGCTGGAAATACCTGTCTACCTGACCGACGGCGGCTCACCGCCCTCCTTTCTCCGGTTCCTCCGGGGCTTTCCGCAGTTTGTGCTACAGGAACCGGCCCGGGGCCTGTGGCCGCAAACAAAAAGCAGCCTCACGGCTGCTTACGGGGGCGGCACCCCTTATCTCTTTTATACCGAGCCCGATAAAGCATTGTTTTTCGAGCGCTTCCTCCCCGCCCTGCTGGAGGACCTGCAGCCGGACGGGCAAACCGGCGTGGTGCTGGCGGCCCGCTCGCCCGGGGGCTTTGCCACCTTCCCGCCTTTCCAGCAGATGACCGAAACCACCATCAACCGCTGCTGCGCCGAGGTAATCGGCGAACCCACAGACTACGTGTATGGCCCCTTCCTGCTGCACCGCGAACTGGTGCCTTTCCTGGACCGCCTGCCCCCGACCATCGGCTGGGGCTGGCGGCCCTATGCCTTCCACCTGGCCCGGCGCCTGGGTTACCGGGTAGAAGCCGTTACCGGCGACTTTCCCTGCCCCGACGACCAGCGCCGGGAGGATGGGGCGGAACGGCTCCACCGGATGCGCCAGCTGGCCCAGAACATGGAAGGGTTAACCCTTTCCGCAAGCGTGGCGGTGGAAGGATAAAGGAACCTTTGCGGCTCAGGACGCCCAGATACCGCTGTTGTTGACATGATTCACGAGGGCAGCGGTATTCTTCAGGTTCAGCTTTTTGAGGATGTTGAACCGGTGTACCTCTACCGTCCGGTCGGAAACATTCAGGCGGGCGGCGATCTCCTTCGAAGACTGCCCGGTCACCAGCAGTTCCACCACTTCCAGCTCGCGCTTCGTAAGCACCTCGGACAATTCAGGGGGCTTGGTTTCGGACAGCGACTGTTCGAAGGCCAGGTCCTTGATCTCCGAGCAAACGTATTTCCGGCCCTCATGGACCTCGCGAATGGCATGGAACAGCTCTTTTTTCGAGGAGGTTTTCGTTAAATACCCGTAGGCGCCCTCCTGCATCATTTTATAGGCGTAGGCGGGTTTGGCATGCTGCGACACGCCCAGCACCCGTACCTGCGGCAGCGCCTGTTGCATCAGCCGGGTGGCATCAATACCGCTCATGCCCGGCATATTGATGTCCATGATCACCACATCCGGGCGCATTGCCTTTGCCTGTTCCAACGCTTCTTCCCCGCTGCCGCAGACAGAAATCACCTGGAACTGCGGGTCGTTGTTCAATAAAAAGCTCCATCCTTCGCGTAACAGAGCATGATCATCCGCTATGATAACCCTGATTCTTTCCATACAAACTCCTTTTTATACTTTTCATTTTACAATTGAATGCTCGTCTACGCACGCTTTCCAGGGAATGTGCACGTCCAGGGTGCATCCTTTTCCCTCGGCCGACGTCAGCCGCAAGCGACCGTTGTGCAGCTCGGCCCGGTTTTGCATATTGCGGATGCCGAGGCCCTGGCGCGGAAGGCGGGTATCAAAACCCTTACCGTCGTCCCGCACCTGCAACCGGATTTCCCGGCCGCCGAACCGGAGCTTTATCCCCACGTTCTTTGCTTCGGCATGCTTTACGATATTATTGAGCTGCTCCTGGATGATGCGGAACAAGGCCACCTGCACGTCCATCCCGATATGATCCAGCTGCCCGTCACAGGCCACCTGCAGGTGAAACCGGCTCGCCCGCCGGTAGTTCTCCGCCAGCTCCCGGACGGCATTGGACAGGCCGATGTCTTCCAGGGTGGAGGTGGTCAGCTCCCGGGAAAGGGCCCTGATCTCCCGGATGGCGTGGGACAGGTTATCCCGGCTGCGGGCGATCATCTCCAGGCACAGGGCCTCGTTCTCCTCCGCCAGTTCCAGGAACATATTGGTGGTGGTCAGGATCTGGTTGATGTTGTCGTGCAGTTCCCGGCCGATGGCGGCCCGCTCCCGCTCCTGCGCCCCTACCGTGGCTTCCATGATCTTGCGTTGCCGCAGGGCTTTCAGCCGGACGATCTTCTCTTCGAGGCGGATCTTTTCGGTAATGTTGTTCATGGTGGCCAGGATAGCCGGCTGGCCCCGGTAAACGATCCGGGAGGCGGCCACTTCCACGGTGATCCGCTCGCCGCTTTTGATCCGGTGCTGCCAGACGGTGGTATAGGGACAGGCTTCCTGTTTCCAGGTTTGTATATGGTCCAGGAATTTTGCCCGCTCTTCCTCCGGCCGTAGTTCCAGGGCGCTGATCTGCAGGAACTCCTCTTCGGTGTACCCGTAGGTCAGCAGGGCGGCCTGGTTGACCTTCAGGAACCGCAGGGTACGGCGGTCGTAGATAAACTGCGGCAGCGGGGCGTTGTTGAACAGCTGCCGGTAGCTTTCTTCGCTTTCCAACAGTGCCTGCTCGTGGCGCTTCTTGTCCGTTATGTCCTTGAAATAAATGGACAGCTGGTCCGCCGAAGGATAGGCCGTCACTTCGTACCAATGGCCGCTGCGGTGCAGATACTCCTCGAAGCGGACGCTTTTCTGCGTTTCGAGCGCCTGCCGGTACCGCTGGTAAAAGCCCCCGGCCACCTCCTCGGGATAATAGTCCTGCAGACTGGCGCCCAGCATCTGCTGCCGGCTTTTCTGCAGCAGGAGCTCCGCCTGCTTGTTCCAGTATTTTACAATCCAGTGGCGGTCCATTACAAAGAAACCATCGGTGATGCTTTCCAGCACCGCCACCAGTTGGGCATTCTGTTGTTCCATAGTGCAATGGCAAATATCGGCTTAAAGTTATGTCCATCAGGCGTTTTCCAGCTTTTTAACAATCCCCCGGAGCATAACCGGCACTATACGTTTAAGGTACTGCTTCCGGGCCTAACCCCCGAACGGGAATCCAGATTTCCTCCTCTGAATCGGGACTTTCACGTTTGTATTTTGCTCCCATCAGGGCAAAATGAGGCCGGTCGTCCAATTCATAGCCGGAGGAGGGCAGCCAGCCGGTGAAGATGTAGCGGTAAAAATCTGCCGCGGCGGCATCCGTACCCTGGTACACGAAAACGGCATACAGGCCGGCGGGAAGATCGAGCGCCTCCATGCCCTCGGGAACGGCCGCCCCTTCCGCCACTGCCACGCCCGCCCATTTTTCGAATGCCGCCGCCGGGTCGAAGGGCGAAAAGAAGTGAGGAGGGTACACCTCCACCGAATACAGTTCCGGGCCGGCGGCGTTCGCCACTTCTTTTCGCCGGGGCATAAAGCTTTTCCACAGGTCTACCGTGGTGTTGGCGGCAAAAGACATCCGCGCTCTTTTACCCACCAGCTTTTTCGGGGACAATTGTTCCAGTCGGGGCAGTACGTTCATCTCTTTGTTTCGTTTTGATTTGGGGGGGCAATTTACCCCGCCTCCTGCTCACTGCCTTCTTTTACCCGGATCAAATCATTCCAGTGGTAGGGATCGGCTTTTTGGCCCAGCCGGATGTCCTGCAACTCGCTTTGCAGCCGCGCGAAAACGGTGCCGGCGGAGACGTCGGGAAAATAGCGGTGGCCGTTGATGTCGATCTCGCCGATGGGCGATACCGCGGCGGCCGTGCCCACGCCAAAGGCCTCCACCCGCCTGCCGGACCGGAATGCCTGCTCCAGTTCTTTATAGCTGATCCTGCGCTCCTCCACCTGGATGCCCCCATCCCGGGCAAGGGTCAGCAGCGAGTCGCGGGTCACACCGTCCAGGATGCTGCCCGACAAGGGCGGGGTCACCAGCACCTCGTCCAGCACAAACATGACGTTCATGGTGCCGGACTCCTCGATGTATTCGTGGTGGAGAGCGTCGGTCCACAGCAGCTGGTCGAAACCCTGCTCCTTTGCCTGCTGCGCCGGGTAAAAGGCGGCCCCGTAGTTGCCCCCGCACTTGGCGGCGCCGGCGCCGCCCTCCACGGCCCGTACGAATTCAGTCTCCACCTTCACCCTCAGGTGGCCCGAATAGTAATGGGCCAGGGGCAGGCACACGATGCCGAACAGGTAGCTGTCCGCCACCTTTACCCCCAGGCGCGGTTCGGTGGCAATGACAAAGGGACGCAGGTAGAGGGAGGCGTCGGCCCGGTGGGGTACCCAGGGTTCTTCCAGGGCCACCAGGCGGCGGACGGCGGTCCTAAACAATTCTCCAGGGATAGCGGGCATGCACATCCGCTCCAGGGAGCGGTTCAGGCGGGCATGGTGCCGGTCGGGGCGGAAAAGGCTCACGTTGCCGTCGGCCTGCCGGTAGGCTTTGAAGCCTTCGAACACGGTCTGGCCGTAATGCAGGCAAAGGGCCAGGGGGCTCAGGGTCAGGTCGCCGAAGGGTTCGATCCGCGGCCGGCGCCAGGCGCCGCCCTGGTAATCGGCCAGGAACATATGGTCGGTGGGATTGGCGCCGAAAACGATTTTTTGAAAATCGTAGGTGGCCAGCCGGCTGTGGGTGGTACGGGTAACGGGGATTGCTGTAGTCATGCTGTTCGTTTTTGAAGATGATCAGTAAAGGATAAGGCGGCAAGCAGAAAAACAGTGCGTTCCTTACAAAATTGGGAAAAGGACGTATACCAGAACAGATACAATTTCAGTAATTTTAACCATAACAGTTTCAACCGCATGGGAAAGAAAAGCGCGCCGCTGTACCAAAAGATTTCTGGCGATATGGAGCACCAGATAAGGCAGGAGGTGCTGCGGGTGGGCGACCGACTGCCCTCCATCCGCACCGTTTGCCGCGAGCAGGGCGTAAGCATGAGCACGGCCCTGCAGGCGTACTACGAACTGGAACGCAAGGGCCTGATCGAATCGCGGCCGCAGTCGGGCTACTACGTGGCCGGCACGCACCGCAGGTTCCCGGCAGCCCCCGCCACCAGCAATCCCCAGCACGCCCTGGCACCCCTGGAAACCGAAGAGCTGATTGCCCGGGTCTATTCCGAGCTGGGGACGCAGAACCACCTGATGTTTTCGCTGGGCGTGCCGGTGCCGGAGCTGCTGCCCATTGCCCGGATCAACAAGTCGCTGGTAACGGCCATGCGCAGCCTGCCGGCCGGTGGCACTTCGTACGACCAGATAAAAGGCAACGACCGGCTGCGGCGGCAGGTGGCCCGCTGGTCCTTCACCTGGGGCGGCCGCCTGCAGGAAGACGACCTGGTAACGACGGCCGGCTGCATGAACGCCCTGGCGTACGCGGTAATGGCGCTGACCCGCAGGGGCGATACCATCGCTACGGAAAGCCCCGTTTATTTCGGCGTGCTGCAGCTGGCGCAAAGCCTGGGGCTGAACGTGCTGGAGCTGCCCACCAACCCGCTGACAGGCATCGAGCCGGACGCGCTCAAAAAAACCCTGGAAAAACGAAAAGTAAAACTGTGCCTGCTGGTGAGCAACTTCAGCAACCCCCTGGGCAGCTGCATGCCCGACGAACACAAAAAGGAAGTGGTGCGGCTGCTGGAGCAGCACCAGGTGCCGCTGGTGGAGGACGACCTGTACGGCGACATTTATTTCGGCAGCCACCGTCCGAAATCCTGCAAATCCTTTGACGAAAGCGGCAACGTGCTCTGGTGCGCCTCGGTTTCGAAAACGCTGGCCCCGGGCTACCGGGTGGGCTGGGTGGCGCCGGGAAAGTATAAGGAGGCGGTGCTGCGCACCAAGCTGTACCATTCGGTTTCTTCGGCCACGCTGATGCAGGAGGCGGTGGGCAACTTTTTGGAAACGGGGCGCTACGAGCACCACCTGCGCAAGCTGCGGCAGACGCTGCACGCCAACTTGCTGCACTACCTGCGGGCCATCGGCGACTATTTTCCCGAAGGCACCCGGGTAAGCCGGCCCCAGGGCGGTTTCCTGCTGTGGGTGGAGTTGCCCGGGGGCACCGATGCCGTGGGGCTGTACGAGGAGGCCCTGCGGCACCGCATCAGCATTGCGCCGGGCCGCATGTTCACGCTGCGCGACCAGTACCACAACTGCATCCGCCTGAGCTATGGCCTGCCCTGGAGCGAAAAGGTGGACGCTGCCCTGAAAACGCTGGGCCGCCTGGCCAGGCAGCAATAACTTTTTGCACGGTCGGTTTACCGCAGGTACACCGCCGCAAACCGTGCCAGTACGGTTCCTTTGGCGTCCTGCAAGGCCAGCGCATCGCCCTGGACGGTATACTGTCCGGCCGCCTGAAGCGCCTGTAAAAAGCGGTATTCCACCTGCATGTCCTCGCAGGCCATGCGCGTGGAGCCGACACCGGTAAAGCGGATGCCGTTGCCGCCGGGCAGCTCGTAGGTTCCGAAAAACGAATTGCAGCCGCCATGGCCATTGAGTTTGTTGCCGTCGGCTTTCAGGATCATATGCGGTTCCCGCCGCCATTTGTCGGAGGATACCAGGGCGCTGCCCCCGAGTTCGGTCAGCTTCCAGTATTTTTCGACCAGCCCGGCCTGCTGTCCCGGGGCAGAGGCCTGGACAGTATTTCCCTGCTGCGGGCTTTTGGCCGTGCCACAGGATGCCAGGCTCAGCAACAAGACCACCACCGGGAAGAAACGACTTTTTCTCATGGATCGACCAGTTTAATGAACCTGCAAGTTACGGCAGAACACGAAAGGCGGACGTATAAGGCCTCAGGGATGGATGATCAAAAAGATAAACGCCAGCAGGTTGACCAGCAACACCACTCCATACACAATATTGGTGCGCCCGCTTGCCAGCGACAGCATGACGGTAAAGACCGACAGCCCCAGCAGCAGTATGGACTTGATATCCAGGCCCAGGATGATGTCCATTTTATAAAAGGCGCTGATCACCGCCACGCTGGGGATCGTCAGCCCGATACTGGCCAGGGCAGACCCGAGGGCCAGGTTCAGGCTGGTCTGCAACTTGTTGTTCCGGGCGGCGATAAGGGCGGCAGTGGCTTCGGGCAACAGGATCACCGCGGCAATGATGATCCCCACCAGGCTCTTGGGCAGATGGTGGGCCAGGACAATGTCCTCTATTTTGCCCGAAAGCATTTTTGCCAGCAACACCACGATCCCCAGGCTGACCAGGAGAAACAGGATACTGGTAACGAAGACGGGGTTGCTGATCTTCGTCCCGCTTCCCTGCTCGTTCTTTGATCCGGAAAGAAAGTACTCGCGGTGCCGGATGGTTTGCGCGAACAGGAAACACGAATAGATGACCAGGCAGGCCAGCGACACGAACAGCAATTGCGGACGGCTGTAGTACGGCCCTTCCATGCTGGAGGTAAAGGTGGGGAACACCAGGGTCAGGATCACGATGGAGACCAGCGAAACCAGGGCAATGGTAGCGGAATGTTTGGAAAAATGCTGCTCGTGGTACCGGAGCCCGCCGATCAGCAGGCAAAGGCCTACGATGCCATTGAGGATGAGCATGGTGGCGGCAAAAACCGTATCCCTCGCCAGGGACGCGGCTTCCTGGCCGCCGGAGATCATCAGCGAAATGATGATGGAGACTTCAATGATGGTAACGGCCACTGCCAGGATGATGGTGCCATAAGGCTCTCCCACCCTGTGGGCGATGATTTCCGAATGGTGCACGGCAGAAAGCACACTCATAATGAGTAAAATGCTGGCAACAATCTGCCAGATGCCCTTTTCCGGGATCAGCCCCGAAAAATAAAGCACCCATCCCAGTACAGGAATAACGGTTGTCCATTGCAGTAATAGTCGCATGTTGTTGTTCGCTTCTTTGGTAAAATGCTGCGCAAAACTGCCGTTTTCCCCCTTACGGTCACCACCGGCAGATCCGCGGGAGGTGCTTAAAAGCCTGTGCCAGGCCCGGCCCTCAATTTGCCGGTATCCTACAACGTTTACCGGATCATCACCGGGATTAAATTAGCACCATGTCCAAATTCATCGGGAAGATTTTCGCTTTTGGTTATGGCAGCATCATTTTGCTGTTGCTCTGCTGCGCCTTTGCCCTGATCTCCTTTGCCCTGATGGAGCTGTGGCAGGGCGTGAACCCGGCGGCGGACCAGCCGCTGCGGCAGCGCTTCAATTCCATCCTCGAAAGCATCGGGCTGGCCACTATTGCCGTGGTGGCGCTGGAACTGGGTCAAACCATCCTCGAAGAGGAAGTACAGCGGCAGGCGCAGATCAGCGCGCCTACCCGGGTGCGGCGGTTTTTGTCGCGCTTTTTGGTGGTCATCATCGTGGCCCTGTCTATCGAATGCCTCGTAGCCGTGTTCGAACTGGCGCACAAGAACCCCGCCCAACTGCCGCAGGCCGCCGTGGTAGGGGTGGCGGCAGGCGTATTGCTGGCTGCCTGGGGCGTGTTCATCCGCCTCAACCGCAGCGCCGAGGAACTGGAACCGGAAGCCATGGAGCGTACCAAGCGCGAAGACGAAAAGCTCGAAGAACCGGGGCGGGATGGCTAAGATTCCTGATTTATAACACAAAGTCTTTCTACCGTTTCAAGTGGAGCGGATGGGGAAGAAAAAGAAGCCTGAAGGGCTTCACTGTGAATAGCCCCGGGTGCAAACCCGGGGAACTGCGCCGATAAAGGACACAACCCCAACGGGGTTGATTGTGGGACCCACGGCAAACAGGCGGACCTGGATCAGAAAAGCTTTCCGAAGAATCCTTCGGCATCGAAAACTGCTGACATTCGAACAGGACACAGTCAACCCCGTTGGGGTTGCCGTAACCACGTACTGCTGACCCCGGGTTGCACCCGGGGCTATTCACAGTGAAGCCCTTCAGGCTTCTCCGGCCAAAGAAAGGCAACTCGAGATAAACATACAGTCTCATAAGGCAGCGGCATAGGAAATAAAGGTAGTGCTTACCGGTCCAGGATCCGGGCCAGGGCGCTTTGGTATTGGGGGTTCTCCGTCATCCCGTTATGGCCCTGCCCGTGCAGCGTCACTAACGTATCTGCAGGTTGCAGCAACCGCCGCAGCCGAACGGAGGACTGGTAGTTTACCACCTCATCCCTGTCGCCATGGAACAACACCACCGGCATGGGGCAATCTTGCAGGTATTTATAGGTTTCCAGCCGGTAACGCAGGATAAACGGGGGCACCAGGGGATAATGGCGCCGGGCCATATCCGTAAGGCTGTAAAACGGGGCCTGCAGGATCAGCAGGCGTGGGTGGTTGGCCGCGGCCAGATGGGCGGCCGGCGCCGATCCGATGGAATAGCCCAGCACCACGATCCGTTGTTCGGAATAACGTTTTTTCAGGGCGTCGTAAGCGGCCTGCACAGCCCCAAACAGCTGGTCCTGGCTGCGCAGGACGCCTTCACTTTTTCCATAGCCCGGGTAGTCCAGTAAAAACACATCATAGCCCAGGTCGGTGTAGGTTCCCGCCACCTCGCCCCAGCTGTCCAGGGAGCCGGCATTTCCATGCAGGTAAAACACCAGCCCTTTGGATGAATGAATGGTAAACAACACGCCATTCAATAATTTTCCACCCGGGCCCTGAATGAACAGTTCCTCGAAGGGCCGGTTAAAGCGAAACCTGTAGTCCTTGCTTAATTTATCCGGAAAGAAGATCAGCTTTTCCTGCAGGAAAAACAGCAGGATGCAGATCAGCACGTAACCGATCACCAGGAGCACAAGGGTTCGGAAAAGAAGATGCTTCATAAACCCCGCTATCTTTTCAACTTGCTTTCATAAACGGTGATCCATTGCTGTGGCGATAGTTTGGCAGCCAGCTCCCCGATCAATTTGTAGGGGATGTGCTCCGGCTTCTTAAAGCGAATACAGCTTTTGCCCATGTCCAGTTTGACCGTTCCCTGCCTTTGGTATTCTTCCTGGAACCAGTGCAGCAACTCCGGGTGCATATAGAGTCCCATATGGTAGAGGGCGATAAAATTCTTTTGCGCCGCGATGCTGATGAACGGCAGGGGCAGCTTCGGGTTGCAATGGTAACCCGGCGGATACAATTCATGGGGCACCACATAGCCCAGCATGCCATAGCTCATCTCCTCCTTAAACCCGTGCGGCAGGTGCCGCAACAGGACGGCTCGGAGTTCGTTCAGGGCATTTTTCCGGTCATCGGGCAGTTCCGACAGGTAGGCTTCGGGAGTGGCGGCGGTGGAGGGCATGGCGTAGTTGATTTTCCTTAAAAATAAGGCAGAAGCCGCTACAAGCGTAACAATCCCGCCTTGTGCAGGGTGTTGACGGGCTTATTGTCCCAGAACAGCTCAAAATCCTCCAGGCCGGCCTGCTCGTAGTCGGCCTTAAGGGCCTGTACGGTCAGGGGGGTGGGGTTGGCCAGGCCGAGGCGGGGCAGCATGCCCACCAGCCAGGTGCCTTTCTCCGGCTCCAGGCTGATGCTGAGGGTGGCGTTTTTGGTGGAAAAGGCCAGCGACAGCACCTCCCAGGAGGCGCCCTTTTTGGATTTGCGAACCAGTTCGGTTTTGGGCGGCCGTCCCAGCCACACCACCTTGCTGTTCGGTCCCGAAGCGGGCTCCGGCTCTTCGATGGCTTTCTTGATAAAGTCGGGGGCGATGGTGGTCTTGGGCACCTTGAAATCAAACCATTTGTGCAGGGGAAAATCGAAGCAGGCGGCGTGCATATAGTTCAGCAGGGCTTTTTTCAGGCCGTAGCCGAATTGCTCGTGGTCGGCGCCGGTGGGGTCGACGTGCTCCAGGTCGTTGTTGGCAAAAGCGCCCACGGCCTCGGTCACTTTCCGCACCTTGAACTTTTCGGGCTGCAGGCCGATAGGGCTGTGGGCCGTCATGGTAAACAGGTGCCAGAAGGCCGATTGCAGTACGCCGGTCTCGAACAGCTGGCGCACCATCTCCAGCGAGTCGATGGTTTCCTGGGCCGTCTGGGTGGGGAAGCCGTACATCAGGTAGGCGTGCACCATAATGCCCGCCTCGGTAAAATGCTTGCTCACCCGGGCCACCTGGGCCACGGTAATGCCTTTTTGGATGAGCTGCAGCAGGCGGTCGGAGGCCACCTCCAGGCCCCCGCTGACGGCGATGCAGCCGGAGGCCCGCAGCAACAGGCAGAGGTCGCGGGTAAAGCTTTTTTCAAACCGCACGTTGGCCCACCAGCTCACCACCAGGCGGCGGCGCAGGATCTCCAGGGCCAGCGAGCGCATCAGGGCCGGCGGGGCGGCCTCGTCCACAAAGTGGAAACCGTTCTGCCCGGTCTGGGCGATTTGCTCCTCCATGCGGTCCACCAGCAAAGAGGCCGTCAGCGGTTCGTAATTCTTGATATAGTCCAGCGAGATGTCGCAAAAGGTACATTTTCCCCAGTAGCAGCCATGGGCCATGGTGAGCTTATTCCAGCGGCCGTCGCTCCAGAGGCTGTGCATGGGGTTGACCACCTCGATGGCGGAAATATAGCGGTCGAGGTAAAAGTCGCTGTAGTCGGGCGTACCCACCTGCCCCTGCCGGTAGTCGGAACAGGCGGTGTTGTTGATGTAGGTGACGGCGCCGTCGACCAGGGTAAAGGTCCGCTTCAGCTCCGATTGGGGCCGCTTGCCTTCGAGGTGTTCCAGCAGCAGCTCCAGGGGCGCTTCGCCGTCGTCCAGGGTGATAAAGTCATAAAATTCAAAGACGCGGGGATCGCTGAGCGACCGCAGCTCGGTATTGGCAAAGCCGCCACCCATGGCCACCCGGACGCCGGGGCAATTCTTTTTAATCCACTGGCCGCAGCGCAGCGACGTATACAGGTTGCCGGGAAAGGGCACGGACAGGGCCACCAGCCGGGGCTGCACTTCCGCCACTTTTTGCTGCAGCAGGTCAATCAGCAGCTTGTCGATGTAGGTGTACTCCTTTTGGAGGGCGGCATACAGCTCGTCGAAGGAGGAGGCCGACCGGCCGAGGCTTTCGGCATAGCGGCTGAAGCCGAAATGTTCGTCCACCGTTTCTTTCACCAGGTCGCTCAGGTCTTCGAGGTACATGGTGGCGAGGTGCTTGGCCAGGTCCTGGGTGCCCATGCTGCCAAAAGCCCATTTCAGGTCGCCCAGCTGGGTAAAGCGTTCCGCCTCGGGCAGGAACTCGCGCTTGCAGATCAGGTGGGCCAGCGTCGGCCGCTTGCCCTGCAGGAACAGCACCACGTCGTCGACGGTATCGATATAATCCTCCTTGAGGGCAAGGATCCGCTCGGCATTGGCAGAAAAGGTCTGCCCCAGGCTTTCGATATGGGCAAAAAGCTGTTGCAGGCCCCTTTTGCAGAACAGGGCCAGCGTCACTTCAATGCCCAGGTCGGCCTGGACGGAAGGGATGCCTTTGGTATTGAGGAAACCTTTCAGGTAGGCGGTTGCCGGGTAAGGGGTGTTGAGCTGGGTAAAAGGAGGCGTGATCAAAAAGACAGGGGCATTCAAAACGGCTGATTTAGCCTGCAAAAGTACCGTTCCCCGACCGGATAATGCGTTCCGGTTTCTTAAAATTCAGCCGCATGCCTCAAGCCTTCAGCTCGATTACCTTTTCCACGCCTACTTCCTTTAAAAAATAGGCATCATGGGAAATAACGAGCAGCGTACCCTGGTAGCCGTTGACCGCGGCGGACAGGATGGCGATGTTCTGAAGGTCGAGGTTGTTGGTGGGCTCGTCCAGCACGATCAGGTCGGGAGCCCGGTTGCTGATGGTCAGGCAACACAGGATGAGGCGCATCTTCTCCCCTCCGCTCAGGGCGCTGCAGGGCTTGTCCCAGTCGTCCTTGCCAAACAAAAACCAGCTGAGGCGGATCTTTACCTCGTGCTCCTGCAGGGCGGAAAAATTGAACTGCTGCGCCTGCTCGTATACCGTCAGGGCATTGTCCACCAGCGAATACTCCTGGTCGATGTACACCGCCTGGTTGTCCGCCCGGTGCAGGGTACCGGCAGCGGGCTCGAGGGCACCCAGGATCAGGTTGACCAGGGTGGTCTTGCCCGAACCGTTGCCGCCCTTCAGGGCGATGCGGTCGCCGCTGGTGATGGTAAAGGTCAGCGGCTGGTGCCAGAGCGGCCGGTGGTCGTAGCTGAAGTTGATGCCGGTGGCCGCCACCAGGATCTTGCCGTTGTGGAGCCCCGAATCGTCGAAGCCGAATTTCATCTTGTCGGCATCGGGCAGCTCTTTGCGCAGGTCGGCCAGCTCCTGGGCCAGGCCCCTGATCTTTTCGCCCTGCGCCTCTTTCAGCCGCGACGTGCTCTTTTCGGCGTTGTTGCGCAGGGTGTTCATCATGATGGTGGGCGTGCCCGCCTTCTCCTGCTTTTTTTTGCCGCGGGCCTCCAGGCGCTGCCGCCTTTCGGCCGTTTCCCGCTCCACCTCCTTTGCTTTGCGGATGGCTTTTTCCCGGCTTTTGATATCCTGGTCCAGGGCATTAAGCTCCAGTGCTTTCTGTTCGGCGTAGAAGTCGTAGTTGCCGCCATAGACCGTCAGGCCCCGCTTGCTCAGTTCGCAGACCGGGTCGAGCAGGTTCAGCAGGGTACGGTCGTGGCTGACGACCAGCAGGGTGGCCGGGCTGGATTGGATAAGGTCGTAAAGGAGGTGCCGGCCCCCGGTGTCGAGATGGTTGCTGGGCTCGTCCAACAGCACGATCCCGGGCTGGTGAATGGCTATGCCGGCCAGGAAGACCTTGGTTTTCTGCCCGCCGCTGAGGGCGTCCATAGGCCGGTCGAGGCGCAGGCCGTCCAGGCCCCAGTGCTGCAGGGCCTCCCGGCAGCGTTCCTCGATGGTCCAGTCATCGTCCAGCGCTGCCAGGGTCGCGTCCGAAAGGTCGCCTTCCAGTACGCGGTGCAGGGCGGCGATCTTTTGGTCCACCCGTAGCGCCCGGGCCACGGTCAGTTCATTGAATTGACCGAAATGCTGGGGCACATAATACAGGCGGTCACCGGCGGTGATGCTGCCGGCCGCAGGAGCCAGGTCCCCGGCAATGACCTTCAGGAGGGTAGACTTGCCCGAACCGTTATTGCCCACCAGGGCGGCTTTGGCACGTTTGGGGAGGCTGAGACTGATGTCCTCGAACAGGACGTCCTTGTTGGGATGGATATAAGCGAGTTGCTGCAGTAATAGCATACGAATTTCTTCCTTTAAAAGTGAGGAGTCCGGCGATCCGCTTGGGGCGGCGCCGCTTGTCTTTTGTCGGGGAGAAATCCGTTTTTACATGATGGGGGAGCTATTATTGTTGGGCTGCAAATATAAGGTTTTCTTTTAAAGGGGCAGAAGAGGTTTCCCCCTGCATTCCGGCTTAATGCCCGTGGTGGATCCAGGTGTACCGCTTCCCGTTCCAGTGAATGAGCCAGCCTTCGGAGGCGGCAGCACCTTTATGGTCATGGATAAACAGGGCGGGAGTATTCAGCGCCACTTCGCGGTGCCCGGTAAAATGGCCGTTCTCCGGGTCGCGCTGGATGGCCCGGGCGGTCTTTTCGGTATAAAGTCCCCACTGATCGGCGGACTTAAAGGTGAGTCCCCCCTTGTTCAGGTTTTTCCCCGCACCAAACAAAAAGGATTCGTGGGTATTGCCGTGCACCAGCAGGATGCCCTTTTTCTTTTTTTCCTTTTCCACCACCAGCACCGCTATATCCTCCTTCCCGTCCCCGTTAAAGTCGGCCTGAAGAAAGGAAGGCTGCAGGTAGGCCTGAACGGTGTATTTAGCGTCCAGCCCTTTTTTCGCAAAGGTTTCGGAGAACCAGGCGGGCAGGTCAGGGGACTGGCTGCGCCCTGCCACGCCGGCAAAAAGGAAAACCAAAAGAAGAAGCTGCTTCATAACACATATAATATCCTACTAATTTACAAAACCCATCCCGCCCGCAAACCCAGCCTTAAAAAAAACGGGGTAAACCCATCCGTTTACCCCGTTTTTTTCATCCGATCAGGAATGTACTTTATCCTTCAGCAGCGCCCTCATTTTCCGGGCAGCCTTTACCATATTCACCAGGGCCGGCCGGGTCTCTTCCCAGCTCCGGGTCTTCAGGCCGCAGTCGGGGTTGACCCAGAGGTTGCCGGGCGGCAGCACCTGCAGGGCTTTTATCAGCAGGGCCTCCATTTCGCCCACGGAGGGAATGCGGGGCGCATGGATATCGTACACCCCCGGCCCTATTTCGTTGGGGTACCGGAAGTCCGCAAAGGCATCCAGCAGCTCCATCTGCGATCGCGAGCACTCGATGGTGATGACGTCGGCATCCATGGCGGCAATGCTGTCGATGATATCGTTGAACTCGGAATAGCACATATGGGTATGCACCTGGGTTTCGTCCTGTACCCCGGAAGCCGCGATGCGGAAGGCCTTGACCGCCCATTGCAGGTACGGCCGCCGGTTTTCCTGCCGCAGGGGCAGCCCTTCGCGCAGGGCGGGCTCGTCAATCTGGATCACCCGTATGCCGGCGCGCTCCAGGTCGGCCACCTCGTCGCGGATGGCCAGGGCGATCTGCGTACAGGTTTCGGCGCGGGGCTGGTCGTTGCGCACAAAGCTCCATTGCAGCATCGTGACCGGGCCGGTGAGCATGCCCTTGACCGGGCGGGCGGCCAGCGACTGCGCATAGGCGCTCCACTTGACCGTCATGGGGGCGGGGCGGCGGACATCGCCGTAAATGACGGGCGGCTTCACGCAGCGGCTGCCATAGCTTTGCACCCAGCCGTTCTGGGTAAAGGCAAAGCCTGCCAGCTGCTCGCCGAAATATTCCACCATATCGTTGCGCTCGAATTCGCCGTGCACCAGCACGTCCAGGCCGATCTCCTCCTGCCAGCGGATGGCGTTTTCGGTTTCCCGGGCGATCCGGCGGTCGTATTCCTCCGCACTCAACGCGCCCTTTTTCCACTGCGCCCGCCAGCTCCGCACTTCGGCGGTCTGGGGAAAGGACCCGATGGTGGTAGTGGGAAAGAGCGGCAGGCGCAGGGCTTCATGCTGCAGCGGCCGGCGCACCGCAAAGGCACTGCGGCGGCGGTCGTCCTGCGGCGTCAACCCCGCCACCCTTTGCCGCACGGCGGCATTCCGGGTCAGCGGCGAGGTCCGGCGGCTTTTGTTGGCGGCGGCGTTGGCCCGCCAGCGTTCCCGGGCGCGGGCATTGTCGTCACCGGCAGCCAGTTGTTTCAGGGTCACCACCTCTTCCAGCTTTTGTTTGGCAAAGGCCAGCCAGGACTTCACCTCTGCCGGCAGGGTCTTTTCGTTGGACTCCAGCTCCAGGTCGCAGGGCACGTGCAGCAGCGAGCAGGAAGGGGCGATCCACAGCCGGTCGGCGCCCAGGTGTTCCACCGCCCTGCGGATGGAGGTAAGCGACTGTTCGAAGTCGTTGATCCAGATGTTGCGGCCATCCACCACGCCCAGCGACAGTTGGGTTGCAGAGTGGGCAAAGCCGGCAGCCAGGATGTCGTCGAGCTGCGCGGGACAGCGGACCAGGTCGAGGTGAAGGGTTTGTACCGGCAGGCTCAGGGCCAGCGGCAGGTTGCTGCCATAACAGTCGAAATAGGAGGCTAACAGGAAATGCAGCTGCGGGAAGCAACGGTGGAGGGTGGTGTAGACTTTGGCAAAAGCGGCCCGTTCCCGCTCGTCCAGGTCGAGGGACAGGCAGGGCTCGTCGAACTGCAGGTAGTGGGCGCCGGCAGCGCTCAGTTGGGTCAGCAACTCGATGTAGACGGGCAGCAGGCGGTCGAGCAGTTCCAGGCGGTGGAAGCCGTCTTCCTTTTCCTTGCCCAGCAGCAGGAACGAGACGGGGCCCAGCAGCACCGGCTTGGCGGCAACGCCCAGCGCCACGGCTTCGGCATATTCCCGGACCACCTTGGCAGCATTAAGGGAGAACTGCTGGCCGGCGGTAAATTCGGGTACCAGGTAGTGGTAGTTGGTATCGAACCACTTGGTCATTTCCAGGGCGGTGAGGTCGAAGCCGTCCTTCTGGTAGCCGCGGGCCAGGGCAAACAACAGGTCGGTCGGCGACAGCTGCCGCTGTTCCTGCAGCAGGAGGAACCGGTCGGGGACGGCGCCCGTCATCAGGACCGTATCGAGCACATGGTCATAAAAGGAAAAATCGTTGCAGGGAAGAAGGTCGATACCGGCCTCCTGTTGCGTTTGCCAGTTTTGGCGGCGGAGGGCCGCGGCGGCTTCTTCGAGTTGCTGGTCGTTGAGGGTGCCTGCCCAGTAGGCTTCGCAGGCTTTTTTCAGTTCACGTCGGTTACCGATCCTCGGGTAACCCAGGTTGTGCGTTTGCATTTGTCTGATTTTAATTGAATGATTCAATAAAATCTTTGCAGATGAAACCCACAATGCTCCAGGGAAAGAGCCAACAAATGCGCATGCAATAACAGGAAGCAAGACGTTGCCGGCGGCAACTCCCGTCCTTTAAATTGAATAGGCACTTATCCTGCTTGAGCAGTTGCTTCAGTCCACGAAAGCATTGTCAAAACGAAAGAGGCAGGTCTCCTGACTTGTGCCATTTTTACCGCCCTTCCCATCGCGCCTGGAGCGGGACAGTGGGCATTGCGGGGTAAAAACGTCGGGGGCACTTACAGTTGCGGGACAGTCCATGAATCGCACATGGTTCCCTTTTCATTCCGGCTCAGCACCGGAAACCTTTTTCGCCGATAAGTTGATCGCAAAGAGCTAAGGCGGCAAAAATAGTTAAATGCTGTTATAAAAATTCGCCCGCCGAACTTATTCTTCCTTTGGAGGATACCCACTTGTATAAATACGTCTGGAGTAAAGTTGAACAAAGAGAGTTATTCACGCCGGCGGTTACCTTAATAAAAACCAGTTTCCAAAGTCGTTCCTGTGCATAAAATAAACAAGTCCTGCAGGTCGCCCCATCCATGCAACTTTTTGTACAACTCCTGTTCAAAGAATCTACACTTCAACTTTTCTTTAGATAGTCAGGACTGCCGGAAGGTCTGCTGATCAGGAATTTTCCGCTGTTTTGCCCCCGTTTTCCTAAAGCTATTATAAGGATAAAGAACAGCTGGAAAAGAACAGAGCGGCCCGGGCAACCAAGCCGTATTGGCACTATTTTCCGGTTAGCTTACCGCAAGAAATTTGTTAACAATAAAAACTTGTTTTTATGGCTGAAAGAAATCAAGGAGGCGGAAACCGCGGAGGTAATCAAGGTGGAAACCAAGGAAATTCGCAAAGAGGATTTGCCTCTATGGATCCGGAGAAACAAAGAGAGATCGCCAGTGAAGGTGGTAAAGCAGCCCATGAAAAGGGAACCGCTCATGAATTCGATTCCGAAGAGGCGCGCGAAGCCGGCCGCAAAGGGGGTCAATCCTCCGGTGGCGGCGGACGCAGCCAGGGTGGCGGTAACCGTTAAAGTTCCAAATTCAAACGAAACGCCTGAACCACCGGTTCAGGCGTTTTTTTATGCGGCCTGATCTGCCGATACATCTACCGGGTTTACCGGGGCACCGGCAGGAGCGAGCTGACGGCAATGCGGTTCCAGGAATTGATCACCAGGGTGGCCAGGACGATGTCGCCGATCACCTGGGGGCTGAAGCACTTTTCGGCCTGCCGGTAGGTAGCATCCGAAATACCTTTCTGGTGGAGGAGGGTCACTTCTTCCGTCACGGCCAGCAGCGCCTTTTCTTCTTCGGTAAACAAATCGGTTTCGCGCCAGGCATTCAACAGGAAGATCCGCTGTTGCGTTTCGCCAATTTGAAGCGCTTCTTTGGTGTGCATATCGATACAGAAGGCACAGCCGTTGATCTGCGATGCCCGGATCTTGATCAATTCCCTTTGTATGGGCGTCAGGGAGGATTTGGCGGTAATAACACTCAGGTGGTAGAGGGCCTTATACGCTTCGGGATGGGATTGCTGAAAGTTGAATCTTTGTTCCATTTTGCTTTTATTTTTTGGATGGAGCAAAGCTAAAACCCCTCCCCCGCCCGATTGCTTAAACCAGTTTAAGAACGCTTCTTCCTGCGGATCTCACTCAGGTATTCCGGGGTGAAGCCCAGGAACGAAGCCAGCAGGTATTGGGGCACCCGCTGCACGAACTCGGGATACTTTTCATTGAACTGGTGAAACAGCTCCTCGCGGGACAAATAATACAGGCCCCGGATGCGGAACTGGTAAGCGGCATGCGCCCGCTGGTGCACCAGGCGGAAATACCGTTCCATTTGCGGGAACCGCTGCAGCATTTCTTCCTGGGCGGCATACTCCAGGGCCAGCACCCCGGAGGTTTCCACCGCCTGGATATAATATTCGGAAGGCTGTTGCGTGGAAAAGGACGTAAAATCGGCCATCCACCAGTGCTCCAGGGCAAACTGTATGGTTTGCTCCACTCCTTTTTCGTTGATAAAAAAAAGGCGCAAACAACCCTTCTCCACGAAGTAATTGGACTTGCACACCTTCCCTTCCACCAGCAGGTTCTGCTTTTTAGCAACTTTCAGGGGCTGGAAATACGACAGGATATTTGCGTAATCCTGTTCATTGACGGCAATAAACTTTTCAATATGCTTTTTCAAAATATCCGACATAAGCAATAACCTGTTGACCACAAAATTACCATGGAAGGCAACTGGATTTTACAGGCGACATCCCTAATCTATAAAAACGGCCTTCTGCCGTTCTTCAGGTATTCGAAGAAGGGCAGAAGGCCGAAAACAGGATGCGGCTCCCTTTCTACGAGCCACAGCTTAGGCAGCCGTCCTGCATCGAACAGGCTGCTCCTTCCGGGAAGGAGGCTTCGTTGAGGGGCACCACCGTTGCCATTTCGCGCGTCGGCTGGCCGGGCAGCACGGGCTCCACGGCGCTGCCGCCCTGCTTTTCCACCGTAAACTGCACGGCCTGGGCGGCGGCCTGGGTACGCAGGTAGTACATGCCGGTTTTGAGGCCCTTCTTCCAGGCATAAAAGTGCATGGAGGTGAGTTTGGCGGCCGAAGGACTGTCCACGAACAGGTTCAGCGACTGCGACTGGCAGATGAACGCGCCCCGGTCGGCCGCCATGTCGATCAGCGCCCGCTGGCGGATCTCCCAGACAGTCTTGTACAACTCTTTCAGCTGGGCCGGGATACCGGGAATATGTTGAATGGAACCGTTGGCGGCAATGATGCGGTTCTTCATGTCATTGTTCCACAGGTTCAGCGCCGCCAGGTCCTGCAGCAGGTGCTTGTTCACCACCACGAACTCGCCGCTCAGCACCCGGCGCACATAGATGTTGCTGGTGTAGGGCTCGAAGCATTCGTTGTTGCCCAAAATCTGCGAGGTGGAAGCGGTGGGCATGGGCGCCACCAGCAGGGAGTTGCGCACACCGTACTGCGCCACTTCGGCCTTCAGGCCGGCCCAGTCCCAGCGGTCGCCGGGCGTCACGCCCCAAAGGTCGAACTGGAACTGGCCTTTGGAAACGGGCGAGCCTGCGTAGGTTTCGTAAGGACCCGCCACCTTCGCCAGGTCTTTGCTGGCGGTCATGGCGGCGAAGTAGATGGTTTCGAAAATGTCTTTATTGAGCTGCCGGGCGCCCTCGCTTTCGAAGGGCAGCCGCAGGCGGATGAACACGTCGGCCAGGCCCTGCACGCCCAGGCCCACGGGCCGGTGCCTGGTGTTGGAAGCCTTTGCTTCGGGCACGGGGTAAAAGTTGTTGTCGATCACCGCGTTCAGGTTCTTCGTTACTTGGCAGGTCACATCAAACAGCTGCTGGTGGTCGAAGGCGCCGTTGCGTACGAACTTCGGCAGGGCCAGCGAAGCCAGGTTGCAGACCGCCACTTCGTCGGGCGAGGTATACTCGATAATTTCCGTACACAGGTTGCTGCTCTGGATGGTACCCAGGTTCTGCTGGTTGCTTTTGCCGTTGGCGGCATCCTTGTACAGCAGGTAGGGCGTGCCGGTCTCGATCTGGGCGTCGAGGATGCGGAACCACAGGTCCTGGGCCTTCAGGGTCTTGCGGGCCCGTCCTTCGGCTTCGTAGCGGGTGTAGAGGGCTTCAAATTTCTCACCCCAGCACTCGTGCAGGCCGGGAGCCTCGCTGGGACAGAACAGGCTCCACTGCCCGTTGGCCTCCACCCGCTTCATGAACAGGTCGGGGATCCAAAGGGCATAGAACAGGTCGCGGGCCCGCAGCTCCTCCTTGCCGTGGTTCTTGCGCAGGTCCAGGAACTCAGGGATGTCGGCATGCCAGGGCTCGAGGTAGATGGCAAAAGCGCCCTTGCGCTTGCCGCCGCCCTGGTCCACGTAGCGGGCCGTATCGTTGAACACCCTTAGCATGGGAATGATGCCGTTGCTGGTGCCGTTGGTACCGCTGATGTAGCTGCCGGTGGCGCGAACGTTGTGAATGGCCAGGCCGATGCCGCCGGCGCTTTGCGAGATCTTTGCCGTCTGCCTCAAGGTATCGTAGATGCCATCGATGCTGTCTTCCTTCATGGCCAGCAAAAAGCAGGAGCTCATTTGCGGCCGCGGGGTGCCGGCATTAAAGAGCGTAGGGGTGGCATGGGTAAACCAGTGCTCGCTGAGGAGGTGGTAGGTCTGGAGCACGCTGTCCAGGTCGGACTTATGAATGCCGAGGGCCACCCGCATGTACATGTGCTGGGGACGTTCGGCAATCTCCCCGTCGATGCGCAGCAGGTACGACTTTTCCAGGGTTTTGAAGCCGAAATAATCGAAGGCGTAGTCGCGGTCGTAGATGATGACGCTGTCCAGCCATTCGGCATGCGTATCAATGAGGACCATCACGTCGTCGGCGATCAGTGGCATTTTGCGGCCGGTGGCCTTGTCGGTATACGCATAGAGCTTGCGCATGGTGTCCGAGAACGATTTTACCGTGTTCTTGTGCAGGTTGCTCACGGCAATGCGGGAGGCCAGGATAGCGTAGTCGGGATGGGTGGCCGTCAGCGAAGCCGCCACCTCCGCCGCCAGGTTGTCCAGCTCCGTGGTGTGCACGCCTTCGTAAATGCCTTCAATGGTTTTCTTGGCCACGTCGATGGGATGCACCATCGGGCTCAGGCCGTACGACAGTTTTTTAATGCGGGCCGTCACTTTATCGAATTGAATGGGTTCTTTCCGCCCACTCCGCTTAATTACATAGCTCATAATTATATTTTAAGGGGTGAGGCGTTAGAAATCTTCTTCCAAAGAAAAGGCCTGGCTTTCCTTGGCGGCCATGACGCCGGCTTTCTGGTAGTCGCCGACGCGTTTTTCAAAAAAGTTCGTTTTGCCCTGCAGCGAGATCATTTCCATGAAGTCGAAGGGATTGGCGGCGCCATACACCTTGGGATATCCCAGCTCGGAAATCCAGCGGTCGGCCACGAACTCGATATATTGCTGCATGAGGCGGGCGTTCATGCCGATCAGGTCTACCGGCAGCGCCTCGGTGATGAATTCCTTTTCGATGGCAACGGCATCGGTGATGATGGCGTACACCTCTTCCCGCGACAGCTGTTGCTGCAGCATGCCGTATAACAGGCAGGCAAACTCGCAGTGCAGGCCTTCGTCGCGGCTAATGAGCTCGTTGCTGAAGGTCAGCCCCGGCATCAGCCCCCGTTTGCGCAGCCAGAAGAGCGAACAGAAGCTGCCGCTGAAGAAGATGCCTTCGACGGCGGCGAAGGCCACCAGCCGCTGGGCGAAGCTGCCATTGGTGATCCAGCGCAGGGCCCATTCAGCCTTTTTGGTTACGGCCGGCACGGTTTCCATGGCATGGAACAGGCGGTGCTTTTCTTTAGGATCGCTGATGTAGGTGTCGATCAGCAGGGCGTAGGTTTCGCTGTGAATATTTTCCATCATGATCTGGAAACCGTAAAAGCAGCGGGCTTCGGGCAACTGCACCTCGCTCATGAAATTCACGGCCAGGTTTTCGTTGACGATGCCGTCGCTGGCGGCAAAGAAGGCCAGCACGTGCGAAATGAAATGGCGCTCGCCATCGTTCAGGGTTTCCCAGTCTTTAAGGTCTCCGCTCAGGTCGATCTCCTCGGCCGTCCAGAAGCTGGCCTCGTGGCGCTTGTAATGTTCCCATACTTTAGGGTAGTTGATGGGAAGCAGGACAAAGCGTTCCTTGTTCTCTTTTAAAAGTACTTCGTTCTCCGGCTGCATAGCTATAGTTTAAAAAATGGAGCAATAAGCCTTCGGAAAAAGAAATAAGGGCTGAAACAGCGCGGGGATACCCTGCGGATTGGTCCAGTTCAATGCCTTTCTCCCGAAAGCGATGAAACAGAAAGCCGATCCTGGCAGGTCTTCTGGCTTGCTCCATTGTCCAGGGCCTTCCCATCCCGCCGGAGGCGAAACAGTGACCGTCTGTGTTCTGAACAATGCTAAGGAGCTTACAGCTACGGGGATAGCGCCGGATTTGCACCGGACTTCCCTTTTAATACGTATCACCTGTGGCGATAGCGTAACCAAAATCTGCCTGCAAGATACAGCGGAGGAGAGCTGGAAGCATAAAGTTGTTTTCCACGGGGTTATCCACGTAGTGTTAATAACAGGTGAAGAGGGCAAATACAAGAAACGCTTCGCCTGAAGCAAAGTGCAGTTTACTTTCCCGCCACTTCGGCATTGACCTGGGCGAACTTCTGCAGGAGGGTTTTTATTTTCTGGGCGGCGGCTTCCGCCGAAAGAAGCCGGTTGTTGTACTGATCCGATAATTCATCCAAATGCTGGTGCAGCACCTTGTTGTCAACCTTTGCCTGCAGGCTTACCCGGTTGCCCCCGGTCAGCAGCTGCTGCCATTCGGTGCGTACCAGCCCCCAGAAGGCGCTGTGCTGCTGCCACCACTGTAAGGCATAGGCGCACTTTTCCTTATTGGCCCGGGTATAAATGTTATAGCCCTTTTCCTGGGCAATGACGTGGTCGCCGCCCGACTGCCGGCGGATCTTGTCGTTGTCCTGCTCGTGGGTCCAGCCGCTGTCGGTCAGCACCAGGCGATTGCCGCGACGCAGGATGTCGTAGTCGTTGCGCACGGTGTACTCGCGGCGGGGCAGCGGCGCAGCAACGGTGCTCTGCCAGAAGACCTTGCCGTCGGTGGCCACCCATTCGCTGATGCCCTGGTAACGGGGCGCATCGTCCACCTCCCAGACAGTCTGCGTCCACCGGCCCTTGTAGGCGGCCGGCAAAAGCTGCTGCCTCACCCATTTTTTCGCGCCTTCGTACTTCCACAGGTAGGGTTGCTCGAATTCCCAGTCTTCCCGCCAGTGCTTGATTACCGTGGTATCGTCGAGGATCAGCAGGTGCTGGATCACCACCCTGCGGGCAGAGGCTTCAATGGGCAGGGCCAGCTCCCGGGCGCCCATCTGCTCCCGCGGATGAAATTTGTAGTTGGGATCAGGAGCAAAGGTTTCGGCATATTTGAATTCCACATCAAAGCAACCGCACAGCTTGTCAATATTTTCCCGCCCGCCCTGCAACTGGGCGCGGGCCGGCAAAGCTGCCAACAGCAGGAAAAGGAAGCGGCAGATCTCTTTCATGGCGTTCAGGTTTTTTTGGTGGAGAAGAACGAAACAACCAAACCTGCCGCATAATTCCTGCCAGCCTCACCCTGCCCCTTATACCAGGCCGAACTGGCGGAAGTGGTGGGTAAAATGCTTGCCGTGGAAGTGGACCCATCCCTTATGGTCCAGGGGGCCGAAGCGGGGGTGGGTGCTGGTGCCCCCGGGCTGGGCCGCAAAGTAGCGCTCGAAAGCGTCCAGCTCGGCGTTCAGCTGGCTGATCGCCTCCTGCAGGCTGGGCCACTCAAAGGGAGCGGGCCCCTCACCCAGCAGCGGCGTTTTCATGCCTTTGGGCAAGTCGGCGTCCACGAATAGGTAGGTTTGCCGGGCGGCCAGGGTTTCCTCGTCGGACAGCCGCTGGGCCATGATGCGTTTGCCATTGGAAATTTGCACCGTGGTGGCCAGGTGTTCCACCATGTTCTGGGGCCGCATAACGCCCCAGGCGGGCAGGCTTTCTTCGGTCAGGCGCTGCAGCAGCGCATTCAGGTCCGTACGGTTCGTGATATCCACTTTCATCGGTACTCCGTGTTTTTAGGAACTGCAAAGATGCCTTTTCTTTCCGGCCTTCCGCTCACAATGTTGCGGATCATGCCCCGGAAAATAAAGCCGTGGAAGGGCAACACCGCGTACCAGTACAGCCGGCCGGCCACACCCAGCGGCCGGAAGGTGGCCGTTTGCGTCAGCACCCCGTCTTCGCCCAGGCGGAACTCCAGCCAGGCCTCCCCCGGCACCTTCATCTCGGCATACAGCAGCAGCCGTTTGTCTTCGCGGGAGGCCACCAGCACGCGCCAGAAATCCAGGGCGTCGCCGGGCCGGATGTCGGTAGCGCTTTTGCGCCCCCGCCGCAGGCCGACCCCGCCTACCAGCTGGTCCATAAATCCCCGCACCTCCCAGAGCCAGTCCCCATAGTACCAGCCGGTCTTTCCCCCGATCTGCCAGATGCGGTCGAGCACCTGTTCCCCGTCGCCCACCTTTTCGCGGCGCACATCCTTGAAGCAACCGTTCACCGGCACTTCTATAAAGGCGGAAATGCCTTTTTGAAAAATTTTACTGGACTGGGCGTCCTTCCAGCTCGAAACCACCTGGTTCTGCTCGATCTTGTCAAAGGCCATGCGGATGGCCTCGTCGTAGCCGATCAGCGAAATGCCCAGGCGCCCGGCCAGGTCGTTCGGCCGGCACACCACTTCCACCTTCATGCTGTTGACCAGGTTGCGGGCCAGCGCATAGGAGGTGGAGGTAACGAAATAGAGCCAGTAAGAAGACAGGCGGGGCGTCAGCACGGGCACCATCAGGATGCGCCGCTTCAGGCCCCTTACCCCTGCAAAGCGCAACAGCATGTCCTTATAGCTGATAATTTCCGGCCCCCCGATATCGAAGCTTTGGTTGTAAGTGTCGGTGCGGCCCATCACCCCGCTCAAAAACTGCAGCACATTGCGGATGGCAATGGGCTGGCTGCGGGTTTTCAGCCAGCGCGGGCCGATCATCAGGGGCAGCTTTTCCACCAGGTCGCGGATGATCTCGAAGGAAGCGCTGCCCGACCCGATGATGATGCCGGCGCGCAGCGTGGTCAGGGCATAGGAAGCGCCGGAAAGAATGGTTTCCACGTTGCGGCGCGACGAGAGGTGCCGCGACAGCACGGGCTCATTGACGATACCGCTTAAATAGATCACCTGGCGGGCCTTCGTTTGTTCGATCCGGTGGCGGAAATTCTGGGCGCACTCCTGCTCCAGCTGTTCAAAGTTGCCCGTGCCGGTCGCCATGGAATGGATCAGGTAATACGCCACGTCAATGTCTTCCGGGATCTGCCGCAGGGTTTCGGGCCGGAGAAAGTCCGCTTCGATAACGACGCAGTTTTCCGCGGCATAGGGCGCATAAAAGCGGTTTTTATCGCGTACGCAGCACAGCACCCGGTGCCCCTGCTGCAGCAGCAGGGGCAATAAGCGTTGGGCAATATAACCGGTAACACCGGTGAGCAGCACGTTCATGTTATTCGTTTTTATCGTGGACCACCCACACCAGGTCGGCTACCTTGTAGCCCAGCCGGGCCGCCTGGTCGAGGTAGGCTTTCCGGATGCTGTCGGGCATTGTTTTGCTACGGGAAAGCAGCCACAGGTATTTGAGGTTTTTGCCCGCCACCAGCGCATAATTATAGTCCCGGTCCAGGGCCAGCACGTTGTAGCCGGAATAAAAGGGACCGAAAAAAGACACCTTCAGCCGTCCTTCGTCCGCGGCCCCGGCCGCCTTGGCCTTGCCGGTAGCCTGCTTCCATTCCCCGGTCACATAATTATAGCCCCGGTTCACCACCCGGATGCTGCCATCGTCATTCAGTGCATAGGTGGCCGTCGTATTATTCAGGTTCCGCTCGTGTTTAAAATCCAGGCGGGCGATCTCGTACCAGCGCCCCAGGTAACGCTGCCGGTCAAACGGTTTTACCACCACCGCATTTTCCGGGATGGACCGGCAGGATGGGAGCGCAAAAAGCAGCAGCGCCGCTACCCCGCTTCCCATAAAAAATTTCATTCTGTTTGCGTTCATGATCTCCTGTTTTTGAGGTAATAACCCATCAGCGCCAAAGCCCTGTTTCACTGGAATAAACAGCCAAGTCGGCGAAAAGTTGCGGTTCCCCAGCGGGCTTCTTTTCCGGCACCCGGGCAAAATGGTTGTGTAGTCCCCAAATTGGGAAATGGGCCGCCACCGCGGTCCGGGCTGTTTGAAAAAAAGGTTTTCGTTCCTGCTGAATCTCAGGCGTTTGTTAGCTGGCCACCGCCCGGGCGTTTGCCCCAACCACCCCCGCAACTGACGGGCTTGTTTTTTGCAGTTTCCTTTTGGACCTGCGGCGGCAGGCGGCCGGGCTACGTCCGTTCCCTGCCGGCTGCATTATTGGGGCTTTTCGTTCCCTGTTCCCCAAATTGTGTTGAAGGATAGTGGTCATGGGTTTCCCGCCTGGAATTTTTTTTATTCTTTCCGGGCAGGACGCCAAATTCAATCTTCTCAATGCCAAATTCCCGTATCTTGTTAGCCAACCCGGCAGGCACGCCCGGTGTGCAGCTCCCTGCTTTGGGTACCAGATCCGTACAAGTTATTTGTTTAACCTCTTAACCTCACTTGCAGTATGAATTCTTACGTGTACCTGATCCCCGCCATGGGTTTAATTGGCCTGATCTACACATTCGTGAAATTTCTATGGGTAAGCAAACAGAATGCGGGCACGGACCGTATGAAGGAAATCAGCACGTACATCGCCGATGGCGCCATGGCCTTTTTAAAGGCGGAATGGAAGGTACTGGGCTACTTCGTGGTGATCGTAGGAATCCTGCTGGGCTATCTCGGCAGCCGGCATGAGGGCTCCCACCCGGCCATTGCCCTGGCCTTTGTCCTGGGTGCCTTCTTCAGTGCCCTGGCCGGCTATATCGGGATGCGCATTGCCACCAAGGCCAACGTGCGCACGGCCCATGCCGCCCGCACCAGCCTGTCCAAAGCGCTGTCCATTTCCTTTACCGGCGGGTCGGTGATGGGCATGGGCGTTGCCGGCCTGGCGGTACTGGGCCTGGGCGGCCTGTTCATCGTATTGATCCAGATCTTTGCTCCCGGCGCCATGTCCACCGCTCCCCAGGTGACCCGCGCCCTGGAGGTGCTGACCGGCTTCTCGTTCGGGGCCGAAAGCATTGCCCTGTTTGCCCGGGTGGGCGGGGGCATTTATACCAAGGCGGCCGATGTGGGCGCCGACCTGGTGGGCAAGGTGGAAGCCGGCATTCCCGAGGACGATCCCCGCAACCCCGCCACCATCGCCGATAACGTCGGCGACAACGTGGGCGACGTGGCCGGCATGGGCGCCGACCTCTTCGGCTCCTACGTGGCCACCGTCCTGGCAACCATCGTGCTGGGCCACGAAGTGACCGATGCTGCCAAGGCCCCGCTGGCCGACGGCCTCAGCGGCTTCTCCCCCATCCTGCTGCCCATGCTCATCGCCGGGGCAGGCATCCTCTTTTCCATGGTCGGCACCCTGTTCGTACGCATCAGCGAGGGGGCCGGCGTCAACACCTCCGTGGTGCAGCGCGCCCTGAACATGGGCAACTGGGGCAGCATCATCCTCACCGCCATCGCTTCCTACTTCCTGGTGAACTGGATCCTGCCGGAAGGCAACATGTTCCTGAGCCGTGACATCCTTGCCGGCGGCCAGCTGGCAGCAGAAGCCGCTCCGTTTACCAAGTACGGCGTCATGGGCGCCATTGCCGTGGGCCTGGTCGTGGGCACCCTGATGAGCGTCATCACCGAATTTTATACCGCCATGGGCAAGCGTCCCGTGGATACCATCGTACGGCAGAGCGGCACCGGCCATGCCACCAACATCATCGGCGGCCTGGCCATTGGTATGGAGTCGACCCTGCTGCCCATCCTGGTGCTGGCGGGCGGCATCTACGGCTCCTACGCCTTTGCGGGCCTGTACGGCGTGGCCATTGCGGCCGCCGGCATGATGGCCACCACCGCCATGCAGCTGGCCATTGACGCCTTCGGCCCCATTGCCGACAACGCCGGCGGCATTGCCGAAATGAGCGAGCTGCCCAAGGAAGTACGCGAAAAGACCGATACGCTGGACGCCGTGGGCAATACCACCGCCGCCACCGGCAAGGGCTTCGCCATTGCCTCGGCCGCCCTTACGGCCCTGGCCCTGTTTGCCGCCTTTGTGGGCGTGGCCGGCATCAACGGCATCAACATCTACAAGGCCAACGTACTGGCCAGCCTGTTCGTGGGCGGCATGATCCCCTTCATCTTTTCTTCCCTTGCCATCCGCGCCGTAGGGCAGGCGGCCATGGCCATGGTGGAAGAAGTGCGCCGCCAGTTCCGCACCATCCCGGGCATCCTGGAAGGCAGGGGCAAGCCCGAATACGATAAATGCGTGGCCATCTCCACCGGCGCCTCCATCAAGATGATGATGCTGCCGGGAGCCATCGCTATCATCTCGCCGATCATCGTGGGCTTTGTGCTGGGCCCCGAAGCCCTGGGCGGCTTCCTGGCCGGCGCCACGGTCAGCGGCGTACTGATGGGCATGTTCCAGAACAATGCCGGCGGCGCCTGGGACAATGCCAAGAAAAGCTTTGAAAAGGGCGTGGTGATCAGCGGCCAGACCTATTACAAGGGCTCCGAGCCGCACAAGGCTTCGGTTACCGGCGACACCGTTGGCGACCCCTTCAAGGACACCTCCGGTCCCTCGATGAACATCCTCATCAAGCTGATGTCCATCGTATCGCTGGTGATGGCGCCCAGCCTGCGCGATTTCGAGCCGGGCTTCAAATGGTGGTTCATTCCTTTAATCGCCCTTCCCATCCTGGCCCGGGTGATCGTGTACATGGGTTCGCGCACCCGCAATTTCCGGCTGGAGCAGAAAGTAGTATAACGGCATCGCCGCTCCCCGCCCCGGCAGGGAGGGCGCTGTGCTCATAAGCGTTCTGTTTTACTTTTGAAAGGTGGACGTCCTGCTGCAAAGCGGGACGTTTTTTTTGGTATGATTTTTCGCCCGCTTAAGGAAAATGAAGTCTTATGAAAGGATCAAGAAGTCAGAATAATCTGCAGAACAAGCAGATGGTGAGTCATAAGCCCCGCCCGGAAATCCGCGATAACCTGGATGCACGGTCCAACGAAGAACAAATGACGAAGGGCGATGACGCCACCCACAACAAGAAAGAAACGAAAGAACAACACCTTAAAAACAAGAAACCTTAATTTTTCAGCCTTGCGCAAGCAAGGCTTTTTTTTAGTTCCAAAGTTCCGGAGTTCCTGAGTTGTTTGGATGGAAGAAATCAGGTTATCAAAAGTTGGTCCGGGACATAAAAAAAAGCGGTCTCGCGACCGCTTCGGGTTTCCACTTACAGCGAAGATTTTCCTGTAAGTGAAAAATGATGCTTGTAAAAGTCGATTACAACCAAACCAAACATCGAAGTAAAAGAGACAAGAATTATACCAGCATAAAGTACCTCGTACTGTATACTTTTTATTTATTTCTTCCCGTTCAAATACCAACCCAACGACAGTCCGGCGATACGGTGTAAAATGCGGGGGCCGTGGTCATTGTTGTTCAGGCTGCCGATACCATGGGCGTAGTGGGCAAACACATACAGGCCGTTGGCGGCTTCGTAGCCGAACTGCACAATAGCCTGGGCGGTGAAAACACCGTAATCCTGGTAGCTGAACTTCATGGGCCGGTCGATATGCTTCTGGTCTTTGGTATCAAAGTTTTCCTGGCCGGAAATGGCAACGTCGACCGCCGGGCCGGCCTTGACAAAGAAGTGCGATGGCTTGGCCGAAAAATCATATTGCAACAGGGGGGCGATCTCGATGGTATGGATCCGGGTCTCGTTGTTTACGGCAGCGGAATCCGGTATCGGCGTTACCCGGTTGAGGGTTACCTTGTAGCCTTTCAGGCTGTAATACACGGCCGGAGAAAAGTACAACTGGTTCTCAAAAGGCACTTTCAGGGAGGTGCCCAGTTGCAGGCCCGCCTTCTGGCCGGTGGACTGCTTGATCTTTTCCTGGCTGAACCTTTCAATGACACTATACTTGGCAGAAGTCACCTGACCGCCACCGAACACCCCTACCCGCACCTGTGCATTACTCTTCTGAACAAACGGCACCAGGAGGCAAAGGAGGAGTCCTTTTACTGTTGATTTTCGCATGATAAGCACTAAAATAGGCATTAATGCCTGTTTTACTATAACAACCTCGGCTTTTTTTCAACGGGAGGAAAAGTTCCTGAGTTTCTGAGTTCCTGAGTTATCGTAACTCCGAAGAGGAGGTTCCTGAAGCAGGTCAAACTACAAAAGTCTTGAAGACTTTTGTAGTTTCTTATTTCTGCGAACGCCTAACTCAGGAACTCAGGAACTTTCAAAATCCCTCCGCACTATCCTCCCCCCTCCCATCCGCAACGGCTTCGAGGGCGCCGCCGGGCAGTACCCGGATCACTTCGGTGCGGCCGATGGTGCCCCGAATGGTAATTTGATAGCCCATGCGCTCCAGGGCGGCCCGCACCGTTTCGGGAAAGGAAGCCTCCACATCGATGCGGTCGGGCAGCCACTGGTGGTGGAATTTCGGGCCGTTCACGGCTTCCGCTGCCGGCAGGCCGAAATCAATGATGTTGACCAGCGTCTGGAAGACCGAGGTGGGAATGGTGGTGCCGCCGGGGGTACCCGTTACCAGGAAGGGTTTTCCGTTTTGCAGCACCAGCGTGGGGGTCATGGAGCTCAGCATGCGTTTGCCGGGTGCAATGGCATTGGCCTCGCCTCCTACGGCGCCATACAGGTTGGGGGTGCCGGGCCGGGCACTGAAATCGTCCATTTCGTCGTTGAGCAGGAAGCCCGCCCCGCCAACCACCGTTTTGCTGCCGAACCAGTTGTTCAGCGTGGTGGTGACGGCCACGGCATTGCCCTCCGCATCCAGGATGCTGAGGTGGGTGGTTTCTTCGCTTTCTTTCAGCGGCAGCTTGCCCGGGCGGATGGTGGCACTGCTGCCCGCCCGGCCGGGCTGGTAGTCGGCCATGCGTTGCTGGAGGTAGGCGTCGCTGGTAAGGGCATCCACCGGCACCTTCACGAAGTCGGCATCGCCCATGTATTCGGCCCGGTCGGCAAAGGCCCGCCGTTCCGCTTCGGTCATCAGCTGCACCGCTTCGGGCGACAGGAAGCCATAGGAAGGCAGGGGCCGGTTTTCCACCATCCTGAGCATCTGGTGCAGCAGGGTGCCGCCGCTGCTGGGCATGGGCATCGACACCACGGTATAACCCTTATAGGTAAACGCATGCGGCTGCCGCCATTTGGCCCGGTAGGTCCTCAGGTCCCGGGAAGTGATCAGGCCGCCGCCCCGCCGCATTTCGGAGGTAATCAGCCGGGCAGTGCGGCCCCGGTAGAAGCCGCGGGCCCCTTTGCGGGCCATGCGGTGCAGCGTGCGCGCCAGCTGCGGCTGCACCAGCGTATCGCCGGCCTTCCAGTTGTTGCCTTTTTTCACAAACACGGGGCTAACGGTATTGTAGGTGCGAAAATCGTCCTGCAGCCCGTTCAGGGCCTCCGCCTCCCTTTGGGTGAGCACAAAGCCTTGGGCCGCCAGGGCGATGGCCGGCTGGATGAGGGTGGCGAAGGGGAGCCGGGCATAGCGGAGGGTTTCGGACAGGCCGGCCGCCGTTCCCGGCACGCCGGCCGACAGGTGGCCGTTCAGGCTTTTGCCCGGCACGACATTGCCGCCGGCATCGAGGTACATGTCGCGGTGGGCGGCGGCGGGCGCAGTCTCGCGGAAGTCAAGCGCCAGCAGTTCGTCCTGCGGCCGCCGGGCCACCATAAAGCCGCCGCCGCCAAGGTTGCCCGCCCCGGGGTATACCACGGCCAGCGCCAGCTGGGTGGCGATGGCGGCATCGAAGGCGTTGCCGCCGGCCTTCATCACGGCCACGCCCGCTTTGGAGGCCAGGGCATGGGCCGACACCACGGCGCCGTGGGTAGCGGTCACTTTTTTCGCCGCCGTGTAGGCGTAGGGATCGAAGTCGAGGGTATGCTTTGCGGTACCGCAGCCGGCAAGTGCCAGGGCGCTGATGAGTATTAGGTTTTTTGCGGGCATCATGGAAATATAACGACAATAAGGGTATGGGACCTCACCCGTCGCCGCTTTAGCGGCGACGGGTGAGGTCCGACAGCAAACTTCCTTTATCTTGAGCCCACCAAACTGAAGCCTCATGGAAGTTATCCTTATGCTGTTCCTGGTCATTATCGTGGTGGTAGTGCTTTCCCGCAATGCCGCTACCCGCGAAGCCCTGGAACGGCTGACCGGCACCATCCATACCCTCACCCGGGAGATCCACAGCCTGCGGGAGGAAATCACCACCTTAAAAGCCCCGCCGGCAGCACAGGCCCCGGCCGCCGAAAAAGCCCCGGAGCCGGCACCCCCGCAAGCACCACCGGTGTACCGCCGGCCCGCGCCGGTGCCCGAACCGCCCCCCCGCCTGCAACCGCAACCCGCTATACCCTCCCCACCGGAAAGACCCCAGCCCCAAAGGCAGGCCGCCCCGCCCCAACCACAGCAACCGGAGGAAAGCTGGTTCGACCGCTGGATGCGCAACAACCCCGACCTGGAAAAATTTATCGGCGAGAACCTGGTCAACAAGATCGGCATCGCCGTGCTGGTGCTGGGTATCGCCTTCTTCGTCAAATACGCCATCGACAAGGACTGGATCGGCGAGGGGGGCCGGGTGGCCATCGGCCTGCTCTGCGGCGCCCTGCTCACCGGCATCGCCCACTACCTGCGCAACAGCTACCGCTCGTTCTCGTCGGTGCTGGCCGGCGGCGGCATCGCCGTGTTCTATTTCACCATCGCCTTCGCCTTCCACCAGTACCAGCTGCTGTCGCAAACGGCGGCCTTCCTGCTGATGGTGGTCATCACCGCCTTTGCCGTGGCCCTGTCGCTGCTCTATAACAAGCTCGAGCTGGCCGTGATCGCTACCATAGGCGGCTTCCTGACGCCCTTCCTGGTCAGTACGGGCCAGGGCAACTACATCGTGCTGTTCACCTACCTGGCGGTGCTCAATGCCGGCCTGCTGTCGCTTTCTTATTTCAAGCGCTGGCCGCTCATCAACGGCATCTCGCTCGCCTTCACCCTGCTTATCTTCGGCGGCTGGATGGTTACCAGCATTCCCGGCCCGAACCTCTCCTACCCACTGGCCCTGCTGTTCGCCACCCTGTTCTACCTGATCTTCCTGGGCATGAACACCCTGAACCCCATCCGGACCGGCCAGGCCTTCCGGGCCTACGATTTCACGCAGCTGCTGGTGCTTACCGGCGCTTACTTCGCAGCCGGCATGGCGCTGCTGCATTACGTGCAGGACGGCCGCTACCAGGGCCTGTTTACCCTGGCCGCGGGCCTGGTGAACCTGTCGCTGGCCTGGTATTTCTTTAAGCACAAAGGGGCGGACCGCAACCTGCTGTACCTGCTCATCGGGCTCACCCTTACCTTCCTGTCGCTGGCCATACCGGTACAACTGCAGGGCCATGCCATCACCCTGTTCTGGAGCGCCGAATTCGTGCTGCTGTACTGGCTGTACCAGCGCTCCGGCATTGCCCTGTTTCGTTATTCCGCAGCGCTGATGAGCGTGCTGACCCTGGTGAGCCTGCTGATGGACTGGCAGCAGGCCGCCGCGGCCTCACCCTACCCGCTGGCCGTGCTGTACACGAACGTACGCGGCGGGGTGACCAACCTGGTGGCCGCCGCGGCCTTTGCCGCCTGGGCCTTCCTGCTGCAAAAGGACCCCCCGGAGCGCACCTATGCCGGGCCCCTGCCCCACCGGTGGGTGCTGGTGGGCGCCGCCGGCGTTTCGGTGGTGCTGCTCTACCTGACGGTGGTTTTCGGCATCAACCTGTATTTCCGGGCGCTGCCCACTTACGAGGTGCCCAATGCGGCGCACCGCCTGGTTTCCGCCCTGTTTGCCGGGGCCCTGCTGCTGTGGGCGCAAAAGCGCCGCGGGGTGCTCCCCCCGGTGCAGCAGCTTGCGGTCCTGGCTTTGTTCTTCGGGTATTACCTGTTCAGCACGCCCCTGGCCACGAGCCTGCGCAACGGCGTGCTGGCGGGTACCTGGCCGGGCCTTCACCTGGCCGTGCATTGGGCGGCCGCCGCGCTGGCCCTGGCGCTGCTGTTCGGGGCGGTGGGCCTGGTGCGGCGCGGGCAGGTCTCTTTGCGGCCTTATCAGCAGGTCCTTATCTGGGCGCTGTGCGGGGTGGCGGTGCTGCTCTGCAGCCTGGAGGCCCGCCACGTGTTCGTGGTAGCCGCCCACGGCCGCCTGCCAGTAGCCGAAGGAGACCGGCAGTATGCCAAGGCGGGGCTGACTATCGTATGGGCCCTCTGTTCCTTTGCCCTGATGTGGCTGGGCATGCGCCACAAGAACAAAACGCTGCGCATCGTGTCGCTCAGCCTGTTTTCGCTGGCGCTGGTCAAGCTGTTCTTCGCCGACCTCCGGGGCATTTCGGAAGGCGGCAAGATCCTGGCCTTTATCCTGCTGGGCGTGTTGCTGCTGACCATTTCCTTCATGTACCAGAAACTGAAAAAGATTATTATTGAAGATGCAAAAGAATAATCGTGCGGCCGGGATCTTGTTGCTGCTCGGGCTGACGGCCCTGGAAGCCTCGGCCCAGGACTTCCGGGTGCAGGCGCCCCTGGAACCCGTGCCCTCCCCGGGGTTTTACCGCATACCCCTGCAGCCTGCCCTGACGGCCTATGCCCGGGCCGACCTGTCGGACGTGCGCATCAGCGAAGGGGGCAAAACGCAGGTACCCTACCTGCTGCGCCGCTCCACCGCCGCCC
The DNA here is from genome assembly GCF_037132455.1 of Huijunlia imazamoxiresistens. Lineage (NCBI taxonomy): Bacteria > Pseudomonadati > Bacteroidota > Chitinophagia > Chitinophagales > Chitinophagaceae > Huijunlia > Huijunlia imazamoxiresistens. The sequence goes on along the minus strand of NZ_JBBBEI010000005.1, from coordinate 187,125 downwards.
CCGCGGGCACGGCCCTGACGCCCTTCCCGGTGCTGCGCAACAGCCTGACCGATAGTGGGCAGACGGTGCTGGAACTGGCGGTACAGGGCGTGGAGGGCACCGACCGGCTGGCCCTGCTGATCGCCAATACGGCGGCAGCCCGCTATACGGCGCTGAGCGGCAGCCACGACCGCCGCCGCTGGTACACCATCGACGACCACATCCTGCTGCGCCCCGCCGGCGACGACCGCAACGGCAGCGTCGTGCAATCGATCTTTTTTCCTTTCAGCCGCTACCCCTACCTGCGGCTGCGGATGGAGAACGGCCGCGCCGACCCGCTGAATATCCTGCAGGCCGGCGTGTACCGCGATACCGCCGCACAGCCCCCTTCCCTCTACGTGGCCAACCCCGCCCCCACTTTCCGGCAAACCGACAGCAGCGACGGCTTTTCCTACATCACCATCCGCAGCCCGGAGCCTTACCTGGTGGACCGGCTGGAGCTGCAGCTGGGCGGGCCGCCCTTCTACTCCCGCCCGGCAATGCTGTTCGATTCGGTCTCCGGTCCGGGCGGGCGCCGGTCGGCTCTTTTGCTCACCTCCTTTGACCTGACCTCGGGCCGGCCCGCGGCAGTGGACCTGGGCAGCCTCAAAACCACCGCCCTGCTGCTGAAGGTCGACAACGGCGACAACCCGCCGCTGAAGGTGACCCGCGTGCAGACCGGGCAGCTGCAGCGCTCGCTGGTGGCCTACCTGCAGCCGGGGAAAACGTATTACCTGCAGGCCGGCAACGAAAAGGCCGCCGCCCCACGCTACGACCTGGCGCAGTTTGCCGACAGTATTCCCCCCTCCCTGCACAGCCTCACCTACGGCCCCCTGACCGTAAACGGGAAAGACCGACCGGAAGCACAACGGCAGGCGGAAGGCCGGTGGCTGTGGCCGGCCGTGCTGCTGATGGTCGGCGTCCTGGGCTTCCTCACCTACCGGCTGACGGGAGAAGTGGCGGGAAGAAAGTAAGGAACGATACGGCCCCAAACAGGAACAGGCGGCACCGGGGTGCCGCCTGTTCCTGTTTGGAAAAAAAACCTATTCTGCCTGGCGGACCAGCCGGACCACCGCCCTGCGGTTGCCCTGCACCACTTCCACCAGGTACATGCCGGGGAGGTAGTTGCCGCCGATCCGCACGGGGCTGTTGGGGGCCAGGTTGCTCCTTTTTTCGATCCGCATCCCCAGGATATTGTATACCGTTAGCTGTACCGGCTGGCCGTCGCCGCCTTCCAGGCGCAGCGTGCTGGAGGCCGAGTAGGGATTGGGCGCGAGTTTTACAGTCAACGGTGCCGTCATGACTTCCGGGACACCGGCCGCCACTATACCGGGGGCGCAGGCTTCCGCATTGTCGTCGTTGAGGGTTTTGCCCGAGGCACCGCTGGTACCTGCACAGTTGGAAGCCGTTACCGACAGGCGGCCGCCGGTATAGCCCGGAAGCAGCGCCAGCTGGATGCTGCGGGTGCCCTGGCCCGACTGGATCACCGTGTTGGCCGGCACCGTCCAGGTGTAGGTAGTGGCACGGCTGACGGAGGAAACCGAATACGTGGTCACCTGGCCGCAAACCGGGCCGCTGGTGCCGCTGATGCTGCCCGGCGTGGAAGGCTTTGTCTGCAGCGATACCGACAGGCCTTCGTCATCGCTGCTGCCGCTGCAGTTGTTGGCCACCACCCGGACGGAGCCCGACGTGAAGGTATTGGAGAACAGCACCGTGATCGAAGCCGTGTTCTGCCCGGTTTGGATGCTGGCGCCTGCAGGAACCGTCCAGGTATAGCTGGAAGCAGTGGTGACGGCCGGCGTGCTGTAGGTGATCGTTTCCCCGACGCACACCCTGGCGGCGCCGGTAATTTGATCCGGTGCTGCGGGTGCGCCCGTCTTCGATATGGCCGCGGTCTCCACGGGGCTGGTGCCCATGCAGTTGGTGGCATGCACCCTCAGGGAGCCGCTGCTGAATGTATTGCCGAACTGAACCTGCACCGTACGCGTACCCTGTCCCGACAGGAGGGTGACACCCGAGGGAACCGTCCAGTTGTAGGCCATGGCCCTTGGGGTGAGCGCCACCGTATAGCTCCGGGTGTCGCCGGGACATACCTTCTTGTCACCGGCGATGGAAGCCGGCTCCGGCGGCGCGCTGCTGTATACGGTCATGGTGATTTCATTGCTGGTGGCGGTCAGCGGGTCGGCGCCGGCGGCACTGGAGGTCAGGAGACACTGGAGGGTATTGCCGTCGCCCAGGCTGCTGCTGGAATAGGTAGCCGCCGTAGCCCCGGAAATATCCGCCCCGTTGCGCTGCCACTGGTAGCGGGGCGCCGCCCCCCCGTTCACCGGCGTGGCCGTAAAGGTGACGGAAGTTCCCGAGCAGACCGTGGTGGCCGTTGCCGCTATGGTAACGGAAGGCGTCACCTTCGTACTGACGGTTATGGTCACCGAACCGGTTTGCCGGCAACCCGTTGCCGTAATGGTTTCGGCAAGAAAATAAGTGGTCGTCACCGTGGGGCTGACCGTAGGATTGGCGAGTGCGGAGGTAAAGCCTGCCGGGTTGGAGGTCCAGCTATAGGTACGCCCGGCCACGGCCGCCGCGCCGATGGTGACGCTCTGACCGGCCACGATCGCCTGGCTGGTGCCTGCATTGGCGGGAGGCAGCGGATTGACCGTCACGCTTCGGGTTACCGAAGTAGCGCAGGCACCCCGGGTCACCGTAAGGGTGTAAGTACCGCCCCTGGACGCCGTCATGTTGGGAATGCTGATCTGCCGGGTGGCGGCGGTGAAACCGGACGGGCCGGTCCAGGCGTAGGTGGCACCGGTGACTTCCGTAGCGCTCAGCGACAAGGTGCTGTTGGCGCAAACCGTGCTGGTACCGTTAATGACCGCAGTAGGACCCACATTGGTGATGGCGGGGTTGGTATCGTCGCAATCGGCATTGTTGGTCACATAGCCCGTGGGGATCGAGCAGCCCTGCATCGTAACATTGGGATTGCCATAACCATCGCCATCCTGGTCGCGGTAGTAGGTAGTGCTGGCGGTGCCTTCGTCAATTTGCCCGTCGCAGTCGTTGTCGATGCCGTCGCAGATTTCCGTAGCGCCCGGACGAATGGCCGCATTGTTGTCGTTGCAATCAGCATTATTGGCCACATAACCCGAAGGAGCGGCGCAGGCCAGCGTCGTAACGGCCCCATTGCCGTAGCCGTCGCCGTCCTGGTCGCGGTAATAGGTCTTCTTCACGCCTTCATCGATCTGGCCGTCGCAGTCGTTGTCCACGCCGTCGCATAGTTCGGCGGCACCCGGGTTGATGGCAGCGTTGTTGTCGTTGCAGTCCGTATTATTGGCAACGTAGCCGGTGGGCTGCGTGGAAGCGACCGTGGAGATGCCGGGGTTGCCGTAACCGTCGCCGTCCTGGTCGCGGTAATAGGTGCGGGGGCCGTTCAGGGTAAAGCTCGCCACCCCGCCGCTGATGGCAATATTACTGATGGCGATGCCGGAAGCAGCGCCGGAATAGGTCCGGGCATTGGGGGAGGTGTTGTCACTGAACGCCGTTCGGGCCGAAGTTCCCGGAAACAGGTCGCCTGCGTCGCCGCGGTTGATCTCGTTATCCAGCTGGTTCATGTTGTCGGCTTCTTCCAGGTCGATGCCTTTTACGTTTTCATCGGCATTCACGCCGTTGCTGTTCCGGACGGAGCCGGTGGTTTTGTTGGTGTTGATATGAAAAATTGCCAGGCCGCTGCCGTTGATCGATACATCCAGGCCGGTCTTCTGCCGGTTTTCCAGCAAAAAGTATTCACTGGCAATGGGCGTATTGATCCGGTACACCTGGTTGCTGCCGCTGGCGGGCTGCAGGCTGTAGGTGCCACCGGCCGTCAGCACGGTAGGGGTCAGCCATCCCAGTTCGGCGCGGCTCCAGGCACACATGTTCCCGGGAGTATTTTCATTTCCCAGCCAGGAGGCGCTGGCCATCAGCGACCATTCGCCCAGGCCTTCCGAGCCGCCGTCGGTATCGTACAGGTCGGGCAGCCCCAGGCCGTGGCCGAACTCATGGCAAAACACGCCCCTGCCCGTCATAGCGTTGGTATAGATCCGGCGTTCGGGGTTGATCATGTAATCGTTGATCAGCACCCCATCATAGGTAACCGCCTTGCCGTCGACGGAGAGCGACCAGCGGTGCGACCAGATGTACTGGAGGCGGGCGCCTTCCTCGGCCCCCGGCCCCGCATGAACGACAATCAGGCCGTCCACGGTGCCGTTGTGGTCGTTATCGTAGAGGGAAAAATCCACGCCTGCGGCCTGGGCGGCGTCTACGGCCTCCCGTACCAACTGGATGCTGCGGACGCTGCCGCTCTGCTCACTGTAATAGTTATAGGACTGTGCCGCGGTATACCAGCCCACTACATCAGTGGTCACATTATACTGGTTGAACGAGCTGGCGGCATAAAAGTCCTTGAAGCTGCCGGAGCCCCGGAAGCTGGACTGGTTCATGAGGTTGTTGAAATCCGTGACCGTGTTGGTACTGGTCAGGTCGGGATAACGGATCAGCAGCATCAGCGCCCGGACATTACCGGTAGTCGGCACCCGGCTGGGCGTCTCGCTCATGGCCGACACGGAAGTAAGGGGAGCGGTGGACGCATCCGGCTTCAGCGATTTCGGCTGCTGCTGCAAAAAGAGGGCATCGGTGGATTTGCGCTCACCGGGATTGTGGGCGACGATGCCGCTCGGCAGCAGCCTGCCGCCTTGTTTCACCGCATATTCATAGTTGCCGTTGTTGTGGATAACCGTGTACCCGTCCATGGTTTCGGTCCAGTTTTTCCGCATGTTTCCTTTCCCCACAATGGTCAGTTGGGTACCATTGGCCTGCTGTACCTGGATGGGATAGGGTGAGGCCGGGCAGTTGGAGAGCATCTGCGCCCGTACCGAACTTACGCAAAACGCCAGGATAAACGCCAGGAGGCCTCCTCCCAGGTTGTATGGTTTGCACTTCATAACATATTGGTTTCTGGTTTTCGTATGGCAGCCTTCCCCTAACAGGCAGGCTTACTGATTTTTAATGATCATTATTTTCAATACGGTAGCATACGGACTTTCGGAAATAGCAATAACCCTCCTGGCAAAAGCCGCCGGAAAGCGAAACGGTGCGTAGTTGCGGGAAAGAGAATGCGGTAAAGCGACAAAGCTTACCAGCTTGCGCATCCAATAAGGATCATAGGGGAAGGAGAAAGATCTCAGGCACGGACAAAACCCAAATAGCTCGACTGTAAGTTTAACACAATTCCACCGGATTTCCAAAAGAAATATGAGCGTGAATGCATTAAAGCATAAAGCCTTTTCCTGATGAATACAGGCAATTTTTATTCCCGTCCTGTTTCCCCCGCTTCGGGGAATGCGACCCAGTAACATAGAACAGCCCGCCTGCCGGGGCCTTCACGGTCCGCAAGCCCGCTGTTGCCGGCCAATTTCGGTTAACCCTTCCCGTGCCCTTCCGGATGCTGCCCCTTTTTCCCATTATTAAAAACCATCAACCATGAAACAGAAAATTTTATGCGCCTGTATCTTCCTGGCCCTGGCCGTGACCACGGTGCTGGTCAGCGCCTTCGGCTATTACCAGAACGAAGCCTTTTATTATGCCTTTAAGCAACGGGTGTACCTGCGCACCGTTCCCTATAAATACGTCATCCGCTTCCTCGACAGCACCACCGCCCGGGGCGTGCTGCTCCGCTACGAACGGGAAGGCTTGCTGAAAACCGAACAGTGGAAAGACGAACGCACCGTGCTGGCCGCCACGGGGCAGGATACCGCCGCCCTGCTGCGCGCCCTCAGGGGACTTAAAGAAGTGCGCAGCCTGCAGCCCCTGTACCGGACGGCGGCGGAAGGCATGGACCTGGCAGCCACCGAAGAGATCCTGCTGCGGTTCCGTAGGGACCTGCCCCCCATCCAGCTCGACAGCCTGGTGAAACGATACGGCCTCGTATTGAAGCAGAAAGGCGAGGTCTTCCAGACCTACCTGGTCCCCAAAGCCGCCGGCACGCTGGCTACGGCCAATGCGGTGATGGAAAGCGGCGCCACCGAATTTGCCCACCCCAACTTCTTCCGCCCCCTGGTCTTGCACCAGGTGCCCAACGACGCCTACTTCAACTTTCAGTGGAACCTGCACAATACCGGCCAGGTGATCAACGACGGCCATACCGGCACCCCGGGCGCCGACATCAAGGCGCCGGCCGCCTGGCCCATCAGCATGGGCAGCAGCAGCGTGGTGGTGGCCGTGCTCGACGAGGGCGTCACCGCCAACCACCCCGACCTGCCCAATACGCGGCAGGTGCGGCTCAACGGCAGCAACTTCTCCACCTCCACCCCGGGCAACGACCCCTCCCCCACCACCAACGGCAACCACGGCAACGCCTGCGCCGGCATCGTGGCCGCCACCCGCAACAATGCCGAAGGAATTGCCGGCGTAGCGCCCAACTGCCGCATCATGCCCGTGAAGCTGCTCAACCCCGCCGCCTCCGACGCCAACATCGCCAATGCCATCACTTTTGCCAAGAACAACGGCGCCCAGGTGCTGTCCAACAGCTGGGGCTACAGCACGTCCAACCCCAACTTCGTCCCGGCCATCGTCAGTGCCATCCAGGACGCCGTGACCACCGGCCGCGGCGGCAAGGGCTGCGTGCTGGTGTTTGCCGCGGGCAATACCGCCCACCAGGCAGCCGCCAACAAAGGCTTCGTCACCTTCCCGGGCAATGTGAACGTGGCCGGCGTGCTCACCGTCGGCGCCTCCGACCGCTACGACCGGCAGGCCAATTACAGTCCGACCAGCAATACCGCCAGCACCAACAACCAGGTGGTGGACCTGGTGGCCCCCTCGCACCGGGCTTATCCCAGCCAGATTTCTGGCGAGAACTTCGAGATCTGGTCCATGGACCAGCCGGGAACGGCGGGCTACAACCCCAGCAGCGCCACCTACCTGCCGGCAGCCGGCACCAACTACCCCTCCTATACCGGCCGCATGGGCGGCACCTCCTCGGCCTGCCCGCAGGTAGCCGGCGCGGCCGCCCTGCTGCTGTCGCTGAACGCGGCCCTTACCCAGCAGCAGGTGTTCCACATCCTCACCAAAAATGCCGACAAGGTGGGCGGCTACGCCTATAACGCCTCGGGCTTCAGCAACGAACTGGGCTTTGGCCGCCTGAACCTGTACCGGGCCGTGCTGCAGGCCGGCGCCGACCTGTGGATGCAGGACCAGTCGACCGACACGGGCCTGGAAGCCAACCCCTCCACCCTGCCCTATTACGCTTCGCCCGACATCTGGGTCCGCAACAGCATGGACGGCGGCACGGTGCACCAGAACCCGAAAGCCAATGTTACTAACTACGTGTACGTGAAGGTGCGCAACCGCGGCACCCTGGCCTCGGCTGCCAGCGGCAACAACCTCAAGTTGTACTGGGCGCATGCCGCCGCCGGCCTGGGCTGGAGCTATCCGTGGGTGGGCGCCAACTATTATTGCAACGGGAACGTGGTGGCCGTGGGCGGCGCTATCGGCACCAAGGCAGTGCCGGCCGTGGGCGCCGGTGGTTCCACGGTGCTCGTCTTTCCGTGGGTGCCTGCCAAACCCAGCAGCTTCTCCGACTGCTTCGGCGCCGCCTCGGCGCATTACTGCCTGCTGGCGCGCCTCGAAACCAGGCCGTCGAGCCCCTACGGCATGGCCTTCCCCGAAACCCCTGACCTGGGCGCCAATGTGCGCAACAACAACAACATTGTTTGGAAGAACGTATCGGTGATCGAGCTGCTGCCGGAGTTTTACCCCATCCGCACCTCGGTGCTGCTGACCGGCTCCAGGTTCCTGCGCCAGAAATTCACGGCCGCCGACCTGAAACTGGTGGTACCGCGGGAAAAAGGCAACAACAACATCCTGCAGGCCGCCCAGCTGGACATTGACCTGGGCGTATTCACCGGTCCCTGGCTGCAGGCCGGCGGCAAGGTGGATAAGGGCGAAGTGTACCGCGATCCGACCGGCCGGGTGCGGATCCGGCTGTACGACACGGCGGCTACCATCTATGGCATTCCCATCCGCCCCGACCAGATCGGCAGCATAACGGTGGAACTGGCAACCAGGGTCTTCAGCCCGGACAAGCTGTTCCTGTTCGACCTGCAGCTGTTGTCCCAGCGGACGGTTATCGGCGGCGAGCGGTTCGACGTACGGTTTGTCCAAGAGATCCTCCAGACGAAGGCCGGTGTATCCGCGCCGCAGGCCGTACCGGAGGCAGAAACGAAGACCGCCCAGCTGAACGCCTTCCAGAACGGCGGCCAGCTGCTGCTGCAAAAGTTTGACGGCCGCCGCTACGCGGTCCGGATCCTCAACGGCAACGGGCAGGTGGTCGCCCGCCTGGCCATGACCAACCAGGCGTCGGTGCCCGCCGGCCGCTTGCTGCCGGGCATGTACATCGTGGCGCTGACGGATGAAAAAGACAACCGCCTGCACACCCGGAAAGTGGTGATCCGGTAACACAAGCAAAGAAAAACCAACCACCCTAAAAGCCGGTTGGCTCCCGCCCGGGCGGGAGCCAACCGGCTTTTCTTGTTTTGAATCATGGATAACGCTCTGCCGTTTAATTTCTCAGGACAATCCGTTCCCATTTCCAACAAATCCACGATTATTAAAGTATTGCCCGCAACCGGCCCTGGCAGACCGGCTGCTTTACTGTCCGGCACCTTATGACTGTTTCCCGGAACCAGATTGTTTATCCAAAAATTGCAGTATGAAACAGTTCAGGCACCTTTACCGCCGCACCCTGTTCCCCGCGGTCCTTATCGCCCTTCTCTTTACCGCCTGCCGGAAAGACCTCGCCCCGGAAACCCCGGCCGATACGGCGGCCGCCCCGCCCTCGGCCATTGCGCAACAAACCCGGCAGCCCGAGCCCTCCCGCTACCGGCCCAACGAAGCCCTCCTCATTTTACCCGAAGACACCAGGGACGAACAGCGCAAGGTGATCGAAGCGATCCTGCGCCAGAAATATTTTCCCAACCTGCGGGTGGCGTTTACCCGCTGTATCTGCGACCCCAACATCATCACTATGAGGGGACGGGGCATCGACCCCATCGTGGATTCGCTGATCATCAACGGGCCCGGCTCGAAACTGTCACCAACCTCCACGACGGTAGGCGTCAGCGGTCCCGGTAACAGCACTACCCGGCTGATCCTGTCGAAGAACCTGCTGTTCCGCAACGGCACCCCCTCCACCCGCCTGCCCGCCCCCCGCCCCTTCGCTTATACCGGCAAGCCCGGGAAGGTCCGGCTGGCGGTGATCGATACCGGCCTGGATACCCTGCGCTACTTCCCGGCCACCACCTATGCCCGGTTCCTGCTGCCGGCTTCCCCGGCCAACTACCACCTGGTGGGCATCACCAACCCCGCCCTCATGAACCGGAGCCGCTTCTTCGGCTGGAACTTTATCCGCAACAACCAGGACATCATGGACGATAATGCGGCCATGAAACACGGCACCCACGTCACCGGGCTGGTGCTGCAGCAAACCCCCGAGCTGGGGCCCGCCATTATCCCGCTGAAGGCCTTCGACGCCACCGGTAATGCGGCCCTGTCCGACCTGGCCTGCGCCCTGCGGTTTGCCGAGCTGGCCCGGGCCACCGTGGTCAATGCCTCCTGGGGCTACTATGGAAAAATCAACCTGGCGCTCCAGGCCGCCATCCGGAGGCTGCAGCTCAAAAACATCCTGCTGGTGGCCGCGGCCGGCAACGATTACGTGGACCTGACCACCTTCCCGCACTACCCGGCCTCCTTCAGCAAGGGCGCCCTCGGCTACCCCAACATCATTACCGTTACCTCCGCCACCTCCAATGGCGTCTGCGGCGGCAATAACTTCTCGCGGCTGCACGTGGATGCCGCCGTATCAGGCCGTGTCAATGTCAGCGGCATGCTGAATCCCTTCTCGGGTATCCCTGCCTGGCTGCCCAGCTGCACCTCTTTCAGCACGGCTGCGTTAACGGGGATCATCCTGCGCCATTTCTACGCCGGCCTGCCCACCGGCGGCTCCTTAAAGGAAAACGTCCTGGTCAGGATCCTGCCCGCCGGCGCCCCGGAACCCGCGCTGGTTTCCAGGGTCAGAACGGGAAAGCGGGTGGCGCAGTAACCAGTTTACGCGTTCACGGGTTTACAAGTTTACAGGTTGGCGTAACTCCGGGAGGAAAAGACCCGCAAAAACGAAAAACTACAAAAGTCTTCAAGACTTTTGTAGTTTCTTCCGAACTTCTCAATGCCCCAACTCAGGAACGCACTCGTAAACTCGTAAACCCGTAAACGCGTAAACTTGAAAAGGATACGGACGATAGGATTGCTGCTATTGCTCCTCCTGGCAAAGCCCGGAAGTGCAAAATGCCTGACCGGCACGGAGCTGTGGGAACGGGTGGAGTACCTGCGGCAGTCGGCGCGGACGCCTGAAGCCCAGCTGGAAGAGCTGCAGGGCCTGCAGCAACAGGCCATCGCCTGCGGCACCACCGCCGACTCGTCCTATGCCAGCCTGCTGCAGCGCCTGGGCGTGCTGTATTTTCTGAAACAGGACCTGCCCCGGGCCATCCGCTATGCCGAAGCCGCGGTGCAGGCCGGCCGCCTCCGCAACCCCAGCACCAACCCCGCCCACCTGGCCAAGAGCTATTACAACCTGGCGATCTTTTACAAAACCCAAAACCGCTTTGCCCCAAGCCAGGCGGCCTTCGACTCCTGCATCGCCTATGCCCGGCCCTACGCGGCCAACCGGCGCTTCGCCGCCCTGTCGCAGCTCAACCTGTCGAACCTCTTTTTCCGGAAAGGCGACTATGGCCTGTCGGTGCTCCACGCCGAAAAAGGAGCCCTGCTCTCCCGCGAGCTGGCCGATCCCTTGCTGGAAGCCTCCTGCCTGCGCGAAAAGGCCCAGGCCCTGTCCGAAATCAACGAGCCCCAGGCGGCCACTGCCGCCATCCGCAGCAGCGTGGCCATTTACCAGGAAGCTTTTCAATTGCGGGAACCCGACTTCGCCACCCTGGCCGACCTGGCCAACGCCTACACCATCTTCGCCAAAACCCTGATCCATGCGAAAAAGCCGCTGCCGGCCATCGATTATTACCAGAAAGCCTTGGAGCTGTTTCGCAAGACCGGCCACCAGCAGGGGTGCTTTACCTCGCTGAACAACATCGGTTATACGTACACGGAAGAACTGGCCGACTACCCGCAGGGAAAAACCTGGTACCGCAAGGCCCTCCGCTATGCCGGCAGCAACGACGACACCCTCCTGTACTACACGAATATCAGCGCCATTTTCAACAAGGAAAAGCAGTACGACAGCTCCCTCCGCTACCTGCAGTATGCCCTGCTGGCACTGCCCCTGGGCTTCCGCAACCCCGACCCGGCGGCCGACCCCGACGCCGGGCAGCTGGCACAAAGCTCCGGCAAGGTGATGGCGCTGAACCTGGTGGCGGGCAAGGGCGACCTCTGGCTCGACAAATACCGCAGCACCCGCCACGGCCCCTACCTGCAGCAGGCGCTGCGCACCTACTACCTGGCCGACAAGGTGGTGGACGCCATGCGCTTCGAACAGCAGGCCAGCGAATCGAAGCTGTTCTGGCGACAAAACACCTGCCGCCTGTACGAGAACGCCATCGAAGTGTGCTACCTGCTGCAGCGGCCCGCCGAGGCCTTCTACTTCTTTGAAAAGGGGCGCTCGGCCCTGCTGTACGACCAGCTGCGGGAGCAGGAATGGCTGGTGAAAAAAAATGCCGCCGCCCTGGAAAGGCAGGCGCAGCTGCAAACCGAGCTGGTGAAAGGGAAACGGGAACTGGCGGCCCTGCCGGGCAACGGGCGCCGCCGAGACGAACTGGTCAACCAGGTGTTCAACAGCGAACAGGCGCTCTCCCGGCTCATGGAGGACCTCAAAAAACGGGCGCCTTATTATTTCAACAATTTTCTGGACTCCTCCTTCGTGACCCTGCCCCAACTGCAACAACACCTGCGCCGCCACCGCCAGGGCATGGTGGAGCTGTTCGAAGGCGACAGCGCCGTGTACGTCCTGGTGCTGCTACCCGACGCCCTCCGTTTTAAAAAAATCGGCAAGCAGGAGTACGACCGCCAGGTGGCCGATTATATTTCCTATATTTCCAACGAACCCCTCCTCAACCGCAAGTTCAACACGTTTGTGCAGGTGGCGCACCGGCTGCACCAGCTGATCTTCGGCCCCACGCCCCTGCCGGCGGGCCGCCTGGTGGTGGCCCCCGACGGCCGCTACTTTCCCTTCGAGGCCCTGGTGAGCCGGCAAAGCGGCGACTCGGTCACCTGGTTGCTGAACGACCATGCGGTGAGCTATACCTATTCGGCCCGCTACCTGCTGCTGCAGGAAGCGTCGGCGGCGCCGCGCCGGGCGGCCAGCTTTATGGGCATCGCGCCGGTGCGGTTTCCCCCCGGCTGGAACCTGGCCCCACTGGACGCCAGCGATCATTCGCTGGACCGCATCCGCGAACATTTTCAAAAGCCCGCCGTTTTCCTGTTCGAACAGGCTACCCGCGCCAACTTCCTGGAAGGCTTTTACCGGCACCGGGTGATCCAGCTCTATACCCATGCCACCGACAGCGGGCAGACGGGCGAACCGGCCATTTACCTGGCCGACTCGGTGCTGTACTTGTCCGACCTGGTGACGGGGCGGCGGCCGGTGACCGACCTGGTGATCCTGTCGGCCTGCGAAACCGGCTCGGGCCGGGTGTACCGGGGCGAAGGGGTGTTCAGCTTCAACCGGGGGCTGGCGGCGGTGGGCATTCCCGCTTCGGTCACCAACCTGTGGAGCGTGAACAACCAGACCACCTACCGCCTGACCGAGCTTTTTTACCAATATTTGGACAAAGGTCTTCCCAGCGACGAGGCCCTGCAACGGGCCAAGCTGGAATTTCTTCGCACGGCCTCCCGCACCGAGCAGCTGCCGTTTTACTGGGCCTCCATGATCCTGGCCGGCAAGACCGACCCCATCGCATTCACCAGGCCCTTTCCGTGGAAAGCAGGCGCCCTGGGGGCCGGCATGGCCCTACTGGCGGCCGGGGTTTTTTGGAAGTGGAAGCGCCGGAGCCGCCGCTAAGGCCCTGGAAAATCCGGCAGGATTTTTATACCGGCAATGGCTTTACTTTATCGACCACTTAAAACGTACAACATGATCAGAGTTGCGATTATTATCGGCAGCACCCGCCCCAACCGCGTGGGCGCAGCCGTGGGCCAATGGGTATACGAACTGGCCCAGAAAAGAACCGATGCCACCTTCGAGCTGGTGGACCTGCAACAGGTGAACCTGCCCCTGCTGGACGAGCCCTTCCCGCCCGGCATGCACAAATACCAGCACCAGCATACCAAGGACTGGGCGGCAAAGGTGGCTTCTTTCGATGCCTACGTGATCGTGTCGCCCGAGTACAACCACGGCATTCCGGGCGCCCTGAAGAACGCCCTCGATTTCGTTTATTCCGAATGGAACAACAAGGCCGCCGGCTTCGTGGCCTACGGCAGCGCCGGCGGCACCCGCGCCGTGGAACAGTTGCGGCTGGTGCTGGCGGAGCTGCAGGTGGCCACCGTACGCGAGCAGGTGGCCCTGTCGCTGTTTACCGACTTCGAGAACATGACCGTCTTCAAGCCGGCCGCCCACCACGAAAAAAAGCTCACCTCCCTGCTCAACCAGGTCATCAGCTGGGGCACGGCCCTGCAGCAGGTGCGTGGAAAATAGGGAAGGAAAGCGCCAGCGGCGGTTCCCTGATCCGTTTGCCGCACATACTTACCCACAAGCAGCACACAGCCGGGCCTGGTTAACAGGGTCTGAAAGGGGTGTATATTCTCCTTTTCCCAAAAACGAAACTGGCATGTTTCTTCTACCTTATTCACTGTGGTCGGAACCAGGTACTATACCAGGCCTGGCGGCCGCCCAAACCAGGGTTCCCTGGTCCGGAACAGCAACAGGTAGCCGAAATCATAAAGCCTGGAAACTAAGGATGAAAGACGATAGGCGCCTGCCCTGCCGGACAGCAACCCTTAACCAGCAGGGAAAATGACAGCCGATCCGGCCCTTCCCTGGACATAGGATGATCCTTTCGATGGAGTAGTTCGAAAAACCGTGATGAGCCAATCAGACCGGTGTTTTGTGTGATGGAGCAAGCTATAACGCAAGTACGCGATAGCTTGCTTTTCTTTTGGGATAGCCCTGCTAAAACTCCTCGATCACCGGGCGGCCCTCCAGCCAGGCCAGCATGTTCGTCACCAGGTAGTTCCAGTTCTGAAAGCCTTTGTTCAGCACGGGGGCGCCGGTTTCGGGTTCGTAGTATTCGTGCAGGGCGCCGGATCTTTCGAAATCCTTTCCGAACAGCCTCACCGTCTTTGCGGCCATTTCCCTTGCCTCGGCGTTGAACCCGTACCGCGCCAGGCCTTTGAACACCACGTAATTGGAAACGCCCCAGATGGGGCCCAGCCAGTTGGAGGGGTTGTTGCTGGCCCGCACGCTGTACATTTTTTCCATCTTCGAAAGGGTGCGGACCCCGTAAGGAGCCGCGAAGGTTTTGGCGTTTTTATAGTGCTCGGCCACCATCCGCCCGGCCTGCTCGGGGGTGGCGATGCCCGCCCACAGGGCCATGAAGCCGCTCCACACGCCGATGCGCTGGATAAGGCAGTCGTAGGTGCGCGGGAAGCCGGTATGCAGCACCAGGTTCAGGCCCAGGTATTTTCCCGGCGTTTCGGTAACGGGCAGCAGGTTGAGGTCCACCGAGTAGAAGAAGCCGTCGCGTTCATCCCAGCAGTGCTCCCGGATGGCCCCCTTCAGCGCTTCCGCGTCTTTGGCGTATTCGCCGGCGATTTCTTCAAGCTGCAGGCAATGCGCCAGGTAGGTCATGGCCTGGAGCTCTTTGTACATGAGGCAGTTTAAAAAGATGGAAGCCGAGCTGCGCGGCGGGCGGAAAAAGGTGGAGGGATCGTTGTCCACACCGATGGCCAGGTCGGTCTGCCAGAAGTACAGGCCTGTTTGCCGGTGGCGGTGGTGCGTCTGGTAGTTGTTGACAAAGTACTGCAGCAGGTAGAATTTTTCGCGGATCCAGTCGGCATTGCCGCCCCCCTGTTTGGTGAGGAAGGCGGCGTGCTGGGCCAGCACCGGCTTGTGCATATTGATCTCGTAAATGTTGTCGGGCATATGCTCCTTGTCGCGGGGGTTGGCATTGCTGAAGATGACGATGGGAATATAGCCGTCGGCGGCCGCGTATTGTAAGAAGTTCAGCACGCATCCCTGCTCGTAGGCGATGGCCTCCCGCTTATCCTTATCCGAACCCGCATCGGCCAGGATCTGCCGCAGGGCAATGTTGCTCCACCAGGAGTCCCAGTCCCAGAGGTCATTGGCATACTGGTCGCTGCCCGGGGTGATGAAGGGGAAAGGCAGGGTACCCTTGGCCTTCCGGAACATGCCCTTGTAATCGGCGTAAATATGTTTTTTGATAATACCCGAATAATGGGCGACACTGTCCGCAGGCTGCGCCTGGGTCATAGAGGCGGCAAGGCCGGCGAATAAGGTCAGCAGGATGGTTTTTGCTTTTCGGGTCAGGGCTATTTCATTCATACGGCAAACAGGGATGAGAAAATGCCTTCAAAATAGACAGACCGTCCCAATTAAAAAAAGGTAGCGGGGGAAAACCGGAAAAAATATGCCTTATTTGCGGCCGGAAATACGGATGAGGTAGCCTTGAGCCGCCCTTCCGCCTGCTTCCGTTCACGTTTGACCCCCAAATTTTATGCGACTGCTGAAACCAATACTGGCGTTGTTCCTGGCCTTTGCCGGACTGCTTTGCTTTTACCCGCAACCCTGGGCCAAGGGGCTGGTGCGCGGCGCCCTCCAGAAAGACTCGACCTTTCCACCGCCGGAGCTGGGCTTTAAAAAAGTGGGCTACCTCTTCATCGACTCCGCCGACCATGCCCACTTTCCCTCGGAGATCCTCCGCAAAAAGCTGCAGTATATCAACATTGTCTGTTTTGCCAATGCCTATATCGATACCGGCGGCCTTATCCAGGTGGGGTACCCGGCCTCCCTGGTCCGGACGCGGGCCCTTGCCCGGGAAAGCGGGGCCCGGGTGTTCCTGAGCGTCCAGGCCCGGCCGGCGCGCTGGAACCTGGTGACCTCCTCTGCCGGGCGGCAGACGAAGTTCATCCGGTCGGTCCTGGGAAAATTGCGGCATTACCAGCTGGACGGGCTCGACATCGACTGGGAGTTTCCCGGCGCCAAAACGGCCGCCGCCTTTACCGGCCTGCTGCGGGAGCTGGGCGACAGCTGCCATAAAAACGGGAAATATTATTTATCCGCCGCCCTTATTTCGGGCAACAATGCCGGCAGCCTGCGGGAGGCCGTCAGCGATTCAGTGCTGAAGAGCAAGGGGATCGACTTCTTCAACATCATGGCGTACGACGACCTGCGCCGCTCCGACGTGCTGCACCACCACGCCACGTACGAACATGCGGAAGCCTCCCTGCGCTACTGGATCGACCAGCGGAAGATGCCCGCCCGCAAAGCCGTCCTGGGCATTCCTTTCTTCGGCTATGCCTTACTGTATTACCGGGACACCGCCAAATCAAAGACGGCTTACGACACGCTGCTCTTCTCCAAGGGTTATGACACCCTGGTGCGGCGGGGGGCCCCGCCGCAGGCGGATTCCTTTACGTTTATCACCCGCTTCAAGGACAGCGGGCAGGTGCGGTTGCGTTACCTGTACAACGGCAAGACGACCGTGGAAAAAAAGGCCCGCCTGGCCCGGGCCCGCGCCGGCGGGCTCATGTTCTGGGAACTTACCCAGGACAGTCCCTACGACAGTACCTCATTGCTGTACCATATTCGAGCTTTAAACCTATAAGGGAAATTTCAAATGTCGGATTTCGGATCCCTTCAACGAAGAAAGACTCCTTCTGCAATCCAGGGTTCCGACATCCGACATCCGAAATCCTACCGTTTCTTCCTGGGGTCATCGGCTTCATTGATGTAGGTGATGCCCCAGGGACCGATGCCGTGCAGTTGGATCATCGCCTTATCCCGGGAAAAGGCATAATGGACGAAGCCGGTGGGCATTACGGAAAAGTCGCCGGTTTTGAGCTCCGTGGCGGTGCCTTCCTTAAACTCCTTGCCGGCCCCCATGTAAAAGGTGCCTTCCAGCACCGTCACATGCTCGATGGCGGGGTGGTAATGGGGCGCAATGCGGTAGTTGGCCGGCACCATCAGGCGGGCGGTAAAGGGACCGGCTTTGGCAAGGTCGCCTTCAATAACGGCCACCTGTACGCCGGGGGGCAGGGAGGGCGGACCGGGCTGCCAGTTCAGCTTATTGGCATGGACCATCAGGTGTTCCCCGGCCGGGTGGGCAGCTTGCCCGTGCTCCTGGGCATGGGCAGCGGGCAGCGCATACAAAGCGCTGGCAATCAGGATGAGCGCAACTTTTTTCATATGGCCTCCTTTTTCTTAAGTTACGGAATTTCCCCCGGGCGTGAACCCATCAATTCGTCCCCACCGGCAAGTTCGTGGTGCCGGCCTATACCGTGCTGAACGCCACGATCTTCTACACCACCCGCGCCCTGCGCTTTGGCGTGAAGCTCGACAACCTCACCGACCGCGAATACTACAAAGGCTGGTCCACCCTCGAGCCGCAGATGCCGCGCCGCCTGTCGGCCAACATCGCCTTCCGCTTTTAAGCCGCAAACCGGCAGGCTTACCGGTTACCGGCAAACGAAAAAGGGCTGTTCCCGCCGGGGAGCAGCCCTTTTTCATTTATGTCTTCTTTTACCCGGCAACAGCATTTCCAGGGGCGCGGCTATGCACTTGCCTGCAAACTGCTGCAAACCGCCTGGCCGGCGGCCTGGTAATATTTTTTGATCACTTTCATCAGGTGGCTGGCATCGGTAAATCCCAGGTCATAGGCGATCTCCTTGACGCTTTGCCCCGAATACTGCATCCGGCTTTGGGCCACATTGACACGGGCTTTCAAAATATACTCCTTCAGGTTTTCGCCTACCTTCTTCTTAAAATATTCACCCACATAGGTAGGCGCCAGGTTAAAGGCTCGGGCGATCGCTTCCACCTTCAGTTTGTCATTGTCAAACAGGTGGTACTGGATGTACTGCAACAGGTCCCGCACCTGCTGGTCCCTGGCCTGGTGGCTTTCCCGGAAGCTGTTTTCAAAATTGCGCACCAGCACGTTGAGCATCGCCACCATATTGGTACGGATAATGGATTCGGAGCCGCCCGGCTGCTGCTTTTCGTGCAGCATGCTGGTGATCAGGCTGACCATTAGGGCTTTATCCGCAGGGGAATGGATCACATCGCCCGGCTTCCGGTTATAGCTGCTGAGAATGTAATGCAGGTTCCGGAACCACTGGCTGTAGTCCATAAGCTGCCACTTGTCTTCCTGGAAGAACAGGGCGTTGAAGCGGATAAAAACGAATTGGGTCGGCGCCTGTATCCGGAAGGAATGGCAATCGTAGGGCGGCAGCAGGAAAATGCTGTCTTTTTCGTAGGGCAGGAAACTCCCATTGATGCATTGGCTCCCGGTGCCGTCCCGGATAAAAACCAGCTCAAAGAAATTATGCCGGTGCGGACGCCTGGTCCATTCGTGCAACTCCTCCTCCGAAATGTCGAAGGGTTGTACCGTTTGTTCCACCTGGAAATGTTGCTGTTGCTCCATATATCGGAAAGGATAGAGCAAATGTACTTGATTGCCCGGCATCGGTACGCTTACTATTTTTTTAACCGCAGCACGATTTTGCCTTTGGTTCGGCCGGTTTCCTGCTGCAGGTGCGCTTCGGCCATCTGCGAAAAGTCGTAGGTGCTGATCTGCGGTTTGATGATGCCTTGCTGCAGCCAGCTCGCCAGCACCTGCATATCGCCGCCATCAGATTGCACCAGGAAAAAGAAGGCGTTAATGCCCCTTTCCCGGGCCTGCCCGGTGATATCTTCCGGGATGCCGGTGGGGATGCTGAGGAGGATGCCGCCCGGCTTCAATACGCCGAAGGAACGGGTGATGTTTTCGCCGCCGATGGCATCGAATACCAGGTCCACATCCTGTACCGCTTCTTCGAAGCGCTGCGCCCGGTAATCGATATGTTCGTCGGCGCCCAGCCCCAGTACAAAATCCTTATTCCGGGCCGAAGATGTGCCGATCACGTACAGGCCCAGGTGCCTGGCGATTTGCACGACAAAGTGGCCTACCCCGCCTGCTGCGGCATGCACCAGGATGCGCTGGCCTTTGCGCACTTTGGCGTGGTGCACCAGTCCCTGGTAGGCGGTCAGTGCGGCCAGGGTGGTGGCAGCGGCTTCTTCAAAAGAGCTGTTGGCAGGCTTCAGTGCCAGGTGATGGGCCGGCGCCGCCACATATTCGGCGTACGCTTTTCCCTGGCCGGGAAAGTCCACCATGCCAAACACTTCATCGCCCGGTTTGAGGGTAGTATCGCTGCCGGCCTCCACGACCACGCCGCTGACATCCCACCCGATAACCTTAGGATCGGCGTCCTTGATCCGTCCGTAAAAGCCTTTGCCGGCGCGGGTCTTCACATCCACGGGGTTGATGCTGATCGCTTCTGTCTTTACCAGTACTTCATTGCTGTTGATGCCGGGTGTGGGCAGTTCGGTATACAAAAGGTTTTCCACGCCGCCGGCTTCCTTGAAAATGATCGCTTTCATGTATTTTATTTTATTGATTGTTGGATACAGCAAAGATGGTCGCCTTTGCCCCTGGTAAACGAGTACAATTTCAGGAAATGCCGGTAAAAAAAAGGGTGCCGGTAAAAGGATGAAGACTTTTTATGGAACAACCATAAAACAAAAAAGCCCCAGATTGCTCTGAGGCTTTTTGCGGACCGGACGGGACTCGAACCCGTCTCGCCCTAGGCGAGATGCCAGGGCGACGTTCTAACCGACTGAACTACCGGTCTGAACAAGACGGCTATAAAACAAAAAAGCCCCAGATTACTCTAGGGCTTCTTGCGGACCGGACGGGACTCGAACCCGTCTCGCCCTAGGCGAGATGACAGGGCGGCATTCTAACCGACTGAACTACCGGTCTGAACAAGACAGCTATAAAACAAAAAAGCCCCAGATTACTCTAGGGCTTCTTGCGGACCGGACGGGACTCGAACCCGCGACCTCCGCCGTGACAGGGCGGCATTCTAACCGACTGAACTACCGATCCAAAGTATGTAAGAACTATTCTTATCTTTCTTTTTCCAACTTCACGGGCTATTTTACAACCCGTTTCGTTATCGTTGGGGTTGCAAATATAGAGGAAGATTGACGGAAAAGTCAAGACTGGCTAAAATTTTTTTTCCAATTTTTCCCAAACAACCTCCCGAACACTTCTAAACAACTGATTATCAGCAATCCTCAACCCCTCCCCTGCCCCCAAACAACTCGTGAACTTGTGAACTCGTAAACGCGTAAACGGCTCATTTCACCGAATCCGTTCGCGTCTCCTTCATTTGGATCGTTTCGGAAACGGCGATGGAGGTGGTGCGGGTGGAGCTGTTGCCGGAAGCATCACGGCAGTTGACCTTGATGATGTAGATCCGCGGCTTGTTGCCCGTCAGCCGCAGGGCCTGCAGCCGCACCAGGCGGTTGCTCAGCACCTGCCAGCCGCCGCTGCCCGGGTCGTTGCTGGTAACGGAAAGCGTGCAGGCGGCCTCGCCGGAATTGTCCGTGGCCGTATAGCCCACCTCCACGTCGTGCATCGAGTTGTCCGAAGGCCACAGCCGCAGTTGCGATAACTGCAGCCGCGACAGCACCGGCGGCTCGTTGTCCGTGACCGTTACCGTGAACGAACATTTTTTGCCCGAGGCAACCGTTGTCATGACGGTGGCCGAACCCAGCCTGAAAAACGAACCCGAAGCCGGCGTATAGGTGACGGCGCCGCAGGAGGCGGAAGCGGTAGCAGCCGGAAAGCGGACGGTGGCCCCGCCCTGCCCGCTGTCGGCGGCGACCACGATATTGGCCGGGCAATGCAGCGTACACTCCTGGGCCTGGAGGGAAAAGGCGCAGGCCGCTGAAAAAGTGAACAAAAGAAGTCGTTTCATCTTCCTAATTTACGTTTTTCGCTCCAGGACAGGAAGGCCTGCCGCAGGTCGATTTCCGGAAATAAATTAGGTTTATTGTTTATCTTACTGCTTTGTTTTGCTCCCGAGGCAACCACCACCGGCGTCCTTTTGTCTTCTAAAAAATTGCAACATGATGAAACCGCTGCTCGTATTCCTGTTGATCGGCTTCACTTTTTCCACCGCCCGCCTGCAGGCCCCCTCCCCTTCCGGCAACGACAGCCAGCAACTGGCGGCCCTGGTGAACAGTTATTACGAAGAAGGCTTGCGGCTGTTCCCGCTCGATGCGACCGAAAACGGCGACTACCGCTACAACGACCTGCTGTTCGCCGATTTTACGGACTCCTACCGCGCTACGCTCAAAGAATTTTACTACCATTACCTTTTTGCCCTCAAAGACGTAAAACGGGAAAACCTGGGCAGCAGCGACCGGATCAGCTACGACCTGCTGAAAAAAGAGCTGGACATCAAGCTGGAAGGGCTGGCGTTTAAATACAACCGGATGCCGGCCGACCAGTTTTCGCACAGCCTGCCCCTGGTGCTGGCCCAATTCGGGAGCGGCGACGTGGTGCAGCCCTTCAAAACCATAAAGGATTACGACAACTGGATCCGCAGGGCCACCGCCTTTTCGGCCTGGACCGACAGCGCCCTGGCGTACTTCCGCAAAGGGATGGCCGAAAACATCGTATTGCCCCGGGCCCTGGTGGCCAAGATGATCCCGCAGCTGGAAGCCCTGGTGGCCAACGCCCCCACCCAGAGCGTGTTCTACGGGCCCATCCGCAAGCTGCCGCAGGCGTTTCCCGAAGAAGAGAAAAAGCGCCTGACCGAGGCCTATGTGCGCCTGATCAACGGGCACCTCAACTCGGCCTACCGCCGGCTGGCCAATTTTCTGAAAACCGAATACCTGCCCGTTACCCGCACCACCAGCGGGTGGGGTGCCCTGCCGGGCGGCAATAAAATGTACCAGTACCGCATCCGCCAGCAGACCACTACGAATACCTCCGCCGACGCGCTGTTCCAGACCGGGCTGGCGGAAGTGAAACGCATCCGGGCGGAAATGGAAAAAGTAAAAGCCCAGATCGGCTTCCGCGGCAGCCTCGACAGCCTGTTCCGGTACATGACGACGGATGCCCGGTTCTTTCCCTATAAAACACCCGAAGAGGTGTTGAATGCCTACAGGGCCCTCCAACAAAAGATCGAACCTTCCCTGGCCAAAATGTTCACCCAAACGCCGAAAACCCCTTTTGTCATCAAGCAAACCGAAGCGTTCCGTGCCGCCTCCGCCGCCGCGGAATATTATCCCGGCTCGCTGGAAAACAACCGCCCCGCCATCTTTTATGTGCCGATAGTGGACGTCACCAAAACCGAGCTGGATGAAAGCGTGTTTTTGCACGAAGCCATACCGGGCCATCACTACCAGCTTTCCCTGCAATACGAGAACGAACGCCTGCCGAAGTTCCGCCGCTATGGCGGCACGGGGGCTTACGTGGAAGGCTGGGCGCTGTATGCCGAAAGCCTGGGCAAGGAGCTGGGCGTGTATACCGATCCCTACCAATACCTGAGGGCCCTGGGCTCGGAAATCCACCGGGCCATCCGCCTGGTGACCGATGCGGGCCTGCACGCCAAAGGCTGGACCCGCGAGCAGGCGATCCAATACATGCGGGAGAACGAACCCATTTCGGAACAATTTGCCACTGCCGAGATCGAGCGGTACATGGCCTGGCCCGGGCAGGCGCTGACCTACAAGGTTGGCGAACTCAAAATCAAGGAACTGCGCAACCGCTACAGCCGGCAGCTGGGCGCCCGCTTCCGCCTGTCCGCCTTCCACGACGAACTGCTGAAAGACGGCGCCCTGCCCCTGGATCTCCTGGAACAGAAGATGAACGCCTGGGCCATGAAACAATGATTTCGGATGTCTATTGCCTGGCTGCCCTACCTGCTATCCGGCCGGAAAACAGGCAGCCGCCGAGGAAGGAGCCTTCCAGCGCCCGGTAGCCGTGCATGCCGCCGCCGCCGAAGCCCGCCACCTCGCCGGCTGCGTACAGGCCCGGCACCGGGCGGCCATCGGCGTCCAGCACCCGGGCCTCCAGGTCGGTTTGCAGGCCGCCC
The DNA here is from genome assembly GCF_037132455.1 of Huijunlia imazamoxiresistens. Classification (NCBI taxonomy): domain Bacteria; kingdom Pseudomonadati; phylum Bacteroidota; class Chitinophagia; order Chitinophagales; family Chitinophagaceae; genus Huijunlia; species Huijunlia imazamoxiresistens. The sequence continues at coordinate 163,917 of NZ_JBBBEI010000005.1, read as the reverse complement.
AGGGTTTTGCGGGTGAGCAGGTGCAGCCGTACGGCGATGAGCGGGCCCGCGGCCGGGTCCAGGATGCGGTGCAGCGGGGCGGTGCGGATGAGGCGGTCGCCCAGGTAGCGGCGGGCCGAGCGGATGGCGGCGATCTGGAGGTCTTTTCCGAAACGGTTGTCCAGCTCCCGGTCGCGGGCCCGCACCTGTTCCTCCACTTGTTCTTTATCGAGCAGGGTGGTCCCGGCCAGTGCATTCATGCCGTCCACCAGCTCACGAAGGTTGTTGCGAACGATAAAGTCCTCTCCTTTTTGCTTGAACGCCTCCACCGGCGGGGTGGCCTTTTTACCGACCGCCCTGCCCACCACCTGTCCCCAGCTTTTGGCCGTCAGGTCGGGGTTCTGTTCCGAGCCCGACAAAGCAAATTCTTTGCGGATGATCTTCTGGTTCAGGAGAAACCAGGAGTAGTCGTATTGATGGAGGCCCAGGTGCTGCAGGGTGCCCAGGGTGTCGAAGCCCGGGAACAGCGGCACGGGCAGGCGGGCCCCTGCGGGGTCGAACCAGAGGGAGGAAGGCCCCGGCAGGATGCGGATGCCGTGCTGGGGCCAGATAGGCGCCCAGTTTTTCACCCCTTCGGTATAATGCCACATCCGGTCGGGGTTGATGATGTGGCCGCCGGCGGCGGCGGCCACCCCCAGCATGCGGCCGTCCACGTGGGCCGGCACGCCCGACAGCAGCCGGCGGGGCGGCGGGCCCAGGCGCTGCGGCCAGTTTTGCCGCACCAGGTCGAGGTTGGCCCCGATGCCGCCGGAAGTAACGATCACCGCCGGGGCCTCGAACCGGAAGTCGCCCCTCACCTGGTTGGAGGAAGGCGCTCCCCGTTGCATCCAGCTGGGTTCCAGCAGGCTGCCCCGCACGCCGGTGACGGCGCCGCCGCGCATCGTCAGCTCCTCCACGCGGTGGCGGCATTTGAGCTGCAGGAGCCCCTTCTTTTCGGCTTCGCGTACCCGGTAGATAAAGGGTGCCAGCACCCCCGGCCCCGTGCCCCAGGCCACGTGGAAGCGGGGCACCGAATTACCGTGGCCGATGGCGCCATAGCCGCCTCTTTCGGCCCAGCCCACCACCGGGAAGATGCGGATGCCCAGCCCCCGCAGCCAGGCGTACTTTTCGCCGGCAGCAAAGGCCACGTAGGACTCCGCCCATTTGCGGGGCCAGTGGTCTTCCGGCCGGTCGAAAGCGGCGGTGCCCATCCAGTCCTGCAGGGCCAGGGCATGGCTGTCGCGGATGCCTAAGCGCCGTTGCTCCGGCGTGTTCACCATAAACAGGCCGCCCAGCGACCAGAAGGCCTGGCCGCCCAGGCTTTGTTCGGGCTCCTGGTCCAACAATAATACACGCCTGCCTGTTGCAACCAATTCGGAGGCTGCCACCAGTCCGGCCAGGCCGGCCCCTACGATGATGACGTCAGCGGAGAAAGACATGGCAAGAAGTTTTGGGGTGAGCTTACTAAGCTACGCCATAAATAAAAAAGAAGTAGAGGCAAGCCTGCTGTCCGGGTGCAGCGCTTGCCTATACTTCTCAAAAAAAGGGCAAATGGGAACCCTATCGTTGCACCGGCCGTTGCAGGGCGCTGGCTGGTGCCGCTTCTCCTTCCAGTATTTTGAGGGCTTCGTCGTCCTGGTACTGGCGGACCAATTCTTTCAGCTTGCCTTTCAGTTCGGCGCTGATCTTACGGTAGGCGGCAGCACCGTACACGTTGCGCACCTCGCTGGCATCTTTGGAAAGGTCGTACAGTTCCCAGGCATTCTTTTCCCCGTAAAAACGAACCAGCTTGTACTTATCCGTACGGACGCCAAAGTGCGGGTACACGTGGTGGGGTTGCGGGAATTCGTAATAGTGGTAGTACACTTCCTTGCGCCAGGGCACAGCGTTCTCTTTGTTCTTTACCAGGGGCAGGAAGGATTTTCCCTGGATCTCTTTGGGCACGGCCAGGCCGGCAATATCCAAAATAGTGGGCGCCCAGTCGATGTTGGCCGTAAACTGTTTGACGGTACTTCCCGGCTTGATGACGCCGGGGTAGCGCATCACAAAGGGCGTGCGCAGCGATTCCTCGTAAATGAAGCGCTTGTCGAACCAGCCGTGCTCGCCTAAATAAAAGCCCTGGTCCGAGGCGTAGATCACCACCGTATTTTTAGCAAGGCCGGTCTTATCCAAATAATCCAGCAGTTGGCCGATGTTGCGGTCGAGCGCCCGGGCTACGGACAGGTAATCCTTGATGTAGCGCTGGTACTTCCAGCGCAGCAGGGCCTCGCCGGTAAACCGGCCCTGGTCAAACTCCCGGCTTACCTTGTTCTCGTAATAATCCGACAGCACCTTCCGTTGTTCGGGTGTCAGCCGCCGGTAGGCAAAATCCTTTTCAAAGTCGGCATGCACCTTCAGGTCTTCTTTCAAGCGCATGGTCTTGTCGATGGTCATGTCCTGGTCCTGGGCGGCCACGCGTCCTTCGAAGCTGTCGTGGAAGTTGGCGGGCAGCGGGAAGTCCTGCTGGTCGTAGGCGCCCAGGTCCTGCAGCGCCGGCAGCCAGGAGCGGTGGGTGGCTTTCTCGCCGACCACCAGGAAGAACGGCTTCTTTTGATCGCGCCCGTCCAGCCACTGCTGCGACAGGGAGGTGATGATATCGGTCACATAGCCGTCGATGCGGACCGTATCCTTGTTGCTGTTGATGAAATCGGGGTTGTAGTAGTGTCCCTGTCCCGGCAACACGTTGTAGTAATCAAAGCCGCGGGGCAGGTTGCCCAGGTGCCACTTCCCGATCCAGGCGGTCTGGTAGCCGCCCTGCTGCAGCAGTTCGGGGAACAGCTGCTGCGCCGTATTGAACTTCTGTTCGTTGACGGTATAGCCGTTGACATGGCTGTACTTGCCGGTGAGCAGGGTGGCCCGGCTGGGACCGCAGATGGAATTGGTGACAAAGGTGTTTTGAAACAGCGCTCCTTCCTTTGCCAGCCGGTCGATGTTGGGCGTTTGCACCAGCTTGCTGCCGTAGGCGCTGATGGCCTGGTAGGCATGGTCGTCGGAAAAAATGAGCACGATATTCGGCCTGTTTGTCTGCCGGCTGCCGCCCTGGGCGAAGGCGGAGCGGATGCCTCCCAGCAGCAATACCGGTAAAAGAAAAGAAAAATAAGAAAGCTTCATGCGTTGCATTTGTTATGGATGACAGAAATTCTAATTGGTATAACCCGGGTTTTGCGTCAGGCTTTTATTGACGTCCAGCTCGCGTTGGGGCAGGGGGAACAGCACGTGGTGCTCCTTGATGCCGGCATTCCCTTTTGCTTTTAAAACAGGCAGCAGCTTGCCGGTACGTACCAGGTCGAACCAGCGGTGGTCCTCAAAGCCGAACTCCCAGCGGCGCTCTTCCAGCAGCGCGTCGGCAAAGGCATCCTTGCCCAGGCCGGACAGGTCCACGGCCGCATTGGCGGTGGTTATGGGTTTTCCGTACGCCCGCCTCCGCACCTTGTTCACCGCTTCGTAGGCCTCCGCGGAAGGACCGCTGATCTCGTTGAGGGCTTCGGCATAGGTCAGCAGCAGGTCGGCATAGCGGATCACGTGGTAGTTCAGGGTGCCTTCGCCCAGGTTGGTGATCGCAGCCCCATCAAAGTATTTATACCAGTGCGGCCGGAAGGTCACGGACCCGGCGCCCGCATCATATTGCGTGAAGAACGTCCGGTCGCGGCGCAGGTCGCCCGGGCGGAAGCTGTTGTAAAATTCCACGGTGGGCACGTCGGCGCTGTTGCCGGCTACCTTGCCGCCGCCGGCCAGGGGAATGGTCGCCCGGGGCAGGAACAGGGCCATCCCGAAGCCATTGCCGGTGCCGGTATTGCCTTTGCACTGCACCGAAAAGAGGGCTTCCTTGTTAAAGCGGTTCTGCGGCGTAAATACGTCGAAATAGCTGTCCAGCAGCCCATAAGCAGCATTATCGAGCACCGCCTTTGATTTGTCCCGGGCCTTTGCATACTCCTTCAGGGTCAGGTACACCTTGGACAGCAAAGCGGTAGCCGAAGCCTGCGTGGCCCTTCCCAGGTTTTTTTGCGTATTGGCCGCATCCAGGTGCTGCTCGCCGGCTTCCAGGTCGCTGATGATCTGCCGGTACACGTCGGCCGCTGCCGCCCGGGGGGTGTTGACGTCGCCGAGCGAGGTCACCTGGTGCAGCACCAGGGGCACATCGCCAAACAGGCGCACCAGGTTAAAATACAGCAGCCCCCGGACAAAGCGGGCTTCCGCCACCAGCCGGTTCTTCTTTTGCTCCTCCATCGCTATGCCGGGGATCTTGTCGATCGCCACGTTGGCATTGGCAATGGTTTTATACAGGTTGGTATAAAGGGTATAGATCCGGTCGTTGACGGGACCGTAGGTGTGGTCGTTCAGGGCGAAGATGAAGGAGTTGGCCACGCCCTGCCCGCATTCGGCATTGTCGGTGGGCAGTTCCGCCAGCATATAGATGCCGCGGAAGTAAATGTTCCACTGGTCGTTCAGGCCGTCGTAGGCGGCCGTCACGGCGGCTTCGGCATCCGCCTCGGTTTTGTAAAAGTTTTCCGCCACCATCAGGGAGGAGGGCTGTTCCTCCAAAAACTTTTTGCAGGAGGAAGCGCCGAGGAGCAGCAGCGCCGACAGCGCCGTCAGTATGTTTCTTTTCATCTGTTTGCTTTTTAGAAAATTTACCCGCTTTGGTTACAGTCCCAGGTTGACGCCGAACTGGATGGTTTTGGCACTGGGATACGAGTCGGAATCGATGCCCCGGAGGATATTGTTTTGCCCCGACTGGTTGGCCTCGGGATCGTAGCCGCTGTAGGGGGTAAGGGTGAATAAATTGGTAGCCGACACATAGACCTTCGCATGGCGGAAGCGGGCGGCCCGCAGCCAGGTTTCCGGGAGGTTGTAGGCCAGCGTGGCCGTTCCCAGGCGGAAGTACGAGCCGTCTTCCAGCAGGGCGTCTGAGAACAGGAAGGAGCGGTTCAGGCTGGCCCTGGGGATGGTGGCCGTGGGGTTGGCCGGCGTCCAGCGGTCCTTTACGCGGGCGGCGCTGTTCTTCTGGCCGGTGGGCAGGTCCAGTTCCGCCCGGGTGCTGTTCAGGATGGTGTTGCCCGATACCCAGTTAAAGGAAAGCGCCAGGTCGAAGTTTTTATAGGAAATGTCGTGCGTCATGCCGCCGAAGAATTTCGGGTCGGCATGACCGATAAAGGTGCGGTCGGTGGCGTCCAGCTTGCCGTCGCCGTTGACGTCCACGTACCTGCGGTCGCCGGGCTGGGCGGTGGGCTGGGCGCTTTTGGCCACTTCCTCCTTGTTTTGAAAAATGCCCGCGCTGCGGTAACCGAAAAAGGAGCTGATCGGCTGGCCCGGTTCGATGACGATGGGGTCGGAGATTTTCAGGTAGCCGTTGATCTCGCCGGTCAGGATCTGGGTCACGGGACCCAGGCTCAGCACCTTGTTGCGGTTGGCGGCAATATTGAAGCTGGTGTTCCATTTGAAGGGCCGGTCCACCACGGTGGCCTGCACGCCCAGCTCCACGCCTTTGTTCTCCACGCTGCCGATATTCTGGAGGGCCGAGGCAAAGCCGGTGGACCAGGGCACGTTCACCCACAGCAGCATATCGGTGGTTTTTTTGTAGTAGCGGTCCAGGGTAACGTTGAGGCGCCCCCGAAAAAAGGAAGCGTCCAGTCCCACGTCCGCCTGGGAGGTGGTTTCCCATTTCAGGTCCTGGTTGGGAATGTTGGAGGGGGCAAAGCCTTTTACGATGTTGTCGCCGATGACATAGCTCATATTGGAGAGGCTGGCCAGCGACTGGTAGCTGTTGATCTCCTGGTTGCCGGTGCGGCCGTAGCTGCCCCGCAGCTTCAGCTCGTGGAACAATCCCAGTTGCTTGACAAAGTCTTCTTCCGACAGCTTCCAGGCAACGGAGCCCGAGGGGAAGTAGCCGTACTTGTTGTTGGCGCCGAACTTGGAGGAGCCGTCCACGCGGCCGGTCAGGGTCAGCAGGTATTTGTTGGCATAGCCGTAGTTGACCCGGCCGATGTAGGACAGCAGGCTCCAGCTGGCGGTGTTGGTGGAAGGGGTGCTGATGATGGCTCCGGAGGCCAGGTTATCCGCTCCCAGCAGGTCGTTGACAAAGCCCGAGGCCCCCGAGGTTTGTGCCTCCCGGGTAAACTTCTGTTCCGACACGCCGGCCAGGGCCGTCAGGGAGTGTTTTTTGAAGGTACGCAGGTAGGTCAGGGTATTCTCGTTCAGCCAGGAAAGCGAGGCCACGGAGCCCACGCGGCCGGTGCCCTGCACGGTGTAGCCCGCCAGGGTGGTGCGGGGCGCGTAGTATTTTTCCTTTTGCTGGAGCACGTCGGCGCCGATGCTGGTGCGGAAGGTCAGGCCGTTGGCGATCCGGAAGTCGGCGAAAATATTCCCGAGGGTGCGGTAGGCGGCCGTTTTGTTGGTCAGCTCGTTGGCCGTGGCCACCGGGTTGCCCATGGGAATGCCGCGGTCGTTTTCCAGCACGTAGGTACCATCCGGGTTGCGTACGGGCAGGATGGGCGAGAACGCCAGGGCGGAGCCCACCACGCCGATGGTGCCTTCGCCCCCGCCGGTGGCACTGAGCACCACGTTGGCGTCGGAGCGGGAAAGCGTGACGCTGGTACCGAAGGTCAGGCGGTCGGTCGCCTTCTTTTCAAAGTTGAAGCGGGCGGCATAGCGCTGGAAGCCGGAGTTGATGACGATGCCCTGCTGGTCGAAGTAGTTCAGCGAAAGGGCGTATTTCGATTGGGCATCGCCGCCGGAGGCCGTCACCTGGTAGTTCTGGACAGGGGCGGTGCGGAACACCTCGTCCTGCCAGTCGGTGCCCTTGCCGAAAGCGGCGATCTGTTGCGGCGTGTATACGGTGGTGCCGTTGGCTTCGTTCACCAGTTGGGCAAACTCCGTGGCATTCAGCAGGGCGAGCTTTTTGGCCACTTTCTGCTGGCCGTAATACGCGTTGACGTCAATTTTGGTAGCGCCTTCCTGTCCTTTCTTCGTGGTGATCAGCACCACGCCGTTGGCGCCCCGCGAGCCGTAGATGGCGGTGGCGGAGGCATCCTTCAGGATCTCGACGGACACGATATCATTGGGGTTGATCAGGGCCAGGGCATTCAGCCTGGGACCAGCGGCCGCCCCGGCGCTGGAGGCGCTGTTGTCGTTGTAAACCGGGAAGCCGTCTATTACATAAAGCGGTTCGCTGCCGGTGTTCACCGAGTTGTTGCCGCGTACGCGGATGCTGGTGGCGCCGCCCGGCTGGTTGGAGGTGGAGGTCACCAGCACGCCCGAAGCCCGTCCCCGCAAGGCATTGTCCAGGGAAGCCACGGGGGTTCGCTTGAACTGGCTTTCCGAAATAGAGGCGATGGAGCCGGTCAGGTCGCTTTTGCGCTGGGTGCCGTAGCCCACCACCACCACGTCGTTGAGCTGGGTGGTGGCCGCCTGCAGGTCGATTTCGATGGTGCCTTGCTGTTGGAGGGTGGCTTCCGTGGTCCGGAAGCCCACGAAGCTGACGATAAAGGTAACCGGGAAGCGCTGGCCGGTGGAAAAGCCAAATACGCCGCGGTCGTTGGTGACCACTTCATGGGTGGTGCCTTTGAGCCGCACGGTGGCCCCTGTCAGGGGCTGGTGGGTCGCCCCGTCCCGGACCACGCCCTGGAGGGCAATGTTTTGGGTTTGCGCGCCGGCTACCTGGGCGAAGGCCAGGAAGAGCAGGATGAAGAAAGCAATATACTTATAAAGGTTTCCCTTGTACGGGAGGTAGGTTTGCGCCATCTTGAATGGGTTAAATAGAATAAATGACAGGTAAGTCCCTTCCCGGCAGGAAGGGGAAGGCGTATTTCCCGGAACAACAGCCCATAGCAGGTAGGGAAGAGCCAACCGCCGGCCTGCCGACTGTATCGGCTGTTGTTCCGGAAAGGGTAACGCCGGCACAGAGGATGCCCTGCCCTGCATGCAACAGGCCGGGTCGCACCTCTTTGGGCGGAAAAAAACTAATTACCGGAACAGCAGCAGTGGGCTAATGAAGGAACAGGAGCTTCTACCGCCATACGGACAGTGCATACAGACAGGATCTTACACATTACAGTACGATTTAGAAATAATGGTTTGGAGCAGTGCTGGCGGTTAACAGTACTCTTCAAATGAACGGGGCAAGCAATAGTCTATTGAAATGGTGGACAAATATAAACGCATTTTGCCGACATAACAAAGTTTAAACTTTATTCCTTGGAAAAGGGGCAACCGGTGCCCTGGCGACGTAAGGTTCCTCCCTAATGTCTTATTATTGTCTGTCCACCCGAACGGACCCATTCTATGCCTGTCAAACTGCTTCTACTCCTGCTTTTCTGTTGCAACCTTGCGCACGGTCAGCTGATTCCTCCTGAGAACTATCAACTTACCCGTGATATCGTGTATAAAAAAGTGGATAACTGGCAAGGGCGCCTGGACCTTTATACCCCGAAAAACAATCACCGGAAAAAACCGCTGGTGATTTTTATTCACGGGGGTGGCTGGGTGCATGGAAAGAAAGAAGAGGAAAAGGACTTCGCTATTTTTTTTGAGAAGGAATTCGTCATTGCCAACGTGGAATACCGGTTGGCCGGCCAGGCACCCGCCCCTTCGGCCATCGAGGATACCCGTTGCGCCCTGGCTTATTTGCTGCAGAAAGCCCACACCTACGGCATTGACCGAAAAAAAATCATCGTCATGGGTGTTTCCGCCGGGGGCCACCTGGCGCTCATGACCGGCCTAACGGCAAGGGATACGCTTTATAGTGCCGGCTGCTTTTCAAAGAACACGCCTTCCTTTTCCATCGCTGCTATTATTGAGCGGGCCGGCCCCGCCGACCTGAACCGGTGGGAAACCATCCGCAAGCCGGGCAAAGCTTCCAGCGCCTGGCTGGGCGGCCGCGAAAACGACACGGCCTTTGTCCACACCTTATCCCCTATTTCTTATGTCCACAAAAATTCGCCACCCGTTTTTATCATGCATGGGGATAAGGACAATACCGTTCCCTACCAACAATCGCTGATCCTGCTGGACCGCCTCCAAAAGGCGGATGTCCCATTCGAACTGCATACTGTAAAAGGTGCCGGCCACTCGGTATCGGAAAAGGATAAGGCCGCCTTGAAAGAGGAGATTTTCCGGTTTTTGAAAAAGCAAAAAATATAGGAGGGACTTTCATCCCTGCCTCTCCGCTTAAGGCATGATCGCGTACCCCGGAATTGTATTCCGGGTAAGTTCAGATCATCCTGCGGAGCAAAGGTCGAAGCGTCCTTTCCCGGAATACAATTCCGGGGTACGTGAACAGGCCGTTTGGGAAAAAAAGCAGAGAAGATGTTCCCGGCCCCCGTGGATAAATCGTTTCTCAATTGGCACAGAATTTTTTATGCCTTTCCCGCAAACAGCGGCTACCCCACCTCCGTGAAAAAGTACCGTAATCCTGTTTGCGGCACCTGACATGAACGTAAATAAAATCACCGACAACAAAGCGGCCTCCGTACAGGAACCGGCACCGACCACGGCCGTTGGAGCGCCCATAGGGGCTGCCCCCGAAACGAATAACAATGAACCTCCGGGGGAACTGGAAGATCCCCGTACCAAATACCCCAGCCCCCCGTTCAAGGAACAACCCCAGCCCTGGCCCGGCCTGGCGGGGAAAATGGACCCCCTGCCCGACCACGGCGAGGAAAGCTATAAAGGCTCCGGCCGCCTGGCCGGCCGGAAAGCCCTCATCACCGGGGGCGATTCGGGCATCGGCCGGGCCGCCGCCATCGCCTTTGCCCGCGAGGGCGCCGACGTGGCCATCAATTACTATCCCACCGAGGAGCCCGACGCACAGGAAGTGATCGCCCTGATCCGGGCCGAGGGAAGAAAAGCCCTGGCCCTTCCCGGCGACCTCCGCGACGAGGCTTTTTGCAAACAACTGGTGACCGATGCCGTACAGGGCCTGGACGGACTGGACATCCTGGTGAGCAATGCCGCCCGCCAGCAGACGAAGCCCTCCATCCTGGACATCTCCACCGAGGACTTCGACGCTACCATGAAAACGAACATTTATGCGCCCTTCTGGATCATCCGGGCGGCGCTGCCCTTTTTAAAGCCCGGATCGGTGATTATCGGCACCACCTCGGTGCAGGCCACCGACCCTTCCCCGGAATTGTACGATTACGCCCAAACGAAAGCCGCCACCACCAACTTCGTGCGGTCGCTGGCCAAACAGCTGGCGTCCAAAGGCATCCGCGTCAACGGCGTGGCGCCGGGCCCCATCTGGACGCCCCTGCAGGTGAGCGGCGGGGCCACCCAGGAAAAGGTCAAAGAGTTTGGCGGCGCTACGCCCCTGGGCCGACCCGGCCAGCCGGCAGAGCTGGCCGCGATCTTCGTACAACTGGCCGCCAACGACAACAGCTATGCCACCGGCCAGATCTACGGAGCCGCCGGCGGTGGCGGCCTGCCCTGATTTTTTTATCAAATAGTCAACAAAAAAGCCCCGGGAGCTTCCGGGGCTTTTTCATGTAGTAAAACAAAAGCTATTGTACTACGAGGCTGTGGCGACGCACCGTATGCACACTGAAATAGCCCAGCGCGCCGCCGGAGATGTTGGTAATCGGGTTGGCGGGCGAAGCGGTCTGGCTCTGCCCCGTGGAGCCCTGCGCCAGCGTCTGCCAGTACTTGTATAAAACCGGGTCGATGCACTGCATCTCGACGGTCAGCGTATCGCCCTTTTCCAGTTCGTCGCCATCGATGTAGAGCGTGGTGGTGTTCCTGCGGCCGTCGGAAAAATCGTCGTTCTCGATAAAGATGCCTTTATCTTTCTTGCCGTTGACGTAGGGAATAAAACGGTAGGCGTTGCCCTTGCCCGTCGAATCCTTGTATATCAGGTTGGGAATCCTGTTTTCCTCACCGAACACGGTGATTTTGGACACATACAGGCTGTCGAGGCCCAATGGCTGCGGCATGCGCACGGCGGAGGTAAACACCTGTCCCCCCACGGCCGCCCGCAGGCTGTAGAGCCGGCCCGGCACGCCCTTCAGGGGGCTGACATATACGCCCGGGCTGCTTTCGGCCAGGGTATGCACGGCGCCGGTTTCGTCGGTGATGACCACCTGGGCGCCGCTGACGCCGCCGAACGTATTGTTCTCGTCGATATTCTTTGTTTGCGTGATCCGCACCTGGCAGGAGCCCGCGCTGTCGGTCAGCTGGCCTTCCACCACGTACTTCTTATCGGCCTCGTTCACCTTTACGTCGATCACCTTTTCGCAGGAAGTGATGATAACGGCCAGCAACAGGGTATAAAGCCAAAAAGCTGTTTGTTTCATGGTCTAGAATTTAAAGTTGTAGGAAATGGAAGGAACGAACTTGAACAGGGCCACCTGTACCGCTTCGGTCCTGGTGGGATCGTCCTCGCTTTCGCGGAAGCTGATGGAATAAGGGTTCTCCTTGCCATAGGCATTGTACAGGCTGAAGGTCAGCTCGGAGGAGAACCTCCCCTTTTTCTTCAGCTGGCAGGTGGCGCCCAGGTCGAGGCGGTGGTAGTTGGGCATACGGTAGCCGTTGCGCTCGGTATAATAAAAGATCACCCGGTCGTCCACCCGGTACTTGCCGGCAGGGAAGGTCACGGCGTCGCCGGTATAATAGATCCAGGTGCCGGACAGGGTCCACTTCTCATTCAGCTTGTACGAACCCACCAGCGCGATGTCGTGGGTGCGGTCCTGGCGGGCATTGAACCAGTTGCCGTTGTTGATGCCGTCGAAGCGGCGCTCGGTCTTGGAAAGCGTATAGCTGATCCAGCCGTTGAAGCGGCCCTCGGTCTTCTTCAGCAGCCATTCAATGCCGTAAGCACGGCCCTTGCCGAACAGCAGCTGCGACTCGATGGCGTCATTGGAGTACACCTCGGCGCCGTTGCGGTAGTCGATCTGGTTCTGCATGTCCTTGTAGTAGGCTTCCACCGTCAGCTCGTAGCGGCCGCCCGCAAGGTTGCGGTAATATCCGGCCGACACCTGGTCGGACAGCTCGGGCTTTATGAGGTTGGAAGAAGCCACCCATTTGTCCGTGGGGCTGGTGGTGGTGGAGTTGGAGATCAGGTGCAGGTTCTGCACGTTGCGCACGTAGGAGGCCTTGAGCGAGGCGGCATTCGACAGCTGGTAGCTGGCAGCCACCCGGGGCTCGGGGTTGACGTAGGTTTGGACGAAGGCGCCGCTTTTGTAGCTAAACGTATCCACCACCTTGCCGTCGGGGTTCAGGCCGTAAAAGTTACCCTTGCCCAGCACGCTGAAGGCGGTCAGGCGCAGGCCGTACGACAGGCTGAAGCGGTCCGATGCCTTGAAGGTGTTCGACACGTAGGCCGCGTTTTCCCAGGAGAAGCGCCGCTGCAGGCTGAAGTCGCGGATATCGGGGTTTTCGGTGGAGCTCACCTCGCCGGGGCGGATGATGTGGTAGATGGAATTCACGCCAAAGCGCACGGTATTGCGGTTGTTGAGGTACCACTGGTAGTCCTGCTTCAGGTTGACGTCGCGGATCTGCGAAAAGATGCCGAAGTCGTCGGCTTCCTGCTTGATGCTGATCTTGTAGTTGTAGTTGGAAAAAATCAGGGAGGTGTTGACGAACAGGCGGCTGTTGAAGATATGGTTCCACCGCAGGGTGCCGGTGCCGTTGCCCCAGTTGATGCCAAAGCGGTTCTGGAAGCCCAGCACATCGCGTCCGAAATAACCCGAAAGGTGGAGGTGGTCCTTGTTGCCCAGCTTGTAGTTCAGCTTGGCGTTGAGGTCGTAGAAGTACAGCTGGTTGTTGTTCACGCTGCTGTCGGGGGAGAGTTTCAAAAAAAGGTCGGCATAGGTGCGGCGCCCCGACACCAGGAAGGATGATTTGTCTTTTTTCAGGGGGCCTTCCACGTTCACCTTGGAGGAGATGAGGCCGATGCCGCCGCTGACGGCATAGTCCTGGTTGTTGCCCTCGTTCATTTTGATGTCGAGCACGGAGGACAGGCGGCCGCCGTACTGGGCGGGCATGCCGCCTTTATAGACGGTAATGTCGCGGATGGCGTCGGAGTTGAAGGTGGAGAAAAAGCCCAGCAGGTGGGAAGCATTGTAGACCGGGGCCTCGTCGAGCAGGATGAGGTTCTGGTCGGCGGCGCCGCCGCGGACGAAAAAGCCGCTGCTGCCTTCGCCCGAGGCCTTGATGCCGGGCAGCAGCTGGATGGTCTTCAGCACATCGCGTTCGCCCAGCAGCACCGGCAGGCTTTTGATGGCCTCCACGCTGAGGCGCTCGGCGCCCATCTGCGGGCTGGCCAGGCTGCGCGAGCCCGAGCGGGCCAGCACCACCACGTCCTGCAGCTGCTCTTCCTTGCCGGCCAGGGCTATATCCTGGGCGCGGTTCTGGTCCACCGCCACCTGCAGGGTGGTTTCGGCAAAGCCCACGGCGCTGTAGGCCAGGGTGTAAGAGCCTTTGGAAAGGGTGAGCGAATAAAAGCCGTATTCGTTACTGGCGGTGCCCTCGGCGCCGCCTACTACCCGTACGGAAACGCCGGACAGGCGCTCGCCGGTTTTGCGGGCGGTCACGGTGCCGCTGACGGTGTAGCGCTCCTGGGCCGCGGCGGAAAAGGCGGTGCACAGGAAGAGGAAGAGCAAGCCCAGGAATTGCAGTCGAACAGCAGGAATCCTGTTACCGGAAGAAGGTCGTTGCCGCTCCCGGGCAGGCTGTTGGAATGGGATCATCAAAAATGTGTTTTAGAGGTGCGCAAAAGTAACGGGAGGAACAGCGGCCCCGTTTATATTATTATGTGAAACAATTATAAAATTGTGGCAACGGCAAGAAAAAAGCCCCGGCAGGTAGCGGAGCTTTCAAAAATGGTTGCATGGGTGCCGGGCGGGCTAGCTTCCCACCACCTCTTCGGCCGTGGCGCCGGTCATCTGGCGGACCACGCTGGAGAGGATGCGTTCGAGCTTCAGCAGCAGCATTTCCAGTTCGCCGCCCTTGCTGCCTTCCTGCGCCAGCTCTTCCACGCGGCGGAGGTCGCCTTTCAGCGCCACGATGCCCATGTTGTCCACCGAAGGCTTGATGCGGTGCGCCAGGGCCTTTACCTGTTTGAGGTCGTCTTGCAGGTAAGCCTCGCGGAGGCCGGTAAGGGTGGCGGGCACTTCGCGGATAAAGACCTCCTGCATTTTGCGGACAAACTCTTCGTTGCCCCGGCTGAGGGTGCGCAGGTGCGCCAGGTTGAAGAGGGGGTGCTGGAGACCGGCCGGCTGGGCGGCGGTCTCTTCCAGGATCAGCGGCAACTCCCCTTCATGCCCCACCCATTTGGCGATCAGGTGCAGCAGGTCCTCCGCCTCGAAGGGCTTGGACAGGTAGCCGTTCATGCCGGCCTGCAGGCATTTTTCCATTTCGCCGCTGATGGCGTTGGCCGTCAGGGCAATGATGGGGATGGTGGCATTGACCGACTCGCGGATCAGGAAGGTGGCTTCCAGGCCGTCCATTTCGGGCATCTGCACATCCATCAGCACCAGGTCGAAGGGACCGCCATAGCGCAGGCGGTCGATGGCTTCCAGGCCGTTGACGGCTTCGGCCACCTGCACGCCGTAGTGGTGCAGCATGGCGTTCACCACCATGCGGTTCATCTGGTTGTCCTCGGCCAGCAGGATCCGCTTGCCGCGCAGCAGGCCGATGTCGATGATCTTCTCTTCCTTGCGGGGCAGGTCGGCCTCCGTACCCTTGCGGAACGCCAGCCGCAGGGTGACGTTGGTGCCCGCATTCTTTTTACTGGACACCTCGATGGTGCCCTTCATCATCTCCACCAGTTCTTTGGTGATGGTCATGCCCAGGCCGGTGCCCCCGTAGCGGCGGGCCACGTTCTCGTCTTCCTGGGTGAACTTTTCAAACAGCGACCGCAGGTAGCCCTCGTCCATGCCGATGCCGGTATCGGTTACCTGCAGCAGCAGGCTCTGGCCGCCGTTTTCCTCGCTGAGCACGCGGCAGCTCAGGTGCACACTGCCCTTTTCGGTAAACTTGACGGCATTGCTCAGCAGGTTCATGAGGATCTGGTTCAGGCGGTAGGGGTCGCCCAGCAGCACCTTTTCGATCCGCTCGTCGATGCTGACGGAAAAGCCCAGCCCCTTGCCTTCGGCCTTGTAGCGGAACGAAAAAATGGCCTGTTCCAACTGGCTGCGCAGGTCGAAGCCGATGGTTTCCAGCGACACCTTGCCGGCATGGATCTTTGAAAAATCCAGGATATCGTTGATGATCACCAGCAGGTTCCGGGCCGCGTGGTGGATGGTCTTGAGGTACATGCGCTGCTCCTCGTCGAGGGAGGTTTTCTGCAGCAGTTGCAGCATGCCGAGCACCGCGTTCATGGGCGTGCGGATCTCGTGGCTCATGTTGGCCAGAAAGTTCTCTTTTGCCCGCACCGAATCCTGGGCCGCCTTGCTGGCATCGCGGAGCTTTTTCTCCAGCACCTTTTGCTCGGTGATGTTGAGGAATACGGTGATGGCGCCGATGATAACGCCTTCGTCGCTGTAGAGGGGAGCGCCGCTGACCATCCACCACCGGGTGTCGCCCTGCTTGTGCACCACGGCCACCTCGTAGGAGCCGGAGATGCCGCGGCGGCGTTTTTCCATTTCCTCGCGGGCCGCGGGGCGGTGCGCTTCGTGGAACAGCAGGTCCTGCACCACGGCGCCCTGCAGCTCGTCGGACGAATAGCCGCTCATGGCGCAGAACTGCTGGTTGACAAAGCGGATGCGGCCGTCCAGGTCCATTTCGGCCAGCCCCAGGTGTACGTTGGCGATGATACTGCGGTAGCGCTCCTCGCGCTTAATCAATTTTACTTCCTGTTCTTTTTCCACCGTAATGTCTTCCACCACGGTAAAATACTGGGTTACTTCGCCGAAGCCGTTCTGGATCGGCTGGCCGTTGCAGCGGGCCCAGAAGCGGCTGCCGTCGCGGCGGTACTGGATCACCTCGCCGTAGTAGGGCTTGCCCTCGCTGAAGCGTTGCTGCATCTTTTCCAGGGTTTCGTCGCAGGTATTGGGACCGCAGCACAGGAGGAACAGGTTTTTGCCCAGGGCTTCGCTTTCCGAATAACCCGTCAGCTTGGAAAAGCCTTCGTTGGCCCAGGAGATGTTGCCGTCGGTGCCGGTGAAGATCACGCCGTTGGCATTGGCGCTGGCTACCAGCGACAGCCACTGCATTTCTTCAAACACCTTGCGTTCCTGGGTGATGTCCTTGCCGTAGATGTTGATGAAGTCGTTTTTGGCGTTGGGGCTGCACATGAACAGGTAGAGCCGGTCATTACAGCTCACTTCCAGCTGCCAGTCCGACTTTTTGTGCTGCACGAATTTGGCGATCAGCGCCCAGAGCCGGTGGGCAGGGTAATAGTTCGCGCCGAAGTAGAAATCGTGCAGGAAGGTGGCCGAAACGTTTTTGGCGATCACCTCGCCCTCGAAATTGATCCGGATGAGGGGCTCGGGATACTGCACGGCAAACAGGGCCAGGGACTTGATGTCGGCGGTCTGCCGCTCCAGCTCCTGGTCGAACTGGTGGCGCAGCCGCTCCAGCTCGTTGCAGGCCTGCTGCCATTCGGAGGTACGGTCGGCCAGCCGGTGTTCGGCCTCCTGCCGTGCCTGCCGCTCCTGCCGGAGCTGCTGCTGCAGCGCTTCTATATGAAGATCAGGGGTCATGCTAAAGGAATGGGATAATTGCGGATACTGCAGGCTTGCCTATTGTTCACTTGCCGCCGGTTGCAGCGTTTTTCGTTTCGCCTTTTCCCAGGTCACTTGCTGTTCGGAAAAAGCGTAGCGGCAGATGCCTGCCAGCACGGCGTAGTTCATCACGCAGAAATAGTAGGGAATAAACAGGGCCTTTACCCTTAGGTTGCGCTTTTCGAACAGCCAGCCGGCAGCGGCCAGCCCGTAGAACAACCCCTGCCCTGCCAGCAGCAGGCTGTAAAACAGCGGGGCGCCCTGCGCCACGATCAGCCCGTTCAGCACAAAAGCCAGCAGCAGCAGGAAGGGCGTCACCGTCCAGCGCAGCACCCGGTGGCTGATGTATTGAAAGCTCAGCACGGGCTGGCGGAAGGGGTTCAGCAGGCTGTTCAGGCGCAGCACCGACTGGATGCCGCCGGCGGCAATGCGGACCTTCCGCTTCAGCTCCTCGGAAACGTTGTCCGAGGGGGTTTCCAGGGCATAAGCTTCCGGCTCGTATACGATGCGGTAGCCTTTTTCGGCGATGCGCAGCGAAATCATGAAGTCGTCCAGCACCGTGTCGGGCGGAACGGGAATGTAGAGGGCCGTGCGGATGCTGAACAGCTCGCCGGCGGCGCCTACCACCGAATACAGCTCGCTGTCCCACTTCTTCAGCAGGGATTCATACTTCCAGTAAAAGCCCTCGCCGGCAGTGGCATCGGCGGAAGCATCGATCTTCACCCGCTTTTCCCCGGCCACGGCACCCACCGAAGCATCGGCATAGTGGCGGGCGATCTGCACCAGCGCTTCCTCATTCAGGAAGGTATTGGCATCGGTAAAAATGGTGATCTCGGAATCCACCTGCTGCATAGCCCGGTGCATGGCGTGGATCTTCCCGCGGCGTTCGGGGCTGTGCAGCAGTTTCAAGGCGGGGTAGCGCTGCACGATCTGCGGCGAGTGATCCGAGGAGCCGTCGGTTACAAACACGATGGAGAGGCGGCCGGCAGGATACTGCAAGGCCAGGGTATTGGCGATCTTTTCTTCCAGGATGGGCGCTTCGTTATACACTGCCACGATGAGGGTGCAGGTGGGCAGGGCGGCGGCATCCGGGGGCGTGCGGCGGCCCCGGACCCGGCGCCGGATCGTTACCAGCAGGAACAACAGCAGGCCATAGCCCATAAAGGTGTAGAAGACAATAAAGAGCGAAAGCCAGAAAGCGCTGATCATAGAATCGAATTATATTGTTGGCAGTTAGGGCAGCAACCGTGGAATCGGACCAAAAAAAGGGAATAAAGCGCAATATTATTCGATAACGGTTAAACAAACAAAACACCCCTTCCACATTTCATTACCTATTAATACGTAGTAACATTTTAGTAATTTTCACCATCGGCTCACCCCTCTTCGCCGAAAATTCTTGCAGGATAACGGCATTCGGCTTAATATCGCCCCCCGTTGGCCGGAACCGGCCCGCTGCTCATTTTAACTTATCCCCGCTATGTCGTTGATTCAAAAGGTAAAATCCAATCCCGGCCTGAAAAAACTGGCGCACTGGTGCCTGATCCCCCGGCACCAGGCCCGGCCCCGCTTATGGGTACGCTACCTGCTCAACCCGTTTTTTCATAAAAAAGGAAAAGGCGCCGTGGTCTGCCGCCGTACCCGGATGGACGTACTGCCCTTCAACCACTTCAGCATGGGCGATTACAGCACGGTGGAGGACTTTGCCACGGTGAACAACGGCGTGGGCGCGGTGTCGATCGGCGACCATTCGCGCATCGGGCTGGGCAATGTAATCATCGGCCCCGTCCGCATCGGCAACCATGTGATCCTGGCCCAGAACATCGTGATGAGCGGGTTGAACCATGTTTATGAAAACGTGGCCGTCCCCATCCACCAGCAACCGGTGACCACCGCCCCTATCACCATTGAAGACAACTGCTGGATCGGCGCCAACGCGGTCATCACTGCCGGCGTCACCATCGGCCGGCATTCGGTAGTGGCGGCCGGCGCCGTCGTTACCAAAAGCATCCCGCCCTACAGCGTGGCGGTGGGCAACCCCGCCCGCGTGATCAAAAAATACAATGACGCCACTGGACAGTGGGACCGCATCTGACCCTTCCTTCACCTTATACCCTGACTGCATGAACCAATCGCCCAAGGTTTCCATCATCACCGTCAACTATAACGGCACCGACGTAACGGCCGCCCTGCTGCGCTCGCTGCAGCAACTCACCTACCCTTCCTGGGAAGTAGTAGTTGTGGACAACGGCTCCCGGGTTCCCTGCCGGAGCCTGGCCGCGGAATTTCCCTGGATCAAATACGTGGAAGCCGGCGCCAACCTGGGCTTTGCCGGCGGCAACAACCTCGGACAGGAAGCCGCCGACGGCGACTACATCTTACTGCTGAACAACGATACCGAAGTGGACCCGGGCTTCCTGGAACCGCTGGTGGCCCGCCTGCAGGGCGACAAAAGCATCGGCGTGGTCTCGCCCAAGCTCCTGTACTTCGACGAGCCGCAAACCCTCCAGTTTGCCGGCTTTACCCCCATCCACCCGGTGACGGGCCGCGGCTTTTGCATCGGCAACCTCGAAAAGGACAACGGGCAGTACGATACCGCGGCGCCCACCTCGCGGGCCCATGGAGCGGCCATGATGTACCCGCGCCGGGTGCTGGACCAGGTAGGGCCGATGGCGGAACTGTACTTCCTGTACTACGAGGAAATGGATTATTGCGAACAGATTAAGCGGGCCGGTTATTCCATCTGGTACGAGCCGGCCAGCCGGGTATGGCACAAGGAGTCCATGAGCACCGGCAAAAACTCGCCCCTGAAAACCTATTACTACAGCCGCAACCGCCTGCTGTACCTGCGCCGCAATACGTTTGGCCGTCACCGGCTGCCGATGCTGGGCTATTACTACGGCGTTGCCGTTCCCAAAAACCTGCTGCAGCACCTGGCCGGCAGGGAATGGAGCCACCTGGCCGCCTTTTGGAAAGGCCTGGTCTGGAACTTCCGGAACGGGAAAACGGACCGGCACGACAAGAACTGAGCCGGAAGCCGGGCAGCCCCGAACACATCGTAAAATTTACAATTAGATCATGAAAAAATAATTCCGCTGGCATACTGTTTCCGCCCCCTTTCCGTAGTTGTATGAAAATTTTCTCTTACATATAAAAATTTACAAAAATAAATAAGGGTTTTCCTATAGAGTTTCTATAAAAAAACAAATAACACTGCAAAAAAACACCTAGTGCCCCCTTACCTTCGCGCCCAAACAAGCCCATCTATTAAACTTGTTCTAGTAAGTTTATGAGAAAATTAATTGTTCCGGCATTACTCAGCATGGCATGTCTGGCTGCATGCAAAAAGAAAGGCATTTCAGAAGAGTCCATTAGCGCAGCAAATTTAGAACAACCGGCTCCCGAGGGTTTCAACTTCGTTACCTCCAAGGGCATTTCCCTGGATGTGAAGTTGCAGACCAACGACAACCAGCCCATCACCGGCATCCCGGTGGATGTTTACGCCTCTACCAACCTCGAATCGCCCTTGTTCCGGGCCGTTACCGATGCCGAAGGCAGAATTACCGGCACCATCAATGCACCGGCTTATGTGGATACCCTGATCATTGACCCCGCTTACGTGGGTCTGAACCGCAACGCGGTGGCCGTATTGAAGAACAATTCCGTTACCGGTGTGATCGGCGGCCGCGCCGGCATCAGCGGCGACTTCATTGCCACCCTCCCCGCCAGCACCGACCAGGTATCCTTTACGGCTTCCGCCGCCCGTACCACGGCTGCTACCGTGTACACCTTCCCTGCTTACAACGCCCTGGGTAAGCCCACCGTACTGGAAACCCCGGACGTGGTGAGCGCCAGCCTGCTGAGCAGGATCAATACCTCCCTGCCCGAAGCCAAGCCCGTTTCCGCCCACCACCCCAACTACCTGGATGACCGCAACGAAACCAGCCTGAACCTGGTGAAGCAGTCCGATGTATGGGTAACGTTTATCCACGAAGGCGCCTCCTTTACCAACACCCTGGCTTATTATACCTACCCCACCCACCAACCGCCCCAGACGGCTGCCGATATCGACACCATCCGGATCGTTTTTCCGAACGCCTCCCTGCTGAACTCCGGCGGCGAACTGACCGTGGGTACCAAGGTGAAACTGGGTCGTTTCCCCGCCGGCACCTCCATTGGCTTTGTCGTGCTGATGAACGCCTGGAGAACCTCTACGGGCCTGGTGAACACCACCGTTTCCAAATGGTTCTCGGATGATGTCCTGAACGTGGAAGCCAACCCTGCCCTGAAGCGCCACGCCCTGCTGCTGGAAGACAAGGACACCAAAGTATTCGTACAGGGTTTTGAAGACAAGAGCCGTTCGGCTACCGTCAGCCCTTCGGACCACGACTTCAACGACCTGATGTTCTATGCCACCTCCAACCCCGTGGACGGTATCTCCCCGGATGGCGTTCCGCCCACCGGCACCCCCACCGATTGCGATAAGGACGGCGTTCCCGACCACCTGGACAAGTTCCCCTGCGACCCGGATCGTGCCTACATCACCTACTTCCCCACCCAGTATACCTGGGGCACCCATGCCTTCGAAGACCTGTGGCCCTATGCCGGTGACTACGACCTGAACGACCTGGTGCTGGGTTACCACTATACCATGATCAACAACGCCAGCAACAGCACCGTGGAAATGTACGGCAAATACGCCATCCGCGGCGTGGGCGCCACCTTCAAAAACGGCCTCGGCGTTCAGCTGCCGGTAGCCGCCAACCAGGTAAGCTCCATCACCGGACAGCGCTTCCTGGGTTCGTATGTTACCCGCAACGCCAACGGTACCGAAGCCGGCCAGTCGCAGGCGGTATTCTTCCCCTTCGACCATACCGGGGCCCTGATCAACCCGGCCACTTATGTGAATAACCTGAACAACGGCAAGCGTACCGTGCAAAGCGATACCGCCAACGTGTTCATCTCCTTCGCCTCGCCGGTCACCCAGGCCGAACTGGGCAGCCAGGCGCCGTTCAACCCCTTCGTGGTGATTGACCAGCAGCGCGGCCGCGAGGTGCACTTCCCGGGTTACCACCCCACCGACAAAGCCGATACCCGCCTGCTGGGCAGCGGCCACGACAGGACCAACCCGGCCACCAACAAGTACTATGTGACCGCCAACAACTGGCCCTGGGGCATCAACTTCGTGGAAACCTTCGACTACCCCACGGAAAAGAGCCATATCGGCACTGTATATACGCACTTCCTGTCGTGGGTAGCTTCGGGCGGCACGCTGTATGCCGACTGGTACAAGCCCCTTCCGGGATACCGCAACGAGTCGCTGATCTACAAACGCAACTAATGCGCTCCGCATCCGAAATAATAAAAAAGCCGCTTTCTTCCGAAAGCGGCTTTTTTATTGCCGGTGCGACAGCGCTCCTATTCCTTTATCACCAGGCGGCTCAGTACCGGGTTGTTATTTTCGGTTACCGTCAGGGCATAAACGCCCCTCGACAGCCGGCTCATATCCAGGGCGCCCGCGCCGCCGGTCACCAGCAGCTCCAGCATCTTTTCGCCCCGCATGTTGGTGAGCACGCACCGCAGCTGCCCGCTGCCCGTGCCGCGGATGAACAGCCGGTCGCGGACCGGGTTGGGATAAGCCGTCACCTGTTCGGCAGCGGCTTCCTGCGGGCTTTGAAGCGCCTCCGACCTTACCCGGGGCGAATTGCCCGGCCCCCCGCTACCGCCCAGCGGCACCACGAACTGCGGCGTTTCGGTAACGGTCAGCCATAAACGCCCCGCCTTGGTAGGCACCCGCCGCCCCTGCATGTCGGCCGCGCCCACCACCGGCTTATAGATGATGGCCGAGTCGGCATTGCCCAGGTCCAGCTCGTATACCGCCGTCCGCCCCACCTCATCCGGCACTACCAGGGCGTACATGGTTTTGCCTTCCCCCTCGTAGCGGTCCACGTAAGGGTTGCTCTTGAGGGTCTTTACAAAGGTGTAGTTGCCGAACAGCTTGCCGGTCTGGTACAGGAAGTCCGCTGCCGGCTTGCGGGTGAAATCGCTTTTATTGATCAGGCCCATCGAGGCAAACTTTACCGAACTCGTTACATTGAAATCATACACCTGGTAATGGTAAGCCATCTGCAGGCCTTCCCGGGCATACATCAGGGCCGAACGCAGCGTCCAGTCCGCCTGGGTTTCCAGCACCGTCCGGTTGCCTACCGCGATGGCGCGGAACACGCTGTTGGGATGAACATCGTAGCCCAGCTCGGTGATCCAGACCGGCAGGTTGTCGGCATACAGGTGCGCCGCCTGTACAAACTGCTGCGCCAGCTTCATCCCCACCGACAGCTCCGGGGCCACGCCCCGGGTAGCTACCGCGCCGGTTTCGTAATTCTGGTTGCTGGCGTAGTAGTGGTAGTTGATCACGTCGAAGCACAGGTCCACCGAGCCGTCCGGCTTCAGCCCCCGGAACTCCCGGCACCAGTCGATGATGGCCCGGAAATAGTCGGGCGAGCCCGAGGCAATGCCGGTCATCACCACCTGCATGGTGGGGTCGGCGGTCTTTACCCCGGCATTGGCACCCAGCTTTCCCTTGTGCCCGTCGTAGAAAGCCGAGAGGTTGGCGGCGTACTCGCGGGCCGAGAGGTAGGCCTTGCGGCCCCTCCAGTTCTTGTCCACCTCGTTGCCGCACTCGATGTAGCGCACCAGGCCCAGGCCGATCTTCTTGGTATTGACCAGCTGGCCCGTCCATTGGGGCACCGAGTAAACGCTGACCAGGGAAGGGTCGACGGCCTTGTTGCGGCCGTAGCGGGCGGCAAACTGGAAGCCCAGCCGGGCCATTTCGGTATAAGAAGCGGGTTGGGTGAGGTCGCTTCCGTAGCGGGCGGGGTTGTTGTCCTTGGCACGAAGGGTTTCGGGATAGGTTTCCACGATCCAGGGGGGCAGGTTCTGGAAGGTGGCCAGCAGCTCGATGCCTTCTTCCTGCAGGCGCTGGTACATGGTATCGAGGCACCAGCCGCCGCCGGCCTGGGGACTGAAGTAGTAGCGACCCTCCACGGGTTCCATCTTTTCCCAGTCAATGTACTGGCGCAGGGCGGAAAAGCTTTTCAGGGCGTTCATCTTGTGCGGCTCCACGTTGTAGGGCTTGTAGCCGTCGAGCAGGTCCCAGGCAAAGCCGTTGATGCCGAACTGGGCCTTCAAAGGCAGGCGGGGCGGCTGGGGAACAGGGGATTTGGCCACCGGCGGGGTATAAGTGCCGTACAGTTCTATTTCGCCGGGAAAGTTGTTGCCGTTGATCAGCAGCATCAGGTAGCGGATATTGGTTACCGGTGTTTTGAGCCGGAAGGTTTTTTGCTTGTCGGGGTAAGGGCCCACCCAGGAATTGTAGTATAGGCCTTCAAAGGTCGCCACCAGCGTCTTTTCCCACTTGTCGTTGAGGGCATAAAGGTACATTGGGGCGCCGGTAAAGATGCCCTCCTTATCGTACATCCGCACGCTGTCGATGGTCATCGCCTCGCCCTGGAGCACGGGGTAATACGCCTCGTACGGATTCAGGATCTTGTTCCAGCCGGTAAAGGCCACGGAGCTTTTGTCGCCGTCAAACAACTTGTTGAGGCTGCCGGTCGTAAAGTTGACCTGGTACCACCGGGCGCCATCAACCGGGATCTTCATTCTGCCGGAAGACTGGGACAGGCCGCAAGCATGCAGGAATAAGAGCAGGAAGGTGAGAAATGGTACTTTCATAAGAATGATTTTACAGGCACAAAGGATTTTCCCGGCCTCTTCACCGTTTTTCATGTGCACAAAGTAAACCGTTCTTCGAAACCAGGCATAAAGGGTTGGAATGCTTCGCTTTGGACAAAAGCGAGGATTGCTTTCAGGGAGACGGGGTGCGTCGGCCACACATGCCTTGGATGCGTAAACACACGGGCGGGAAAGAAGGATGTTTCCCTGCGGCAGGGAGGAAAGGGAGGTCAGTTTCGCTAAACACGGGAACAAGCTTTCCCCGTAAACGCCGCTCCATATACCTCTTCAATTCTTGTTCCATGCCCCCGGGCGGGCAACGTAAGCGTGGCCGCAACGACATGGGGCAGGCGGCACCCCAAATTGCGGCATACCCCAACCAAAAATTTCGGATTTCGGATTTCGGAACCCTTCATAGAAGTAGGACTCCTACTGATATCAAGGGGATCCGAAATCCGAAATCCGAAATCGCCTTAGATCTTGACGATCAGGCTGCTGTACACTTTCTCCTGCCGGTCAAATATGGTCAGGGCATATACCCCCCGGGCCAAGCCACCCAGGCCGAGCGCTCCTCGGTTGCCCGTGACCGTTGACTCCAGTACCTTTTTGCCCTGCATGTTGGTGAGCACGCACCGCAGCGGACCGGCGGCGCCCGTCACAAACAGCCGGTCACGAACCGGGTTGGGATAAGCCGCCACCTTTTCGGCAGCAGCTTCCGCAGGGCTTGGGAGTACCTCCGCCCCCATCCGGGCCGAAGCAGCCGGACCCGCACTGCCGCCCAGGGGCACCACAAACTGCGGCGTTTCGGTAACGGTCAGCCATAAACGCCCCGCATTGGTGGGCACCCGTTGCGCCTGCATGTCGTCGGCGCCCGCCACCGGCTTGTAAATGATGGCCGAGTCCGCATCGCCCAGGTCCAGCTCGTACTCCGCCGTCCGTCCCACCTCATCGGGTACCACTAGGGCGTACATGGCGTTACCTTCCCACTCGTAGCGGTCCACGTAGGGATTGCTGTGGAGGGTTTCGGCAAAGGTGTAGTTGCCGAACAGCTTGCCGGTCTGGTACAGGAAGTCCGCTGCCGGCTTGCGGGTGAAATCGCTTTTATGGATCAGGCCCATCGAGGCAAACTTTACCTCGCTTTCCACGGCAAAATCATACATCTGGTAGTAATACGCCATCTGCAGGCCTTCCCGGGCATACATCAGGGAGGAGCGCAGCGTCCAGTCCGCCTGTGTTTCCAGGGCGGTCCGCTCGCCGACGGGGATGGCGCGGAATACGCTTTTGGGGTTGATATCGTAGCCCAGCTCGGTGATCCAGACCGGCAGGTCGTTGGTGTACCGGTGGGCCGCCTGCACAAACTGCCGCGCCATGCCCAGGCCTACCGACAGCTCCGGGGCCACGCCCCGCGTGGCCTTCGCCCCGGTTTCGTTGTTCTGGTCGCTGGCATAGTAGTGGTAGTTGATCACGTCGAAGCACAGGTCCACCGAGCCGTCCGGCCTCAGCCCCCGGAACTCCCGGCACCAGTCGATGATGGCCCGGAAATAGTCCGGCGAGCCCGAGGCAATGCCGGTCATCACCACCTGCATGGTGGGGTCGGCGGTCTTTACCCCGGCATTGATGCCCAGCTTTCCCTTGTGCCCGTCGTAGAAGGCCGAGAGGTTGGCGGCGTACTCGCGGGCCGAGAGGTAAGCTTTGCGCCCCTTCCAGTTCTTGTCCACCTCGTTGCCGCACTCGATGTAGCGCACCAGGCCCAGGCCGATCTTCTTGGTATTGACCAGCTGGCCCGTCCACTGGGGAATGGAATAAACGCTGACCAAAGAGGAATTGACGGCCTTGTTGCGGCCGTAACGGGCGGCAAACTGGAAGCCCAGTTTGGCCATTTCGGTATAGGAAGCGGGTTGGGTGAGGTCGCTGCCGTAGCGGGCGGGGTTGTTGTCCTTGGCGCGGAGGCTGTCGGGATAGGTTTCCACGATCCAGGGGGGCAGGTTCTGGAAGGTGGCCAGCAGCTCGATGCCCTCTTCCTGCAGGCGCTGGTACATGGTATCGAGGCACCAGCCGCCGCCGGCCTGGGGACTGAAGTAGTAGCGGCCCTCCACGGGTTCCATCTTTTCCCAGTCGACGTACTGGCGCAGGGCGGAAAAGCTTTTCAGGGCGTTCATCTTGGGCACTTCCACGTTGTAGGGCTTGTAGCCGTCGAGCAGGTTCCAGGCAAAGCCGTTGACGCCGAACTGGCCCTTCAGCGGCCTGCGGGCCGCCCGGGCCTCCGGGCTCCGCTGTAGCGACGGGGTGTAGGAGCCGTACAGCTCTATTTCCCCGGCAAAGTTGTTGTTGTTGATCTGCAGCAGCAGGCACCGGATGTTGGTAATGGCGGTATCCAGCTTGAACACCGAACGCCGGTCCGGGTACGGACCCACCCAGGTGTTGTAGTAATCGCCGGGGAACACCGCCACCAGCTTTCGTTCCCATTGGTCGTTGATGGCGTAAAGGCGCAGGGGGGCGTGGGGGAAGGTACCGTTCCGATCGTACATCCGCAGGCTGTCGATGGTCATGGTTTCGCCCTCGAGCAAGGGGTAATAAGCTTCATAGGGGTCCAGGATCTTGGTCCAGCCGGTAAACGGAACCGTGTTGACGTCGCCGTCAAACATTTTTGCAAGGCTGCCGGAAACGAAATTGACCTGGTACCAGCGGGAGGTGTCGATGGGGATTTTTACGGAAGGAGGTTGCTGGGCATGCACACGGCATAGGATTGTCATCAGCATGACAAGGGACACAACAGTTTTCATAAATATAGATTTTATTCATCCACTATACCCGTAAATCCTCGGGTATTAGTGAATGGGGTCGGATTATAAGACGCCCTTTCATATGAAAGGAAAATCTGCTGCAAAATTAGAAAGCAGGGCAACACCAGTTGTTCGTAAGCACCCCTTAAATGAACCGATAGGTGATTGTCTATAGAGGATATAGGTTTTTACTCAAACGGTCAGGAATAGGCGAAATAAGCATTTACACCTGGAAAAAACAAGAGATAACCAAATAGAATTGGAGGCGAAAAGGAATACGGACGATACTAACGGTGAGTGCTATACGGGAATGAGAATGGTTTGACGAAAAATCGCTCCCCCGGCTTCGCCCTGGCGAAGCCGGGGGAGCGATTTTTCGCAGCTATCCCTAATGGGCAACCGCATTTTCCACTACCGCCTTTTTGGCGGCAGGCAGGTCCAGAAAGGCGCCGTTCCGCTGCTTGGAGCGGGCCCGGTTGCGCAGCACCTGCGGGAGCCGCAGCAGCAGGCCCAGGCTGTACCCCACATCCAGCAGCAGCTCGCCCACCTTCAGCCCGGCGGCATCCTTCAACAGGAACTTCAGGTACACCGAGGCCGCCTTGCCCAGGCATTTGGCAAAGGATTCCTTAACGTTCATCAACGGGATGAGGCTGGCGATCTGCCGGCGCCGCAACCGCGACTTCAGGGGCATGCGGCCCCAGTCGAACGGACCCTGCCGGCGGTCGTGCACGCCCCGGGCTCCCGGGCATACGCCCAGCTTATAGCCGTGAAACAGCACCCGGTGCACAAAATTGTTATCCTCGCCATAATGGCGGAACAGCGGATTGAAGCCGCCGGTCACCTGCGCGCATTCCCGCGGCAACAGCCACAGGGCGGCATTGACAAAGGAAGCGCCGTACACCTCTTTGACCGGCCCGCCCTTCACGGCCAGGTCCGACAGCAGGCCCGGGCAATCGCCCGCCGAGATCCACTTGGCAAAGTTGTCGTCCAGCTGCTCCAGCGTGCCGTCGAGGTGCAGGGGACTGATAATATGGTATTCGGGATGCTTTTGGTGCACCGCCACCATATGCTCCAGGGTGTCGGGGAAGATCCAGGCATCCTGGTTCAATAAGAACAGGTAGTCGGCCCCCTGGCGGAGCGCATATTCGATACCGATGTTGTTGGCCTTGCCAAATCCCAGGTTCTCCTTGCTTCGGATCAGGACGGCCTCGGGAAAGGAGGTCTCAATCACCTCCACGGTATTGTCGGTAGAGTCATTGTCCACCACCACCGGCACCACCGGAACGGTAGACGTCCGGAGACAGCCCAGGCAACTTTCCATCCAGCGGGCGCCATTATAGGTAACGATGATCACGAATAGTTTCATGTACTGCAGGTTTATGCTTGTGCTTGATAAAATTTTATTGCGCCGCCCCGCCGGCAGGGGCGGGTGAGGGATTTCCTTTTTTGCGGATCATATCGCCCATCTCCAGGATCTGCCGGAACCGCCCTTTGCAGGCCGGGCCCATTTGCCAGAGCAGGAGGTACATCAGCCCACCGGCCGCTCCCCCGGCCGCACAGACCAGCGGGACGGGCCACGAGCCGGTCAGCCCCTTCACCCCCAGCATCACCCCGCCGCTCCCCACCGCAAACAGGGCCGGCAGCGCCGTTTCGCGTACAAACAGGCCCAGGGAAACCGGTGTGCCCCGGAAACAGAAATAAACCGAGGGGAACAGGAGCAGCCAGGTAACGCCGGCATAAGCCAGCGCCACGCCGGTAACGCCCCATTGAATGCCCACGCAAAAGGACAGGACGGTAAAAAAAGAATTCACCAGCCCGATGCGGAAATACTTTTTCACCTTGCCGGTGGTGATCAGCACCAGTCCCTGCGCCCCGGCAATAGGCTGCACAAAAGCCGGGATGGCCAGTATTTTGAAGATCAGGCCCGCCTCCACCCATTGCGGCCCGAGTACCATAAGGATCACCTCGTTGGAAAACACACCCAGGAACACCACCACGGGCATGGAGAAAAAGGCCAGCGTGAATACGTAGCGCCGGAAAAAAGCCGCGAATTTGCCGGGATCCGACTGCAGGCTGCTCAGCGCCGGCAGGGCCACGGTATTCAGCGGGTTGCGCAGCTGGTTGATGGGCAGCATCAGCAGCTGGTAGGCCTTGGAATAAAGCCCCAGGCCGGCCGAGCCCACAAACCGGCCGATCAGCATATTGTCCATGTTGCGCGAAAAATAGTTGACCAGGTCGAAGCCGGTAATGCCGGCCCCGAAGCCGAGGATGGAACGCAGGTTGGCCGCCTTCAGGTAAAAACCGGGGCGCCAGTCGCAGGCCATCCACAAAAACAGCGTCAGGAACGCCTGCGGCAGCACGTTGACGGCCACGATGGCCCAGTAGCCGAAGCCCGCCCAGGCCAGCAGCACCGCCGCCAGCACACCCGCCGCCGTGCTGGCGATCTGCACCAGCGACAGGGCCTTGAAGCGCATCTGCCGCTTCATCAGGGCGCTGTGCTGGAGCCCCAGGCCCGACAGGAAGATGCCCCCTGCAAACGCCAGGGTGATCCGGAGCAGCCGCTCTTCGTGGTAAAACCCTACCAGCACCGGCGCCAGCAGCGCCAGCACCAGGGCAATAGCGGTGGTAATGCCGGCATTGATCCAGAAAACGGCGCTCACCTGCCGGTGGTTGATCGCCTCTTTCTGGATAATGGCCGTGGACAGGCCCAGGTCGGAAAAGATGGTAACGACGCCGGTAAAAGCCGTCACCATCGCCACCAGCCCGAAATACTCGGGCGCCAGCAGGCGGGCCAGGATCATGTTGGAGCCGATGGTCAGCACAAACATAATCATCTGGCTGCCCAGGGTGCTGAAGCCGCCCTTTACGGACTGTTCCTTCAGGTTCTTTTTAAGGTGGTGCTTGTCGAACCACTTTTGCTGGTAGCGGCAGGTTTCCTGCGGCTCCGCCACGGCTTCGCGCGCTGCGATTACCTCTTCTGTCAGCATACTATTTTCCATCATTTACAGGGTCGTTTGGGGGATGGGGTTCCGGGCGGGGCTGCCGTGCTTTTGCCGGTAGGCCTCCCAGGCCAGCTGCCAGAAGGTTTCCACGCGGCGCTCCCAGGAGTTGCCGGCGGCGGCGGCCAGCCGCTGGCGGCGGCGTTCGGGGCTGTGGTCCCCGAGGGCCTGGGGCAGCAGGGCCAGGAATTCGTCGTGCGACCGGGCCAGGTACACCTGGTCGGAAAACGAAGCAATGTCCTCGGAAAAGTGGGTGGTCAGCACCGGGCAGCCGGCCGCCAGGTATTCGTTGATCTTCAGCGGGTAGATGCCCCCGGTCAGGTTGTTGCGCAAAAACGGGATGACGGCGCAATCGAAGCAGCGCAGGTAGGCCGGCAGCTCCTCGATGCGTTTGGCACCCGTGCACAGGATGTTGGGCTGGCTGGACAGGTCGATGCCCTGCAGGTGTTCCTTCTTGAGGGGGCCTACCAGCACGATGGTCTTGTCGGGATGGGCTTTCGCCATCTTCAGCAGCAGCTCGTAATCCATGCGCTGGCAGACCGCCCCGGTATACCCGATAATGGGCGTGCGAACATCTTGCAGGTCGGCCGGGCGGGGCCCCTCCTGCTCCTGGGCTTTGCGGAACAGGCTGATGTCGCCGCCGTTGGGCAGGTAGTGCACCGGCCGCTGGTTGCGGGCCGAAATATTGCGGCACAGCTGCAGCGAGGTCGCCACCGACAGGTCGTACTGCTGCACGCATTCGTTTTC
Source organism: Huijunlia imazamoxiresistens (assembly GCF_037132455.1). Classification (NCBI taxonomy): domain Bacteria; kingdom Pseudomonadati; phylum Bacteroidota; class Chitinophagia; order Chitinophagales; family Chitinophagaceae; genus Huijunlia; species Huijunlia imazamoxiresistens. The sequence goes on along the minus strand of NZ_JBBBEI010000005.1, from coordinate 132,945 downwards.
CTTGGCAATGCCGTCCTTCAGGCTGTCCTCCACGGCGTCGCGGCTCTGGTAAACGGCCAGCGTGGGATCGAGGTACTGCCGTATGCGGGACAAATAGCCGGGGTTGAACGAATTGAGAAAGAGGTAGTCGCGCAGCCCTTTTTCCTTCAGGATGCGCCGCACCAGGGCGGCCACCACCTTGTTGTTGTGGTGCATCACCCGGTCGGCCACGGGGCCTGCCGGCAGCGAATACGAGGGGATTACCAGCTTGGGCGTGGCGGCCACCAGGTTTTCGGGCTGGCCCGGAACGGGGGTCAGGTACCGGCGGCCTGCCACCAGCGCCGGCAGGCGCCGGCGGATCCCGGGGGTTTTGTATTCCCTCAAAAAATCGGCATAGGTGATCGGGTAATCGATATAATAAACGGGATTGGTCTGGCTGAACACCTTGGCCAGCGCCAGGGAGGCGGAAGACAGGCTTCCATCCCAGCGCGACATGGTGGTGATGAACAGGGGCAGCTTTTCGAATTCGCTTTTGGACAGCATGCGGACAGGTTGATAAGGTATAAGACTACAGTTCGGTTTTCCGGGCAAACGGCCGTTTGCGTTTGGCCTTCAGCCCCCGGAGGAATCCCCAGACCAGGCAGGCCGCAACCGGCAGGATGATGAGGTTCCAGGGCATACTAGTGGGAATGGGTTTCGCCGTGGGGCGTGTGGATGAATTGCTTGCGGGCCTTGCCGATATGGAAGACCGAACGGAACATCCCCAGCAGCGCACCGGGCACCTGCAGCAGCGCCTGCAGCAGTTGCCGGTTGTACCAGCGGCCCGGAATGCCCAGCAGCAGGGAAAGGACCAGCGCACCGGCCAGGGCCAGGCTGAGCCCGAGCAGCTGGGGGAAGCAGCAAAGCGCCACCAGGGTCCACAGCCCCACCACCGCCACCAGCATTACGCGGGGCAGCAGGAAGGTTTGCAGCACCTTGTTGAAAAAGGCGACGTTGCCTTTAAACAGCTCTTTCCAGCCCTTGAAAAAATACTTTTCAAAAAACTCCAGCTGCATCGCCAGCCACCGGCTGCGCTGGCGGGCAAACACCTCGGTATTGGCCACCTTTTCGTCAAAAACGTAGGCGCCGTCCAGGAAGGCGATGCGGTGGCCCTCGCCGGTCAGGCGGAACTCCATTTCCTTGTCCTCGCCGGAGGTATCGCCGATATCGGCCAGCATGCGCACGAACAGCTGCCAGTCGAAGGCCATGCCGCTGCCGATAAGGGCGGAGGGCAGGCCCACGGCCACATGGCCGCGGCGGAAGATGTGGTTGTTGATCTCCTCGGTGCAGGCATCCAGGAAGGCAAAGGCCGTATTGGTATTCTTGGCGGTGCGGTGTCCCTGTACGGCTTGGTAGCCGGCGGCAAAGGCATTGTTCACCGCGTGCAGGAAGCCCGGCGCCATGTGGTTGTCGGCATCCAGGATCAGGGCGATGGCCACGGGATCGTGGCGGGTGGCGTCGATGGCCTTCTGCAGGGCCTTGCCCTTGGTGCTTTTTTCAAAGCGCACTTCCACCACCTTCAGCGGCATCTTTTGGAGAGCCGCCAGGGTGCTTTCGCTGAACGAGTCGGCGATTACCACCACCTCGACGAGGTGGGCGGGATAATCTTGCTGCAGGGCAGAAGCGGCGGAGGAAAGGATCACGGCGTCTTCCTTGTAGCCCGGGATGAAAATGCGGATGCGGCGCAGGCTGTCCGCCGCCTGCAGCCCCTTTTTGCGGCCCAGTGTGCCGGCCAGGGAAAAGAAGAACAGGTAGCCCACCTGCACCAGCAGGAAGGCCAGGAACAGCCAAATGAATAGGGAGAAAACAAGGTTCATATGCTCTTGAATTTTGGGATCCGGGCGGTACCCGTGGCAGCTTAACGGGCTGCCAGCCGTTGATAGATCTGTTCGTTTTTACGGGCCAGCTCGTCGATGCGGTACTTGTTGGCCACGCTGGCCAGGGCATTGGCGCCCAGCTGCTTGCGCCGGGCTTCGTTGGTGCCCAGTTCCAGCAGGGCCGCTTCCAGGTCGGGCAGCAGGTGGTTGAGGTCGAGCAGCAGGCCGTTCTGGCCGTGCTGCACCATCTCGGCCGTGCCGTCCACCCCGGTGGCGATCACCGCCTTGCCCATGGCCATGGCCTCCAGCAGGGCAATGGGAAATACCTCCCAAAGGGAAGGCAGCACAAAGATGTCGGCCGCCGCCAGCACGTCGGGCACATCGGTGCGGAAGGACTGCTGTACCACCCGGTCGGCGATGCCCAGCTTTTCGATCAGCTGCAGGGTTTCTTCCTTCAGTTCCCCGTCGCCGACCATCAGCAGCAGGGCGTGGGGCACTTTTTGGGCCATGCGGGCAAAGGCCTCTACCAGCAGCAGCGGCTGCTTTTGATGGGTGAAGCGGGCAATGGAAGCCACCACCAGCGCGTCGGCGGGGATGCCCAGTTCCCGGCGGACGTCTTTATATTGGCCCTCCGGGTTGAAGCGCTGGTAATCGATGGAGTTGTAAATAATCTCCGCGTCGAAGCGGCCAAAGCATTCGCGGGCCTCGTCGCGGCTGGCGCGGGCGCCGCAGATGTTGACGCTGGCCTTTTGGGTGAGGTATTTTTCGCTCACCATCCGGACCTTGCGCACCAGGGGGTGCTGCCCGCGGTGGAACGACCAGCCGTGGCAGGTGTACACCAGGGGCAGGCCCGAACGAACGGCCGGCCGGAACATGTTGGACATGGCGCGGGTACCATGGGCATGCACCAGGTCGATCCCTTCCTCCCGGAGGAGGCGGGAAACCTTGCCCCAAACGCTGAAGTCGAAGGGTTTTTCGGTATAAATAACGTGGGTGGCAACGCCCCATCCCCGCAGCCGGTCCACCATGGGCCCGTCGGTAAAGGAAAGGACCACCGGTTCAAAACGGCTTTTGTCCAACTGTTCTACCAGGCCCAGCAGGTAGCTTTCGCCCCCGCCGATCTTGCCCTGGCGGATGCCTTGCAATACTTTTATTTTTGTTGTTGCCTTCATAAATTCAGGTTCGTTAAAAGGGGGCTTCCAGGACCGCCTGTTGGGGTGCCGGGCCAGGGGCCGGCGTGTCCCAGCGCTGGCACAGCCACAACAGGGCCCAGCTCACCGCCACCACCAGCACCGAGGGCATCTGGTTCATCACCTCGTTGCCGTAGCTGCATACCAGCAGCCCGAAAGCGCCGGCGCAAAGGGCCATCATCTGGTTGCGCAGCGCCGGGTCGCGGGTGCGCCACACCAGCCCCGCCGCCTTACCGATGATGTACAGCATGATGCCCAGCCAGATGGTAAAGCCCACCACCCCGTACATCACCCAGTTTTTTACATACAGGCTGTCGGGGGGAATGGCGGAGGTATAAATATGTTTGTTGAACGTGACGCCCCACATGCCGATGGTGCCGACGCCCGTCCCGAAGGGTTTTGTTTTCAGCGACTCCCGCAGGATCGCCTGGTTGTTGAGCCGCACCAGCAGCGAGGGGTCGTTGGGGTTTACCGAAGAGCGCAGTCGCCGGATCTGGTCGTTGTTGTTGCCGATGGTGGTAAACTTCAGCATGCCGAGAAATGCCCCGAAGACCACCAGGCCGACCAGCAGGCTGCGCAGCTGCTTGCTGAGCACCAGGAACACCAGGCCGCCGCCCAGCAGGGCGCCCATGGCCCCGCGGGTGCCGGAAATGAGCATGCCGTAAAAAATGACGGCGCCCGCCAGGGCATACCCCAGCTTTTTCAGCCCCTTGTACGGTCCGGCAGCCAGGATCAGGCACGAAACTGCCAGCGCCCCCTGCGAAGCGCCGAACTGCGCCGACTCCGCGTAAAAGGAAAAGACCCGCAGCTTGCCAAACAGGATGTGAGTGCGCTTGGCGCCGGCTTCCAGCCAGGCCCGCTCCGCGCCATCCACCCCCAGGTGCAGCTGCTTGGCGCCGTAGAGGGCCCCCAGCAGCGACCAGGCGATGATGAGGTGCAGGAAAACGTTGATATCGCGCTTGCGGTTGAAGACAAAGAACACCAGCGGAACGGTCAGGAACCAGTACAGGGCGCTGCCCCGCATTTCCTGGAGCCACCCCTGCAGGTTGGGCCGCGAGGGGTTGGCAATCTCCAGCACCGTCAGGCCCATCCAGGCCACCATCAGCCACACCAGGTCGTTGTGGAGGTGGCGCCAGCGAAAGCGGTTGCCCTGGTAAAAAAGCACCCCCAGCCACGACAGCACCAGCAGCCCGTCCAGGGCCAGGCCGTACTGCGGCCCGGGAAAATGCCGGTTGATATAAGGCATCCCGAAGCCATAACAAAGCGCGGCGATCAGGCCGGCCTTCGGGTAGCGGAACACCCCCCACACGAAGGCGACCCCGAAGGGCAATCCCAGCAGTAAACCTGCCAGGGGGATGCCGGCCGTCGACACCAGCCACCCCAGGTACACCGCCGCCAGCAGCCCCGGGATCAGCCAGAGTCCGCTGTATTTTTGAGAGGCAGGAGTATCGAACAGGTTTCTTTCCACGGGGGCTTGCTGCTGGATGAAGGAATAAGGTTTGGTGGCGGCAGGGAGCACCGGCTTATTTGCCGCTGAAGGCGCTGCGGCCGCCGAACTCGAAGCGGAACAGGCGCTTGGCGGCCGTCCGCACCCGGAAGCGCTTTTTGGGCACATCACCGATGTACTCCTCGGCAAAGTCCTTCTCTACCCCGTTGAGGATAAAGGAAGGGGTCAGGCCGGTGGTCCGGGTAAAAATGGCCAGCAGGTCCTTGTCGTTGCGGACCCACACCCGGTTGGCCCGGCATACCAGGTAGGCCCCGTGCAGGTGCGGGAACTGGTTGGGCCCGATGACGACGGTTTCCAGGGCGGGGAACTCGACCAGCTCGATCTCGGCTGCCGCCCGTCTGCCCGTCAGGCCGTCGCGGGTCCACTGCAGTTTTTCCACTTTATAGTTCCGTTCCGACAGGCTTTCGTGCAACAGGTCGATGAGGGTGGATTTCCCCTCCCCTTCCTGGGTGCTGATAAAGCCGATGCGGACCGGTGTTTCGGTAAAATGGACCTTCGACAGCAGTTGCTGCAGCAGGCGGAGCTGCGCCCGGGCCAGGAAGGCCGGCGGGGCGCTTTTCAGGGGGTACAGGCCCATCAGCGACAGCCCGGTGACGGCCGCCGCCCGCTTCGGATCGCGGAGGGTGCGGTTGAGCATAAACCGGGCCAGCACCACGGCCAGTACCAGGGCAAAGCCGGCCACGAATCCTACCGCCACCAGCAGCATCCGCTTGGAGGCATTGGGCTTCAGGGGCAGGAAGGGCGGGTCCACGATGGTGAGGTTGCCGGACAGCTTGTTGCTCTGCTGGGTCATCCGGGCCTGCGACAGGCTGTGGAGGTAGTCGAGGTATTCGCGTTCGGTGACGCCGATCTGCCGCTCGATCTTTTTGAGGGTGGCTCCCAGGGGCGCATACTTGCGGTATTCGGTGTCAAACTCTCTTTTGCGTTTGTCCATGACCGATAGCTTGGCCTTGTTGCGTTCGTAGGCCAGCGATGCCTGCAGCCATTCGTCGAGCACTTCGCGGGTGGGAATGCCGTTGGGCGTATTGGATTTTTCGTAGAGCTTGTCCATGGTGCCGTCCATCTTCCGCTCGAGCCCGGCGGCCACATGCTTCAGGCTGTCCAGGCGCTTTGCCCCCCCGTCCTGGGCGGTCATGGTTTCGCTCAGGGCGATCTTGCTGTAGAGGTCGGCCAGCTGCTCCTTGCCGCGGATCAGCTCCGTGCCGTAGGTGCTCTGGTAAATGCGCCCCCGGATGTTTTCGTCCATCTTTTCCAGGGAGCGTTCGGCGGCCTTTTCGTCCATCTCGATATCGTGTCCCTGGGAATAAAGGTTTTCGCGCTGCACCGCCACGGCCCTGGTCTGGTCGACGTAGTTGATGATCTCGTTGTTCTTGCTGAAATCGAGGAATTGCCGCTCGGCGGAGTCCAGGCGGGCATAGGCGTCGCGGGTTTGCCGTTCAAAATAAGCCACGGCCGACTCGGTCTGGCCTTCCTTCAGCGCCAGCTGCTTGCGCATAAAGATGGCTACCAGCAGCTCCAGGGTACGCTTGCAGACCGCCGGGTCGGAGGTTTCGTACGAGATCTGGATCAGGTCGCTGGAGCTGATGCGCTGGGCCCTGGAATTTTTCAGGGCGTTGACCGAGTAAAATTCGGCGTCGGAATGCAGCAGGCGGTAAATCGCGTTCGAATTGGAGCCCCGCAGGTAGGCCGACAGCTTTTCGAAGGTTTCGTCCGCGGTAGGCCCGGCCAGGCGCGCCCGGAGGGTATCGGGCACCAGTTGCTTCAGCGAGGAATAGGTGTCCCATGATAGTACGGCCGGCTCGTGCCGGGGCAGGGTCAGGTGTTCGGCCAGCAGCTGCAGGGCCACCTCCTGCCTCGTTTCCCGGGAATTGATCAGGGTCAGCAGGTTGTCGAAGGCATTGCTGACCGACAGGTAGTTCACGTCGCTGCTCTGGTTCAGGGTATAGCCCGAGGCGATACCGGTATAGATCACCGTTTCGGAAGAATAGCTCTTCTTCTGGTGGCGGGTAAAGTAATAAATAGAAAAAGACAGGACCAGCGGCACCAGGAGCAACCATTTGAGGTTCCGGACCACGATCCTGATAAACTGTATAAAGCTCATTTTACCTGACTGATTAATTTGGAGAGATGGACGCCCGTAAACGCTTCCAGCAGCAAAAAGCTGGTCTGGAAGTTATTGGCCGCCGTCTCGAAGTCCTGCAGCGCCTGGGCATGGCGCTCGGAAATTTCAGAATACTGGTCGATGGTGATCTGGCCCTGGAGGAAGTTTTTTTCCGCCATGCTGTTGTTGATCTGGGCACCCTGCCGCCTTTTGCCGCTGACCGTTACCAGGCGCTGCGCCAGCTTCATGGCCTGGTACAGCCGGATCACCTCCTGGCGGATGGCTATGGAATCGTTTTCCCGTTCATGTTCCGCGATGCGGATCTGCAGCTTGCCTGCCTGGATCATGTCCTTGCGGTTGAGCAGCTGGGTCAGGGGCAGGTACAAGCCCACGCCTACATTATAGTTGGCCCGTTCCTGCGTGACGAGATTGTTGATGGTCGTGCCGCCGGTAGGCTGGTTAGAGCCTGCAGTGACCGTATTGCCGTAGCCGTAAACCGTGGAGACGGAAAGGGCGTTGTAAATGGACTTTTTATTCATCCGCAGGTTGGCCCGGGCGATGTCGGCGGTATTGCCGGCGACGCGGATCTGCGGCGAATTCTTCAGGGCCGAATCGATCAGCAGGGGCAACAGTTCATCCGTTGCCAGGGCCCGCACCAGCAGCGAATCCATGCCGGGCGCCACCTGTGCCCGGCAGAGCGAGGACACCAGCAGCAGCGCCCCGGTAAGGACCGGGAGGAGGAGCTTCCCTAATTTCATGCTTGTTGCTTTACACATTTTCTTTTTGGAACAGGGCCGGAATGGTGCGCAAGATAAGCCGGATATCGTTCATAAAGCCGTGGTTGCGGGCATAAGCATTGTCCAGCATCAGCCGTTCTTCTTCCGACATTTCGCCTTTGCCGCGTTTTTCCACCTGCCACAGGCCGGTGATGCCGGCGGGGGCGATGAAGCGCTGGGCGTATTTGTCCACGGTCAGCTTTTCGGCTTCGTACAGCGGCAGGGGCCGGTTGCCCACGATGCTCATGTCGCCGATCAGCACGTTGATCAGCTGGGGCAGCTCGTCGATGCTGGTATTGCGCAGGATCCTGCCCACCTTGGTAATGCGGGGGTCGTCCTTGATCTTGATAAAGGCGGAGCCGGCAGCGACCTTGCGCGACCTCAGGTATTGCTTTTCGCACCAGGTCTGCTTATCGGCAAAGAGCGAGTTGGTGCATTTGCCGCCGGTACGGGCGCAGTCCTCGCAGACCAGCTCCAGGGAGGCGGAGGTGTTTTTTCCCGTTTCGCCACCGCTATACTGGTTGAGGTGCTTGAGGTCCTTCAGCCGCTGGTCCGCATTCATATACATGGAGCGGAACTTGTAAAACCGAAAGATCCGGTAACCGGCACCGGCCCGCAGGGAATAATAAAATACCGGCCCTTTCGATTCCAGGCGGATGGCCAGGATTACCAGCAGCAACACCGGCGACAGCGCCAGCAGCGCCAGCAGGGAAAAGACGATGTCGAACGCCCGCTTGATACGGGGCAGGCGGTACAGCTCCTGCCGCTGCACCACAGGGCTCTTGCTCAGGCGATCCCAGTGGTTCACCATAAAGTTCACCCGGTTGCAGAACGTCGTTGCGCCGGTAGTGGGGGAAAACACGTCGGCAACCCCGGCCTGCAGGGCCACTTTCAGCAGGTTATCGTCCAACCGGTCGGCCACGATAAAGAAGGGAACAGAGGGCAGTTGCTGGTCGCGCAGGGACTGGTACAGCGAAACGCCACCGGTGCTGATCACCTCCGAACGCGTTAGAACGGCGGCTACGGGCAGGTTTTGCCGGGTCCATTGCTGTTGCAGTTCGGCCCCGTCGGCTACCTGCACCAGCCGGAAGCCCCGGTGGCCCAGGCCCGCCGCCAGGCGCGCCAACATCTCATCCGCACCCACCAGCACAATAACCGGGGGTGTATTTTCCGATAAAAAATTTCGCTCCATGAAGACGATTAGTTTTGGATGTATTTGCCTGATCTTTTTAAAATGATCTTTACCCGGGCTACCAGCTCGCGGGGATTGAACGGCTTCACAATAAAGTCGTCGGCGCCGGCTTCGAGGCACTTGACCCGGGTTTCGGTGCTTTCCGCTCCGGAAATCATGATCACCGGGATGGAACCGAAAAAGCCACTGCTGCGCAGCTGCTCCAGGAACTGTAATCCGTTGAGCCGCGGCGTGTTCAAATCACAAATAATAATGTCGGGGATGTTTCCTTCCTGCAAATAAGCGAAAGCTTCCAGTCCATCACTAAAAAGCACCGGTACGAAACTTTCATTCAGGCACTGGTTCAGGATCCCTTGCATAAAAGGATCGTCTTCAATAACGATCACTTTGGGTAGGTTCTCAGATAAGCAGCTCATTAAATCAGGATTTGGATAGATGAATTCAGCCATAATTTATATTCTATTCCCAATGGCCAGCAATGTTTAACTTTTAAAGTTTTAAGTGCGACGAAAGTAAATAATAACTACGTAAGTCCCATTAGTACAGCCTCGTAAACCCTATTACCAAATTTTTTCATTTGGTCCGGCCCGTTGGCTAAAATACCACCAAAACGGTTTACAATACATATTTACCCCTATGCCATTTTCCTCCGTTTCCCTAAAGACTCTTAGTATTTTATTGTGTAAAAAGGAAAGCATTTAGTTTTTTTTAAGGTTTTTTTAATAATTCCTTAACAGACCAACAAGCTCATCCATAAGCCCTCCTTCCTGTTTTTCCCTGTTACGTCCCCAAGCCGGGAAATTGGTCCGCTACCCGGTGCCCGGCTCCTAAAATTATAGAACAACAGGGAGTGAAACGGAGCAGAATTACCTAACCTTATCCACCTAAAGATATTAATTATAAACACCTAAATGTCTTGATTTTATTTTCTTTAGCGCAGAGCCTCCTGGAGCCGGTCAACCAAAGTCCCCTCCTGCGCACCTTTTAGAAATGGCTCCAGGATGATTTTGGAGGCTGATTTTCTCATGATGCAGGAGGATCCCCTAATTTTATCCCTTTCAGCTACTTCCCTATCATGAACATTGCAACTGCCTTAACCCGTATTTTGCCTCAAAGCCGTATCCGGGCCCGCTACATCGACCGTGTTTCTTTTGCCTCCGACGCGGGCTTTTACCACCTGGTGCCCCAGGCCGTCGTCCAGCCCGTGGGCGAAGAAGAGATCATTTCGCTGTTCCGCTTTTCCCGGCAGCACCGCGTGCCCCTGGTGTTCCGTACCGGCGGCACCAGCCTGTCGGGCCAGTGTATCACCGACGGCATCCTGGTTGACCTGAGCCAGCACTGGAAACGCATCCAGGTGGAACAGAACGGCGAGCTGGTGCGGGTGCAGCCCGGCATCACCGGCGCCATGGTGAACGCTTTATTGAAAAAGTACAGCCGCAAGATCGGTCCCGACCCCGCCAGCATAGCGGCCGCCATGATGGGCGGCATTCTTTCCAACAACGCCAGCGGCATGTGTTGCGGGGTAAAGCTCAACTCGTACCACACCACCCGCTCTATCCGCTTTATCCTGCCCGACGGCCAGACCTTCAGCACCGAACAGCCGGCCGACTATGCCCGCTTCGAAACGGATTGTGCCGAACTGCACCGGCGCCTGGCCGCCCTCCGCGACGAGATCGCCGCCGACCAGGTTTTATATAATAAGATCCGCGATAAGTACCGGACCAAGACCACGGTGGGCTATTCGCTCAACGCCTTCATTGACCACCAGCACCCGCTCGACATCCTGGCCCACCTGCTGATCGGCGCCGAGGGCACGCTGGCCTTTATTTCGGAAGCCGTGCTGCAAACCGTGCCCGACTATCCCTACAAGTCCACGGCCCTGCTGTACTTTCCCAACATCTACGCCGCCTGTAGTGCCATTGTGCCGCTGACGCAGGCCGGCGCCCTGATGGTGGAGCTGATGGACCGGGCCTCGCTGCACGCGGTGGAAAACATGCCCGGCATGCCCGCCATCGTCAAAACCCTGCCCGAAACGGCGGCCGCCCTGCTCATTGAATTCCAGGAAGCCACCTTTTCCGAACTGGAAGAACGGGTCAAACAATTCCTGGCCTCCTCCTCCGCCCTCTCGCTGTTCAACGACCCCGTGTTCACCAACGATCCCGAAGAGCAGGCCTTCCTGTGGAAGGTGCGCAAGGGCCTGTTCCCGGCGGTGGGCGCCGTGCGGGCCAGCGGCACCACCGTGATCCTCGAGGACGTGGCCTTCCCGGTGGAAAAGCTGGGCGACGCCATCCTGGACCTGCAGGAGCTGTTCCGCCAATACAATTACCTCAACGCCATCATCTTCGGCCATGCCAAGGACGGCAACATCCACTTCGTGGTCACCCAGTCGTTCAACACCCCCGAAGAGATCGACCGCTACGACCGCTTCCTGCGCGAGGTGGTGCGGCTGGTAGTGGATAAATATGGCGGCACGCTGAAGGCCGAGCACGGCACCGGCCGCAACATGGCGCCCTTCGTGGAAACCGAGTGGGGCGGACCCGCCTACGCCATCATGAAAAAGATCCGGGAGGCCGTCGACCCCGAAGGGCTGCTCAATCCCGGCGTGATCGTGAACGAAGACGCCGACGTGCATATCAAAAACTTAAAGGAACTGCCCTCGGTGGAACAGGAGGTGGACCGCTGCATTGAGTGCGGCTTCTGCGAGCACAAGTGCCCCAGCCGCGACCTGACCACCACGCCGCGCCGCCGCATCGTCATCCGCCGCGAGCTGAAAAAGCTGCAGGCCGCCGGCGACACGGCGAACCACAAGCTGCTGCTGGACCAGTACCAGTACGAAGGCCTGGACACCTGCGCCGTGGACGGCCTGTGCGCCACGGCCTGCCCGGTAGACATCAATACCGGCGACCTGGTCAAACGCCTGCGCCGCGAAAACCACTCCCCTGCTGCCAACAGGGCCGCCCTCTGGGCCGCCAAAAACTTCAACAAAGTGGAGTGGGCCGCCCGTACCGCCCTGAAGGCCGGCACCGCCCTGAACCGCACCTTCGGCCGCCACACCATGGCCCGCCTGACCGGCGGCCTTAAAAAGCTCGTCCCTGCCATGGCCCTCTGGAAAGACCAGCTGCCCGTCCCGCCCGACCTGGGGGTGCTGCGGAACCCTCCGTCCCTCCCGCAGGCCGACAGCACGGTGGTGTACTTCCCGGCCTGCATCACCCGCATGATGGGCACCTACCAGGGCAAGCCCAAAAACGGCATGGAAACCTTTCTGAGCATCTGCCAGAAAAGCGGCATCGCCGTGGTCATCCCCGACAACATTGAAGGCAGCTGCTGCAGCCAGATCTTTGCCTCCAAGGGCTTTGCCTCCGCCTATGCCTTTACGGCCAACCAGGTTGTGGAGCGCCTGTGGACGGCCAGCCGCGAGGGGGCGCTGCCGGTGGTGATCGACGTGAGCTCCTGCGCCTATACGCTGCACCACCTCCGCCCGGTGCTTTCGGAAGCGAATAAGGGGAAATTCGGCCAGCTGACGATCCTCGACAGCGTGGACTTCCTGCACGACATGGTGCTGCCGTTTACCGAAGTGAAGCGCAAAAAAGGCAGCATCGTGCTGCACCCGGTCTGTTCGCTGGAGAAGATGAAAACGAGCCATAAGCTGCTGCGGGTGGCGAAGCAGTTTGCGCAGGAAGTGACGGTGCCCCCCGCTGCGGGTTGCTGCGGTATGGCCGGCGACCGGGGCTTCCTTTTCCCCGAGCTGACGGCCTCGGCCACCCGCCCGGAGGCATCGGAAGTAACCGGAAAAACCTTCGAAGGTTACTACTCCTCCACCAAAACCTGCGAGATGGCCTTGTCGGAAGCCGTCAAAAAAAATTACGAATCGATCCTGTACTTAGTGGACGAAGGATTATAGACTAAGAAAAAACCCGGAGCCGGCCGTAAAGGCCGGCACCCTTAGGACCCGCCGCACATTAGAATCCGATTAGATTCTTTTAAGAGATTGGGAAAAAAGCATTGAGAATAAGGGAGAATACGCAGTTTTGCCGCCCTGAGAGGTAGATTCTTGCCGTGCGAACCTATTCCCAATACCTAAGTATGACCTAATGCAGCGGAGCACCTTTATTGATTTTGCAAGAGGATTTTCTATTCTAACCATCGTCATTTTCCATTTTCTTCAGTGGCACACCCTGCCCCTGCCGTTTTCCCACATGATCAAGTTCGGCGGTGCCGGCATCCACCTGTTCTTTTTCGCATCGGGTTTCGGCCTGGCCTGCAGCAGCTACACCACCTTCGGCAGTTTTCTGAAAAGGCGGTTTCAAAAGGTGCTGACCCCTTACTACATCGCCGTCACCTTTATCTTCCTGATCAACCTGGTTTTCCGGGTGTATGACGACGGGCTGCCGGAATATATCAGCCACCTGCTGCTGTATAAAATGTTTGTGCCCGAATACGAGGGTTCGCTGGGCTGGCAGTTGTGGTTTATCTCCACCATCATCCAGTTTTACCTGCTGTTCCCGTTGTTGCTGCGGCTCCTGAACTCCGGCCGCTATAAAGCCATCCTGGCGGTTTCCCTGGTCATTTCCCTGGGTTACGGCATGGCCCTATCCTATTCGCCCTATGCCCAGGAGCGGGTATTTACCGGCTTTTTCCTGCAGTTTTTATGGGAGTTCATGCTGGGGATGGTGGTGGCCCGGAAGCGGCTGCTGGATAAGCTGATCCATCAGCCGCTTTATTACTATATCCTGGCGGCTGCCGGCGGCACGCTGATGACGTACCTGCTGGCCGTCCGGGGGGGCACCATCGGCGTGAACCTGAATGATATTTTTTCCTTTGTCGCCTACAGCTCGATCGTGGTGCTGCTGTACCGGAAGGGGAAGGCGCTGCATAAGTTCATTTTCTGGATCACGGGTTTTTCCTTTTCGCTTTACCTGATGCACATGCTGGTGCTGGACGTTCTCCTGCTGAGCTTCCAGGATTTCTGCAATTCCATTTATTTTATCCCGCTGAGCCTGACCATCACCCTGCTGTTTTCCTATTATTACGACCTGCTGGTCAATAAGCTGATTCAAAGGGAATGGGCTCCGATGGCGGTCCAGCGCGTGTAGACCTCTTACTCTATCCATTCAAATTCGCCGGTGAGGCGGATGTTATCGGAAGCATTGCCGATCATTATTTTAAAAGTGCCCGCTTCGGCGCCCCATTGCATTTGCTGGTTGTAGAAGGAGAGCTTTTCGCGGTCGATGGTAAAGGTCAGCGTTTTGCTTTCACCGGGTTCGAGCCTTACCTTTTGAAAATCCTTCAATTCCTTTACCGGGCGGGTGACGCTGGCCACGGGGTCCTGCAGGTACAGCTGCACCACCTCTTCCCCGGCATAGCGGCCGGTATTTTTCAAGATGCAGGTTACCGTTAGGGTCTCCTCTCCTTTTACCTGCGGCTTGCTCAACTTCAGATCGGCCAGGGAAAAGGTCGTATAGCTTAAGCCGTAGCCGAAGGCGTATTGTGGTTTATTGCCGGCATCAATGTAAGCGGAGCGATATGGAACATCGCTGCCTTCCACCAGGGGACGGCCGGTGTTCTTATAGCTGTAATAAATTGGGATCTGGCCCTGCGCCCTGGGAAACGTGATCGGCAGCTTGCCCGAGGGGTTGTAGTTGCCGTACAGCACATTGGCCATGGCGTTGCCGGCTTCACTGCCCAGCCACCAGGTGTACAGGATCGCATCCGCATGGTCGGCGGTCCAGTTGAAAATCAGCGGGCGGCCGGCCATCACCAGCACCACCACCTTTTTGCCGGTAGCCTTTACCGCTTTCACCAGCTCCTCCTGCACCCCCGGCAGGGCAATGCTGGCGCGGCTTTTGGCTTCGCCGCTCATGTCGAACGCCTCGCCTACTGCCAGCACCACCACGTCGGCCTGGCGGGCAGCGGCCACCGCTTCCGCAAAACCTTTCCGGGAAGAATCGGTGATGCCGCAGCCCTTTGCATAGAGAAACTTCGTTTTGCTGCCGGCCCGGGCCTGCAGCCCTTCGTAGAGCGATACCAGGTGGTCGCCTTCCCAATAAACGGACCATGCGCCCTGCATGTCCCTGCTGGATTTGGCCAGCGGACCGATCACTGCTATGGTTTTGCTATTTTCAGATAAAGGCAATAGGGAGCCCTGGTTTTTCAATAATACGATACTCTTCTCCGCCACTTCCCGGGCGGCTTTGTGGTGGGCGGCTGCATTCAGCACCTTTTGTTCGCGGTCTTCGTTGCTGAAGCGGAAGGGATCGTCGAACAGGCCGAGCTCGAATTTTTTCCGCAGGATGCGCCGCACGGCATCATCAATAAGGCTTTGGGGCACTTTGCCCTGCTGCACCAGCCCCGGAAGGCTGGTGATATAGGCGCGGCCGACCATGTCCATATCGCTGCCGGCGGTGATGGCCAGGCGGGCGGCCTCGGTCTTGTCCCCCGCAAAGCCATGCAGCACCATCTCACTGACCGACTCCCAGTCGCTGACCACGAAGCCTGGATAGTGCCACCTGCCTTTTAAAATATCCCGCTGCAGGTAGCTGTTGCCGGTAGCAGGAATGCCATTGAGCTCGTTGAAGGAGTTCATGAAGGTGGCCACCCCTTCTTCGGCAGCGGCCTTAAAAGGCGGCAGGTACACTTCCCAGAGCTGCCGGTCGCTCATGTCCACCGCGCTGTAATCCCTGCCCGCCGTGGCGGCGCCATAGGCCGCGAAATGCTTGGCGCAGGCCATCACGGCGTCGAGCTCGCCCAGCTTTTTGCCCTGGAAGCCCCGCACCCTCGCCCGGGCGATCAGCGAGCCCAGGAAGGGGTCTTCGCCGGCGCCTTCCATCACCCGGCCCCAGCGCGGGTCGCGGGAAATATCCACCATGGGCGCAAAGGTCCAGTGGATGCCGGCGGCCGCCGCTTCGGTAGCGGCGATGCGGGCGGAGGATTCGATGGCTTTCAGGTCCCAGCTGGCGGCCTCCGCCAGGGGCACGGGGAAGGTGACCCGGTAGCCGTGAATGACGTCGAGGCCGAAGAGCAAGGGAATTTTCAGCCGCGACTGCAGGGCCAGTTCCTGCACCATCCTTGTTTCTTTAGCGCCTTTCACGTTCAGCATGGAGCCCACTTTTCCATCGCGGATCTCCTGGTACTTCTCGCTGTTGGGCTGCAGCGGTCCCGTGGCCAGGCGGTCGCTGGTATACTGGTTCAGCTGGCCCACTTTTTCTTCCAGCGTCATTTGCGCCAGCAGCGCTTCCACCTTTTCGGTTATAGAGGGCTGTTGCTGTGAATGGCCGGCCAGTGACAGCAAACAAAGCCCGATCAGCGGCAGGGTTTTCAAAGGGAAAAATGATCTTTTAAGTAGTATGCGTTTCATCAGATTATGGGTTTTACCTCCAGGCTTTAGGATGCTTTTTCGAAAAATGGTACAGCTCCGTACCTGCCAAGAGGAAGGCGCCGACACCGTACACTTCGGTGCTCTGGGCATCCACCTTGTCGGGACTGGCGCCGATGGGCTGCACATACCCCAGCTTGCCGTCTTCCATAACGGAGGCGGTCAGGGCCTTCCAGGCCTTTTGGGTTGCGGGCAGGTAGGTTTTTGCGTCCAGCAGGCCGTGGTTCAGTCCCCAGGCGAGGGCATAGCAATAAAAGCCGGTGCCGCTCATTTCCTTGATGGGAAAGCTTTCCGGGTCGAGCAGGGAGGCATGCCAGCTGCCGTCGGGCTGCTGCAGGGAAGCAATGCGGGCCATCATTTCCTGATACAGCTTTTCAAAGCGCGGACGGTCGGGGTAGCTTTTGGGCAGGTTCTCCAGCACCCGTACCAGGCCGCCCAGCACCCAGCCGTTGCCCCGCGACCAGAAGGTCTTGGCCCCGTTCTTCTCCTTTTTCAAAAAGTAGCTTTCATCTCGGAAATACAGCTGCTCGGTGGAATCGTATAAAAAGTCCGTGGTTTTCCACCACAGGCGGCAGGCAGCATCGATGTACTTACGGTCACCCGTAACCGTTCCCAGGTAGGCCAGGGAAGGAGGACCCATGAACAGGGCGTCGCACCAGGCCCATTCGCGCAGCTGGATGTTGTTCTTCCAGTTCAGGGGTTCGTCGTGGTTTTTGTTCACAATGCTGTCGGCCTGCAGGCGGAAGGGAGTGATCATTTTTTTGTCCTTGTATTTCGCATACAACAGCGCATAGGTCTGGCCGATGCAGTAGTCGTCGGCATAAAAGCGATGGCGGCCGGTGTTCCAGTTCAGCTCGTTGCCGATGTCCACCAGGGCGTCGCGGTATTTTTCACCGCCCTTCAGCGAGCCGGCGGCAAAGAGGCCGGTATAGCAGACGGCATTGGTCCAGTCGGCCTTCTGGTGGCGGAAGCCGGCCGTTTTCCAGGTAAGCAGCTGCCAGTCGGCCACCCGGCGCACCTGGAAGAGAATGTTATCGGGCGCGAACAGGGAATCACGCACCGGCCTGTCGCCGGAATAAGCGAAGGCGGCGACCTGCAACAGCAGGAAAGCCAGGCTGCCGAATAGTTTAAGAGAACAAAGCTTCATAACAAAAGTATTTGACGTGGGATAGTTTACGGTTTTGATTATGGGTTGACGGCTTCAATTTGCAGCACCACGCTGCGGCGGGCGGCGTTGACTTCGGGGTTAAGCCCCACGGTCAGCAGGAACTCGCCGGAATAAACGGCTTCGGTGCCGAAGGGTGATTTCGTGCCGGGATACAGGTTGAGCTCTTTCACCCGGTACTTCTTTTGGGGGTCCAGGCCGTCCAGGCGCACCGGTGCTTTGGTGCCGGCGCCGTAGCGGTTGCCCGCCAGGTAGGCGAACAGCACGGCGGAAGAGCGGCTGGAGTCGCAGAACAGCACCGAGGCTGCGTCGTGCTGCCAGGGATCCTGCAGGCGGTACTGGTCGCCCTGCCACACCAGGTGCTTGATGGCATGGTAGGTTTGTACAGCCTGCCGGCAGAATTCCCGGTCGGTTTCTCCCAGCTTGGCGATGTCGATGTCGAATCCCAGCTTGCCCGATAGGGCCACGTCCGTTTTGTATTTGAGGGGTTGTTTGCCCCAGTCGGTGACGTGGTTGGCGCTGGCGATGGCCGGGTAGAAATAGGAGTATTCCCACTGGATGAAGATGCGCTCCAGCGGATCGGTATTGTCGCTGGGCCAGAACTCGGTAAAATACTTCAGGGCCGCGTAGTCTACCCGTCCGCCGCCACCGGAGCAGAGCATCATCGGCAACCTGGGGTATTTGGCCCGGAGCTTTTCCAGCACGGCGTACAGGCCCCTTACGTACTCGAGGTACAGGTGCGACTGCCGGCCCAGGTGGGCGGAATAAGCGTTGTAGACCACGGCATTGCAGTCCCACTTGATGTAGGCCAGGCCGGGATTGCGGGTAAGCAGTCCGTCGATGGTGGTGTATACGAATTGTTGCACTTCGGGGTTACTGAGGTCCAGCACCAGCTGGTTGCGGTACAGGTGTTCGGGCCGGGCGGGCTGGCGGATAATCCAGGAGGGGTGCTTTTCGTAGAGTTCGCTGCGCGGGTTGACCATCTCGGGTTCCAGCCAGAGGCCGAACTGCACGCCGTTGGCGGAGGCTTCTTTCACCAGGTTGCCGATGCCGCCGGGGAGCTTTTGCCGGTTTTCCTGCCAGTCGCCCAGGCCGGCGTTGTCGCTGTTGCGGGGGTGCTTGTTGCCGAACCAGCCGTCGTCGAGCAGGAACAGGTCCACGCCCAGTTGTTTGGTGTCCTTCAGCAGGTGGGCCAGCTTTTGCTCGTTGAAGTCGAAGAAGGTGGCTTCCCAGTTGTTCAGCAGGGTCAGGCGGCTGCCCTTGCCGTCCAGGATGCGGTAGTTCCGTGCCCAGCGGTGCAGCTGCCGGCTGGCGCCGCCCTTGCCTTTATCGGAAAAAGTATAGAGGAATACCGGCGTGGAAAACGCTTCATTGGGGGCCAGGCTGTATTCGGCCGCATGGTTGTTGGCGCCCGCAATGATGCGCAGGTTATTCAGCGGGTCCAGCTCCAGGTCCACCCGGAAGTTGCCCGACCACTCCATCAGTCCCAGGAGCACGTTGCCTTCTGCCTCCAGGGCCGGGCGGTCGAGGGAGACCATGAAGACCGGCGGCTGGTAGAGGTGCGCCCGGGTGCCCAGCTTGCTGTCCAGCAACTTGATGCCGTGGGTCAGCCTGGTTTCCTCGGGCTGCATTTCCTTTGCCCAGTCGCCATGATATTGTTTCAAAAAGAAGTTGTCACCTTTCACATACAGGTTGGCGGAAGCATATTTGTGCAGTGTTACCGGCTTTTTTTCCCGGTGTTGGATGGTGGCCCATTGTTCCACCACGTCTTCGTTCGCATATACCTTGTAGTGAAGCATCACTTCAAAGGGATAAACGGGATCCTTCAGCAGCACTTCGGTTTCGGATACGTTTTCCCCCGTCCCTTTTGTCTGGTGGCGTACGTACTGCAGGTCCAGCGAGGTATTGCCGTCGGCATGGGTAACGGCCAGGGCCGGCTCTACCAGGTTATGCGTGCCCGAGGGGGTGTAGGCGGCATTCAGCACGCGGGAGTAATCATCGCCCTGGCGATACTGGCCGGCGATCATTTTGTATTCGTCCGCATTCGCCAGCTTTTTGCCCAGGTACACCACTTTGGGCACGCTGCCGGGAGCCACCTCCAATACCAGCGCATTGTTGCGGCTTTCAAGGGGCAGGTAGCCCTTCTGCGCCCGCAGGCTGCCGGTGAGCAGCAGGACGGCCAGGGCCGCACAGATTTTTCTAATCTTCATTGTTCTCATCCATTTATTCATTCACAGTTACATCCAACAGGGGTAGCCAGCCGTAAGCCGTCACCTTATTTTTTACGGACAGGTTGATGCCCTTTTCATTGTTCTTGGTGGTATCGACAATGGCCACGGCCCATTGGTAGGCGCCTGCGGGAATATTGCGGACCGGCAGGCTGAACTCGTAAGCCGTAGCGGCCGCTTTCAGCCATTTGGAAAGGTCGGTCTGGGTGTCCACGAAAACAGATTTTATGGCGCCGGACTGCTTGTCCAGCAGGGCAAACGCCACCTTGTATTTCTGGTTCCACTGGGGAAGGTTGGTGGGACACATGCCGATGCCCAGGTTCTTCCAGCGGTGGGCGATCCTGATGGTGCTGTTGTTGGCCACCGTCTTCGGCAGGGAGATCCGGTCGGGGTAGAGGCGGTAGCCGCCGGTGGCGATAAACTCCCGGATCAGGCCGTAAGAGGTTTCGAACCAGGAGGAGGCTTCCTTGATATCGCGAAAATCCATCACGTTGGCGCGGGCCTCCACGGCATCGTCGTACTCGCCTTTCCAGGCGTCGCCCCAGGTTTTGTAGCCGCGGGGATCGGCCTGGTAGCCGTTGCCGTTATGCAGCCATCCGCCTTCCACGATCACCGGGCGGGAGGGGAAAAATTCTTTGACGATGTTCTTTTCGAAACCGCCGTAATAGCTGGTCATGCCGAAGGCGTCGTGGCGCAGCATATAGCCTTTGCTGAGGGCGCTGGCCAGCAGGAGCTTGCTCTGCGGATCGGGATCACCCCACTCCTTCGTAGCGCCGATCAGTCGGTGGTAGTTGATGGCCAGCGGCACTTTTTTAAATTGCTCCAGGTACAGGTCCACGATCCAGTCGAATACCGCCGTTTTATTGGCATCGTTGAGGTATTTGAGGGTATGGGCCTCGCCCCATTTTCCCAGGCCGTAGCCGTCCACGAAATCCACCACGTCGGGGTCGTCGAACTGGGCGGCAAAGGCTTTGACGAAGTTGGTGTACTTCTGCTGGAAAACGGGATCGTCGGGATAAGGCGACCAGACGGTTTTGCTGCCGGTATTGGTGTAATAGCCCCGGGCGCCGGCTTCCCGAACGAAGGGCGGGGTAAAATCCCGGGGCTTGTCGCGGCTGTCCACCACGATGCGGAAGGCCAGCTTCATGCCCCGGTCTTTGGCGCCTTTAATCAGCATTTTGATGATATCATTGTTGTTCCAGGCATACGCCCCTTCTTTCGGTTCCCAGTCGGCCCAGCCGGTGCGGATGTAGAGGATGTTGGCATAGTCGCCCACCTTCACTTTCTGGTTGGGCAGTTCGGGCACGGTCAGGTTGTCGAAGTCGGTCCAGAAGGAGGGGGTCACCCCGGCGCTGCCGTAGATGGCCCAGCCCGTCATCGGGTTGCGGAGCAGCTTTTCAGTTTCGGGCTCGGGGGAAATGATGGAATTGCCCCGGATCGCCTGGTCTTCCGAGGGGTCGGAGGGGCCGGTGGCAGCCGCGGCATCGCTCCCGCCCTTTTTGCAGGCCAGGAGGCTATGGGTAAGTATCAGCAACGAGAGTACAATTTTTTTCATCGGCAATAATTTTCGTTTGTCCTTGATTGTTATGGAGCCTGGAATAAAGAAGCTTTCAATTCATTAACGGGTACTACGGGCTGCAACACTTTATGCGTCTGTTCCACCATAATGCTTTTGGGTAAGGTAAAGACGGCCCTTTTTTGAATATCCTTCGAAGAAAAACCCAGCTGCACTTCATAGCGGCCGGCATCGGTGATCCACTGCGAACGGCCGGAGTAGAAAGAGGCCAGGTCGCTGCCTTTAACGTGCAGGTTGATTACTTCCGATGCGCCGGGAGCCAGCAGCTTGCTTTTATAAAAAGCTTTCAGCTCCCTGGCCGGTTTGTCCAGGGAGTCCGTGGGGGCAGACACATACAGCTGCACCACCTGGCGGCCGTCTCTTTTGCCGGTATTTTTCAGTGTGCAGGTGACCTGGAACGAACCGTCGGCGGCAGGCTTGCTCAAACGGAAATCTGTAACCGAAAAACTGGTATAGGACAGGCCGTGGCCGAAGGGATAAGCTACCGGCACGCGGAAGGTTTCGTGGTAACGGTAACCCACGTAAATGCCTTCTTCATACACCACCTGCAGGGGCTTTTCCACCGGCGTGCCCGGGAAGTTTTTGGCGGAAGGCACATCGGCATAGCGGACCGGGAAGGTCGTGGCCAGCCTGCCCGAAGGATTTACCTTGCCGCTCAGCACGTCGGTGATGGAGCGGCCGGCTTCCTGCCCCGGCTGCCAGGCCAGGAGCAGCGCATCGACATGATCGGCCCAGCCCTTGAGGTCAATCACGCCGGCAATGTTCAACAGCACGATGACCTTCTTGCCCTTAGCATGAAAAGCGGCAGCGATTTTTTGGATTTGCCCGATCTCCGAAGGCAGGAGGTGGTAATTGGTGGCAAGGTCGCGGTCGTACACTTCGCCGGAATTACGGCCGATGGTGATCAGCGCCATCGCGCAGCCGTCGGCTGTTTGATCGATCAATGCGTGGGACACGGCCATTTCGGGTGCCGGCTTCGGCCATTTGGCCCCTGCGGCCACCTGGGCGGCAGAATCCCGGGTAAAATAGCGCAGGTACGCCTGGCGCAGGGCGCTGTCGGGCGTATAGCCCCCTTCCGACAACCCCCGCATGACCGAAACCACATAAGCTTTGTTCACATCGCCGCTGCCGGTGCCGCCGGCAATGGTTTTGAAAGCGGTATTGCCAAACACGGCGATCTTTTTCACCTGGGGTCCGAAGGGCAGGGCCTGTCCTTCGTTCTTCAGCAGCACCATGCCTTCGGCGGCCGCCCGGCGTACCAGGGCCGCATGGCCCTCCAGGTCGGGCCGGTCGGTATAGGCGTACCGGCGGAAGGTGGGCGACTTTAGAATAACGTTCAGGATGCGTTCCACGCTTTGGTCCAGGACGTTTACGTCCAGGGAATCGTGCGCCACGGCTTCCTGTATGCGCTGCGATTGGCCGGGCCGGCCGGGCATGATCAGGTCGTTGCCGGCCCGGATAATGGCCGGGCGGTCGCGGCCGCCGCCCCAATCGGTCATGACAAAACCTTTGTAGTGCCATTCCTCCCGCAGGATGGTGGTGAGCAGGTCGCGGCTTTCGGCGGTGAACACGCCATTCAGCTTGTTGTAGGACGACATGACGGTCCAGGGATCCGATTCGCCGATGGCGGTACGGAAGCCTTTGAGGTACAGTTCGCGCAGGGCCCGCTCGCTCACCACCACGTTCACGCCGTTGCGGTTGGCTTCCTGGTTGTTGCCGGCAAAGTGTTTGACGGAAGTGCCCACCCCGTTCGACTGGATGCCCCGCACGAGGGCGCCGGCCATCTTACCCGATACCAACGGATCTTCGGAATAGTATTCAAAATTGCGCCCGTTCAGCGGGTTGCGGTGGATGTTCATGCCCGGCGCCAGCAGGATGTCGATGCCGTATTCCCGCACCTCGTTGCCAAAGGCCCGGCCCACTTCTTCCACCAGGGCGGGGTCCCAGGTAGAGGCCAGCAGGGTGCCCACGGGAAAGGCCGTGGCATAGTAGGTGCGGCTCCTGTCGCCTTTGCGCGTGGGGTTGATGCGTACGCCCGCCGGCCCGTCACTCACCACCAGGGCCGGAATCCCCAGCCGTGGAATGGCGGCCATAATACCGGCGGCGCCGGGCACCCGCTGTTCGGTAAAGCCGATGGTAGTGCCGCCTTCCGGCGAAGAAGTTTTCTTCAGCTCCGTGGCGCCCACGACCAGCTGTGTTTTTTCCTCCAGGGTCATGGCGGCGACCACTTCTTTTACGGGATTTTTTCCCAGTTGCGGAGCGACCGATGTACCTCCCTGGGCAAGAGCGGGCAGGGCCGCCGCCAGGAGCGGTCCGGCCAGCAGGAAAGAGGGGAATAGCTTCATAAAGTTGGGGGTAAAGGCGGGTTATTTGTTTTTCTTCTGGTACACCCGCACGTAATCGACCACGTAGCGGTTGGGAAAAGTGGTGGGGGCCGGGTCGCCGCCCTGCTGGCCGCCGATGGCGAGGTTCAGCAGCATGTAGTGCGGTTGCTGGAAGGGGTTGATGCCGGTGCCGTCCTGGTTGGCCAGCTTGTCCATGGATACCTGGTTCAGCAGGATATCGTCCACGTAGAGGGCAATGCCCTGTTCGTCCCAGTCCATGCGCCAGGTATGGAACTTCGAGGCCCATTCCTTGCCGCCCAGGGAGTCCACGTTCCGCGTTTCCGAGTACCAGGCATCCTTTTGATTGGCGCCTAGGTAGGCGATGTTGGCCAGGAGCTTGTTGCGATAATATTCCATCATGTCGATCTCGCCGGTGGCGGGCCAGCGGCCTTTGTCGCCCAGGGTCCACCAGGCCGGCCACAGGCCGCTGCTGATGTCGATCTTGCCCCGCATCACGAACCGGCCGTACTGCCAGCTGTGCTTGCCGCGGGTTTTGATGCTGGAGGAGGTGTAGTGGATCTCTTTACGGCTGTTGCGCCATTCGGTTGCCCCTTCCCGGTAGATCGGGTTGGGTTTTGTTTCCCGGCGGCCTTCGATCACCAGCAGGCCGTTTTCGCACCAGGCATTGTCTTTCTGGTACCATTGCAGTTCTTCGTTGCGTTCAAAGCCCATTTCGTAGTTCCAGTTGCGGGGATCGGGAGCGCCGTTTTTGTTGAATTCGTCGGCCCATACCAGCTTGTAGCCATCGGCAATAAAGCGGTCGGAGACCGTCTGGGCGCTGTTGGTTCCGGCGCAGCCGGCCAGGGCGGCCGTCGCCATCAGTATCGGGAGTGTCTTGTTCATCATCATTGCTTCATTTATTTATAGCCGTTCAGGCTGAGGGGCATGAGAGTGGGAAAGGTCCAGGCATAGTCGTGGCGGGGGTACATGATGGGCCGGTAGGGCGCCACGAAGGAGCGGTAGGCGTCGCTGCCGTAGACGGGACCCATGGCCTCCAGCAGGTTGGCGGGCCAGAAGCCGGTAGCCGTATGTTCGTCGCCGGTAACGGGGTTTTTGAAAAAGCTCCATTCCCCGGGGTGCTGGTTGTGGTGCAGCAGGTAGTCGAGGGCCTTTTTGATGGAGGCGCCGTTTTTTTCCTGGAAAAAGAGATTCTCGCCGGTAAAATTATAGATGACCCAGCAGGAGGCGGTCAGGGGCGCCAGCGAGAAGTAGGTGTACCAGATGCCGTTGCCCTGGCGCTTCACTTCTTCCACCATATGCCCGTCGGGAGCGATCTTTTCAAACAGGTCCTTTTTGATCATGGATACATTCTGCTGAAAGTCTTCTTTGTCTCCAAGATAACAGTCGGCCAGCAGGGAAGCGAAGCGCGACCAGTCGCCGGAGTTGTTGTTGCGGTAGCGGATGCTGTTGGCGGCCTTGCGGAACACGTCCCGGGTCCAGGTGGCGAACTGTTGCTGTTCGGCGGGGGTAAACTTTTTATAGTCCTTCAACAGCTGGGCGGTGATCATCAACGTAGTGCCCGAATACGACAGCACCAGGGAGCCGTCGAGCAGGGAGTAGGTTTTGTTTTTGGTGGCCCAGGCGTTTAAAAAGTAGCGGGCTTTGTCGGCGTATTTCTTTTTGCCGGTCAGTTGCCAGGCCAGGGCGCAGCTGTAGGCCGAAAAACCGTCCACCTGCAGCGCCAGGGACTGCTTGCGATGGCCGTCCTTGTCGGAATAAAAGCCCGGCACGCGGAAGTCTTCCACGGCATGCTCGGTCACCAGCAGGGCGGAATCGGCCTGCACCAGCAGCTGGCGGAAGGCGGAGTAATAAGGTTCTTTCTTTTGCTTTACCTGCTGCCTGACAAAAGCGATCTGCTCCTTCGGGTGCATGCACCCCTCCCCTTCCTTTGCCTGCCCGTGAAGGGCAAAGGCAAAGCAAAAAGCCAGCAGGATAAAAAATCGGATAAATGAGAATTGCTTATTCATGTTGGTGGAATATGTTATTGATGGAATAGGTTCACAGGATGGTTAATACCCCGGGTTTTGCACCATTTTCGGCATTTTCTGGATCTCGCTTAAGGGCAATGGCAGCAGGTATAGGGCGTCGCGGAAATTCAGGGGGCGGCGGGCCGTGCCGGTGGTATGCACATAGGTGGTGGTACCGGTGCGGGTGATGATGTCGATGCTGTTGTAGCCTTTCAGCACCTCACCGGCGATCTTCCAGCGGCGGATGTCGTTCCAGCGGTGATCCTCGAAGGCCAGCTCGATGCGCCGCTCATTGCGGACCACTTCCCGCATTTCGGCCACCGTCATTCCCCCCCTCAGGCCGTACAGGCCGTCGGCGCCGGGCAGGATGCCCGCCCGCTCCCGCAGCAGCTTCAGCGGGTCGTAGGCCTTTTCGGGCCGCCCCGCCTCGGTGATGGCTTCGGCATAATTCAACAAGATCTCGGCATATCGTATCAGCGGCCAGGCCCGCTCGGTGGAACCCGAACTGTTGTTCGACAGGTTCTCATCCAGCATTTTCCTGGAGAAATAGCCGGTGAACCTGTTGGTAGCTGTATAGGCGTCGGAAGTGGTATTGGCGATGGTGGAACCCGTGCTGGTGTAGGTGAGCACCGCCGACTTCGTACCCGTATTGCTCATATACGACATGCCGTTGTAGATGATCGAATACTCCAGCCGAGGATCGCGGTTTATATAGGGATCGTTGGGCTGGTACTGGCTGCTTTCCCTGATGGACTTGCCGTCGCGCATGGGAAAGCTTTCCACCAGGCTTTGCGTCGGCCTCATCACGCTGCTGCCCGAACGGGTGGGCGGCAGGTAAAACGTTTCCAACTCTTTCTGCGCCGGGCGGTTGTACGGAAAAATGTACTCGCTGTTGACCCGCTTGAGGAACAGCTGGTAAAAGCCGTTGCCGGGGCGGGTGGCGTTGTCGACGTTCAGGGAATATGTGCCCGATTGGATCACCGCTTCGGCGGCATCGGCGGCCAGCTGCCAGCGGCCCTTGTCTTCGGAAGGATAGCTGACCAGGGCCGCCAGGGCGCCATCAGTGGTGAGGGCGCCGCCGTTGAACAGCGGGCTGGCGGCATACAGCAACACCCGCGACTTCAGGGCCAGGCAGGCGCCGCTGGTCACCCTGCCGTAATCGGCATCACGGTACACTGTACCCGAAAGTTCGGAAGCGGCAGCATCCAGCTCGGCGGTGATATAGGCGATACAGTCGCTAAAAGAGTTGCGTGGAAGATTAATGAGGTCGTCGATGCCGAACACCTGGTCGCCAACCAGGGGTACGCCGCCAAAGGCGGCCACCAGGTAGTGGTAGTAAAAAGCCCTCAGGAACCTCGCCTCGGCGGCCAGCCGCTTCCGTGTTTCCGGGGCAAAGGGCGCCTGCGGCAGCTTTTCGAGCAGCAGGTTCACCCGGCGGATGTTTTTATAGGGCGTGTTCCAGAAGTCCTTGTCGGTGGCAAAGGTGCTGCCCACGTTGGAGGGGCCCACCACGCCCTGCACATAGGCATCGGCCCACACGGCCAGGTTGTTGGCGCCTTCGGCATTGTCGGTGGCCAGCTCGGTATTGCCCGAACCGCCCGCCCCCGAAAACCGCGAGGGGCCGAAGGTGTAGCCGGCATCGGCGTACACCTTGTTCAAAAAGTTCATGGTTTGCAGGCTGTCCGAAAACACCGCTTCTTCGGTAAGGCCGTTGGTCTTGTCGTCGAGGAAGGAGGCTTTTTTGCAGGAAGCCAGGGCGGCGACGGACAGGAAGATCAGTATCGTTTTTTTCATAAAAAGAATCGTTAGAAGGTGAGGTTGATGCCCAGGTTCAGGATGCGGGTGGGCGGGTACGGCAGGTCCGCGGAGGACTCGAGCACCTCGGGGTCGAGGTTATAGAGCTTATCCAGCTTCGTCCAGGTCAGCAGGTTGTAGCCGTTGGCGTATACCCTTAGGGATTTTACCCGGAGCAGGCGGCTCACATTCGGGCCGGCCGTGTAGCTGATCTCGGCCGTCTTCAGGCGGAGGTAGTCGGCGGGAATGGCCCAGAAGTCGGAATAAAAGTCTCGCGGGCTCTGGCTCAGGGCCGTGGTGTACAGCTGGGGGTATTTCGCGTTGTTGCCCAGCTCCGGCGTCCAGTGCTGCAGGTGAATGGGCAGGGCGTTGGAGGCGTTGTGGTGGATCACGGCTCCCTGGGCGCTGGCCACGAAGTTGGCGGCTCCCTGGAACAGCACCGACACGCTCACCCTTTTGTAGCCGCCGCCCAGGGTCAGGCCGAAGGTGGTGTTGGGCAGGTTGGTGTAGCCGAAGTACGAGCGGTCGGAGGCGTCGATGGCGCCGTCGCCGTTCCGGTCCTGGTACTTCAGGTCACCGGGGCGGCCGCCGATC
Source organism: Huijunlia imazamoxiresistens (assembly GCF_037132455.1). NCBI lineage: Bacteria > Pseudomonadati > Bacteroidota > Chitinophagia > Chitinophagales > Chitinophagaceae > Huijunlia > Huijunlia imazamoxiresistens. The sequence goes on along the minus strand of NZ_JBBBEI010000005.1, from coordinate 105,264 downwards.
ACCGGCTTGGGCACCTTGGGATCGGCAATGTCGGCCTCGGTGTAAAATTCCCCGGTCCATTTGTACTTCAGCGCCGAGCCGATGGACTGGCCGGTCAGGGCCTGCCACGGATAGAGCGGCACGGCTTCGTCCATGAACACGATCTTGTTTTTGGCAAAGGAATAAGTGCCTTTGACCTGGTAGTTCCAGTCGCGGCCCACCTTGTTGGAAAAACCCACTTCCGCTTCAAAGCCCTTGTTGTTGGTCTTGCCCAGGTTCACGCTGGGCAGCGCCTGGCCGAAGACGGCCGACACGGTGCCGCGGGTGGTGAGGATGTCGAAGCGGTTGTTGTCGAAATAGTCCAGTGTGATGTTCAGCTTTTTGTTGAAGGCCGCGAAGTCGAGGCCCACGTCCAGCTTCTTTTCCTTTTCCCAGGTCACGGCATCGTTGGGCAGGGTGCCTTCCACCGCCGTGGCGTAGCCGTTGTTCGGCGCCAGCCCAAACAGGCCGGTGCCCGAGCCGGTGCTGTAGGTCTGCAGGTAGGCATACACGCCGTTGGTATTGTCCACGCCCACCAGGCCATAGGAGCCCCGCAGCTTCAGCACGTCGATGGCGGCTACATGGTCCTGGAAAAAGGCTTCTTCGGCCAGGTTCCAGCCCAGGGAGGCGGCGGGAAAAAAGCCGAAGCGCTGGTCCCTGGAAAAGCGATCGCTGCCGTTATAGGCGCCGCTCACTTCCACCAGGTATTTCTGCCGAAAATCGTAGTTGAGCCGGCCGGTATAACCGCGGAAGTTCTCGGGGATAAAGTTGTAGTCGGTATTGCTGGTATTGGCGGCGGTCTTGCTGTTCTGGTTGTACAGGGCCAGGGCGGCAATGTGGTGGTCGCCGAAGCTGCGGTTGTAGTTCAGAATAGCCTGGATCGTCAGCGCCCGCTGGGTACTTCCGGGGCTGTAGGTCAGCGAGGGAATGCTCAGGCGGTAGACGTTGTCGCGCTGGCCGAAGGAATAGCTGTCGGTGGTGGGGTTGTAGATCTGGGAGATAAAGCCGGTGCCGCTGGTGGGGCGCTGCAGGTTGCGGCCGTAGCCATACAGGTTGCGGTAGGCCAGCGTGCCTTTGAGCGACAGCCCTTTGGTGATGAAGTCGAGCTTTTGGATGGCGGAGGAGGCCAGGTTAATGTTGTTGGAGAACGAGCGGGAATAACCGTTGTACATCAGTCGCCCGATGAGGTTGTTGTTGTTGCGGCCCGAGGCGTTGCGCTGCCAGGTGCTGTAGCCCAGGCTGCCGTCGGGGTTGTAGACGGGGTAGTTGAACGGGGCGGTCTCGGCGCTCCGGCCCAGGTCGCTGAACAGGCTGTTGTTGGCGGTGGCGTTGTTGGCATTCATCTCGTCCACGTTGCCGAACAGGTCGAAGCGCACGTCCAGGTTCTTGTTGACTTTAAAATCGATGTTGGAGCGGTAGTTATAGCGCTTGTAGTAGTACTTGCTATTGAGGTCGGCGCTGTAGTCCTTTACCTGGCCGCCCTGATTAACGTAGCCGAGGGCCACGAAATACTTGGCGCGGTCGGTGCCGCCGGTGATGTCGAAGTTGCCGCGGAACTGGGGCGCAAACTTTTTCAGCAGCAGGTCGGTCCAGTTATTATTGGGATGGCCGTAAGGATCGGTGCCGTTCTTATAGGCTTCGAGGTCGGCCTCCGAAAAGGTCCGCACGAAGCTCGGGTTGGGATTCACCTTGTTGGTATTGAGCTCCGCCTCGGTGATGAGGGAGGCGGCCCCGTAGGCGTCGAGATATTGGGGCCGGCGGGTCAGTTGGTTGAGGCCGTACTCGGAGCGGAAGCTGATCTGCGGCCGGCCGGCTTTGCCGCGGACCGTGGTCACCAGCACCACGCCGTTGGCGCCCTTGATGCCGTAGATGGCGGTGGTGGAGGCGTCCTTGAGGATGCTGATGGACTCCACCTCGTTGGCGTCGAGGGAAGCAAACTGGTCGTAGGTGAACTCGATATCGTCCACCAGGATCAGGGGGGTGTTGTTGCCGGTGTAGGAGCTGACGCCGCGGATGTTGAAGACGGCGGCATCGCGGCCCGGCTGGCCGGAGCGCTGCTGGCTGGTAAAGCCGGTGATGCGGCCGGCCAGGGCGTTTTGAAGGCTGGGCGAAGGGCTTTGGCGGATCTCTTTGCCGCTGACCGAGCTCACGGCGCCGGACAGGGTAATTTTCTTTTTCTGCCCGTAGCCCACCACCACCACGTCGTCCATGGTTTTGGGGCTTTCCTGCAGCACGATGGTGAGGGCGCCGCCCTCCTGCAGGGAGACTTCACGGGAGGCATAACCGACGGAGGAAAGCAACAGGGTATTGCCGGAAACTTTCAGGTGAAACCTGCCGTCGGGACCGGATTTGGTGCTGTGGGCCGGGGCGCCTTTTTCCGAAACCGTCACTTCGGCCAGCGGGCCGTTTTGATCGCGTACCTGCCCGGTGATTTCCCGCACCTGCGCCCGTACGTTCAGGCAAAGCAGCAACAGCGGCAGTATGATGAATGGATTTCTTTTCATTGCTTAAGAATTTTGAAACAGGGGCACTAGAAGTAGCCTTCGTTTTGAATAAGTTTTTTGTTTTTAGTGATCTCGCTGTACGGGAGGGGCATGTGGTAGTACTTCGGCTGGAACACCAGCGTATCCACAGGCTTCGCCTGGTAGATTAAGTTGCCGGCATTGGAGGTGATCGAGAGCCCGTTCACCGGGCCGGACAGGGCGGTGGCGCCCAGCTTCCAGCGGCGGAGGTCCCAGAAGCGGTGTTCCTCGAAAGCCAGCTCGATGCGGCGCTCGTTGCGGATCAGGTCGCGCAGCTCCGCCTGGGTGATGCCCGTCCTGATGCCGTAGCGGGAGCCGGTGCCGGCGGTGATGCCCGCCCTTGCCCGCAGGGGCGTGATCTGCTTGACGGCATCTTCGGTGCGGCCGCGCTCGTTCAGGGCCTCGGCATAAGTCAGGAGCACCTCGGAAAAACGGAAGTAGGGGAAGTTGTGGCTGGTGTTGGAATAGGTGGCGGAGGCGGAGAAGTCGCCCAGGAACTTGCGCAGGTAGTAGGCCGTGCGGGTCTGGGTCTTGAAGGGGATGTTCGGTTTATCGAGGCCGCCCTCGAAGGTCTGCACGCCGCGGCTCAGCCACTGGGCGCCGTTGTAAAAGACGGTGGCCTTCAGGCGCGGGTCGCGGTTCTCGTACTGCGCCGCCGTGTTGGTGGCGCCGGTAAAGGCCGTGCCATTGAGGTTGGGAAAGGCGTTCAGGAACTCCTGCGTGGGGCTGGTGCGGCCGTTGCTGGCCGCGGGGGCCACAAAGCCTACCGGGGCGTTGCTCGCCTCCAGGGAGGTGGAGTTGGCCGACTGCTTCGACAGGATGATGTCGGTATTGATCTTGGTGGTGAAGACCGACGCATAAGCCGTCGTGCCCGTGCCCGAAGGCAGCTTGTAATAGCCCATGGCCATCAGCTGCTCGGCGGCGGTGATCACTTCCTGCCAGCGCAGGGGATCGGCAGAAAGATAGCCGGTAAGGGCTTTGCGCTGCGGGTCGGTTTCGGTGCCGCCGCCGTTGAACAGCGGGCTGGCGGCGTAGAGCAGCGTGCGCAGCTTCAGGGCCATGGGGGCTTCGGCGGGGATGCGGCCGAACTCGCCCGAGGCGACGTTCACGCCTTTGGGCAGGTCTGACTTTACCGCGTCGCATTCCGTCACGATATAGTCCACGCATTCTTCGAACGTATTTCTAGCTATGTCCAGGTTGTCTTCGAGCTGGAAGACGGTATCGCCCACCAGGGGCACGCCGCCATAGCGCTTCACCAGCTCGAAGTAGGCGAAGGCCCGGAGGAAGCGCGCTTCGGCCACCTGCCTTTTTTTAATGTCGTCGGGCACCGGCACCCGGCCGATATTGTTCAAAAACACGTTGCTGCGGCGGATGATGGTATAGCTGTTGGCCCAGTTGTTATCGGGATAGTTGGTGGCCGTCAGCTGGCCGTTGGTCAGCAGCTTGACCGAGGAAGCAAGGGAGGAAGGAACGGCATCGTCGGTGGCGGCGTCCAGGAAGTCGCCGTCGATGCGGTTGAAGCCCCCGGGCAGGAAGGAATAGATACCCAGCAAGTAGGCGGTGGAGAGGGTACCGGCTTTATCCGTGGAGTCGAAAACATCCGTTTCGAACGTGCGTTCTTCCGGGTATTTTTCAAACTTCTTTTCGCAGGAGGCCGCCGAAGCCAGGAGCGCAAGCAGGAGGAAGGGAGAGATCCTTTTCATATGGTTTGTATCTAAAGTTGAATTTGCACCCCTGCGGTGTACACTTGTTGCAGCGGGTAGTTACCGGAATAATTTTCGGGGTCGGCGCCGTTCAGCTCTTTGGAGGCGAAGGTCAGGGGATTGAAGGCGTTGACATAAAAGCGGGCAAGGCTGATGCCCAGCTTACGGCTGTAAACCGCCGGAACGGCGTAGCCCAGTTCCGCCGAGCGCACCCGCAGGTAGTCGCCCTTGCGCAGCCAGTAGGAGGAGGTGACCCAGTTGTTGCTGGAGCCGTCGTTGGGTCCCAGGCCGGTGGTGAGGCGGGGGTAGGTAGCGGTGGCCGCCGTGGCGGGGGTCCAGCGATCGAGCTGGTGCCCGAAGGCCTGGCCCTTGCCGCTGTTCTGGAATTCCCAAAAACTGTCGCCGGAAAGATAGAGCTCGCGGTGGGCGCAGCCCTGCAGCAGCACCGACAGGTCGAAGCCATAGGCCTGCAGCCCCAGGGAGGCGCCCAAGAGCAGGAAGGGTTTTCCTTTGCCAATGGCCGTCTGGTCGTACTGGTTGATGATGCCGTCGTTATTGAGGTCGCGGTAGCGGATGTCGCCGGGCTGCGGCTGGTAGCCTTCGATGGTGGGGGCGGAGGCGATCTCCTGCTGGTCCTGGAAGAGGCCCTCGGCCACGTAGCCGAACCGCCGGTCCACCGGCTGGCCGGTACGCTTCATCCAGTCATACTGCTGTTGCCCTTCAGCCGAGAACAAGAGCTCCGATTGTTGCAAAGCGGAATTGAGGGCAATGGAGTAGCCTATTTTCTTTTTCTGTTGCTTCCATCCCAACTGGGCTTCCCAGCCGCTGTAGCGTTCGCGGCCGATGTTCTCGCTGGGAAAGCTGATGCCCAGCAAACCCGAGTTGGTACCGCGGATAATGCTCAGGTCGGAGTAGCGGTCAAAGTAATATTCCAGTCCGAAGGACAATTGATTGCGGAACAGGGAGCCCTCCAGGCCGGCATTCAGTTTTTTGGCTTTTTCCCAGGTAATATTCGGGTTGGCCAGGAAGGACTCCCCTACCGTAGTGGCTGCCGCCGCACTCGAACCAAAAATAGCAGTCGGCGAAGCGTTGTACACCTGCTGGTAGGTATAGTAATAAGCGTTGTCTCTTCCCGTTTTGCCGTACGAGCCATACAGCTTCAGGCGGTCCAGCCAGCTGATCCCTTGGATCAAGGCTTCTTCTTTCAGGTTCCAGCCCAGGCCTACGGCCGGGAACCATCCGTATTTAAAGCCGCCTTCATGGGGGTAGCGGTTGGCGCCGTTATAGGCGACGGAAATTTCCGCCAGGTATTTTTTGTTGAAATGATAAGCGGCATGTCCCGAAATGCCCTGGATCGTGTAGGGCAGGTTGGAGCCGTTGACCAGGTTGTCGCGGTTGGCCAGCACCGTGGCCTCCACTTCGTGGGGCCCGAAGCCGCGGGCATAGCCGGCCGACAGCTCCTGGAAGTCGGAGCGGTTCTGGAAGCTGATGGCGTTGGCGTTGGACTGGCTGCTGTTGGTGCCGTACTGGCGATAGGTGGGCTCGCCGGTGGAAGAAACGCCGGTCTGTTCGAATACGGCCACCGACTTGCTGCGGCGGATGTTTTCATTCAAATTGCTGAAGAAGGAGGCGCGGGCCTTTACCCACAGCCCTTGGGTCAGCTGGTCCAGGTTGCCTTTCAGGTAAAAGTCGGATAAAACGGTGCGGGTGTTGCTCAGCGAATAACCCGAGCCGATGTTGCGGGCAACGATATTGGCGGGAAAGGGCGCCGTCCCGGCATAGGAGCCATTGCTGTTGTAGATGGGAGAAGCGTTGCGGGGCGTCGTCAGCAGGGAGGAAAAAAGTCCCTCGGTGCCGTCGTCGCCGGGGCTGGTGGTATTGAGGATCCGTCCCTGGATGTAGATGCCGGCCGAGAGGTGGTTGGTGAGTTTCAGGTCGGCATTGGAGCGGGCGAAATAGCCTTTAAGGCTGGCGTTGGTGTTGTACTTGTTGCTGTCGCTGGTTTTGAGCAGGCCTTCCTGGTTGATATGCTCCACCGACACGAAATACTTGACAAAGTTGTTGCCGCCCTGCGTATTTACGTTGTAGCGGGCAAAGAAGGCGGAGCGGTTCAGCACTTCATTCTTCCAGTCCACGTCGGGGTATTTGGCCCCGTCGGAACCGGTGCGGAAGCCTTCCAGCGCCTCGGGGCTGAACCCATAAGCAGCCACCGGCAGGCCGTCGTTGGCCAGCGCTTCATTGTATAGCTGGGCATAGCGGTAGGCGTCCAGGGGAGCGGACACACTATTTTGAAGGGGCTTGGCCACACCCGTCTGGACGTTGAAATTAATGCTTTGTTTTAGGGCCTGTCCTTTTTTGGTGGTCACCAGCAGGGCGCCGCCGGAGCCGCGTACGCCCAGCATGGCCGTAGCCACCGCATCCTTCAATACGGTCACGGATTCGATCTCCTCCATGCCTATTTCCGTAAGGGCGCGGGGAATGCCGTCCACCAGCACCAGGGGGCTTTGGTTGCGCAAGGTGATGCCAAAGCCTTCGTTCAGGGGCTGGCCGGAGCTTTGGGAAATACTGAGCCCGGGCAGGCGGCCGGCCAGCGCTATCGGGTAGGGCCCTACCGGCGTATGGGCGAATTCAGTTCCCTTGACAGAGGCAGTGGAGGCGGTGGACAGGGAGCGGGCTTTTTGGAAGTAGATCAGGGAGACAAGGCCTGTGGTGTCGGCGGCAAGGGTATCGGCGGATACCGGGAGGGAAGGGGCCCTGCGCTGGGCAAGGGCCGGATGACTGTTTGCCATCACGGTTACCGAGGAAACCAGGACCAGTAGGCGGCGGGTAAATTTTCCCATTGGAAGTCAATCGTTTAGTGTAATAAATAATAACCTGGAAGCAAATGTAGACCAGGACTACGGCCCTACTTTTAAAAAAATCCAGTTTTTTCCGTGGGAACGGTCCCATTTTTTGAAACCGTTCCCAAAATTTGCATTCCCTAAAAACCTTGGGCAGAAAGGCGGCAGTGCCGAAAAAAAGGAGCATTTTTGGGGAGGGCCGGCTACCGGCCCTCGATTGCCACCGGCGCACAAAGCCGGCTATCCTCCTAAATCAATACGTCCCACCTATTCAACATGAAAAAGATTTCTTCCAACCTGACCTTCCAGGTCCTTGTGGCCATCGCGACCGGCGTACTGGTCGGCCACTACTTCCCCGGCTTTGCGCCCACGGCCAAAGTGCTGAGCAGCACCTTTATTAATATGATCAGCATGCTGATCGCCCCGATCGTTTTCCTCACCATCGTGTTGGGCATCGCCCGCATGAACGACATGAAAAAGGTGGGACGCGTCGGCGGCAAGGCATTGTTGTATTTTGAGATCGTGACCACCCTGGCACTGGCCATCGGCCTGCTGGTGGCCCACGTGCTGCAGCCGGGCAAAGGCGTACAGGCAACCGTGCCGGCAGGAAAGGCGGTGGCCGCCCCGGCCGCCGAAGGCATGAACTGGCTGGAATTCATTTCCCACATCATCCCGCGCAACGTGTTCGACGCCTTTGCCAAGGGCGAAATGCTGCAGATCCTGTTCTTTGCCATCCTGTTTGGCTACGGCCTGAGCCGGATGGGCGCCACCGGCACTCCGTTAATACGCACGTTTGAGCGGCTTTCAGGAGTGTTGTTTTATATGATGAAGATGGTGATGAAGCTGGCGCCCGTCGGGGCATTTGGCGGCATGGCCTTTACCATCGGCACCTACGGGCTGCATACGCTGCTGCCCATGGGCAAGATCATGATCGCGGTTTATGCCACCTGCATCCTGTTCATTTTCGGCCTGCTCAACCTCATTTTGTATTATTACAAGATCAGCCTGTGGCAATACTTAAAATTCATTAAAGAAGAGATCCTGGTGGTGTTCGGCACGTCTTCTTCCGAGTCGGTGCTGCCCAGCATGATGCAGAAGCTGGAGCGGATCGGCTGCTCCAAGTCCATCGTGGGACTGGTGATCCCTACGGGGTATTCGTTCAACCTCGACGGCACCTCCATTTACCTGGCCATGGCCCTGGTATTTTTGACGCAGGTATTCCATGTGCCCATGAGCGCCGGGCAGATGCTGACGGCCATGGGCATCCTGATGGTGACGTCGAAGGGGGCGGCAGGCGTTACCGGCAGCGGCTTCATCGTCCTCAGCTCCACGCTGGCGGCCATGAAGATCATGCCGGCGGAAAACGTAGCGATCCTGCTGGGGGTGGACCGCTTCATGTCGGAGGCCCGCGCCCTCACCAACATGATTGGCAACGGTGTGGCCACCATGGTCATCGCCCGCAGCGAGAACGAGTTCAACGACGAGGCCTATCGCCGGGCTATCGGGACCTCACCCGCCCCACCGGAGGCTGGGCACCCGCTCCAAATGGAGAAGGGTGGCGTAGCTTCGCAGGAGGAACGTCCATTAACAGAAACGACAATAGAAAACCCCCTCCCTTAATCTCGTGGAATACCTGAATTGGAGAAAGAAACTCGTTCCAATTAAGGCTATGGGCGCCATAGGCGCCTCCTGTTTATAGCAAAATCCAAACTGGGAAAATCGGGCGCCGTTAGTGCCGTGCACCATTTCATAAAGGTAAGATCACGCCGGAAGGGTTTGTATCATAGGAAAGGCATTCAACCTGTTGTTGTATCTTAGGATGAAGTGTCCTTCCCCGGAATGCAATTCCAGGGTACGTGGGTCGCCTCAGTTATGTCCTGCTTTTATTTCCTTTTGCCTTCCTTTACGGGCAATGGCAAAAGCCTTTCCCATGTCCGCAAAAGCCTTGCAAAGTACGGAGGGATAACGTACCCCGGGAATTGCATTCCGGGGAAGGACACTTCATCCTAAAGAGCTTCAGGTTGAATGCCTTTCCTATAATACAATTACCGGGTACGGGGCGCCTTAAATAGTTGAAGCACCGCACTATAGGAGCCCTGTGGGGCAGAAACTGCTCCTTTACAGGGAGGGAACTGGTCTTTTCTTCACCGGGCGCTCCTCTGGAGCGAGGTTCTCCGTTAGGATGTTTCTATAAACAGGAGGCGCCTACGGCGCCCATATCGTGCATGATAAATATTTAATCTTCTTTCAATTACAGTACTAACCTGTTCGTCCCTGGCCTAGCATATTTCCCCCTTCGAAAAGCAATTCATCCTGAAAAAAAAGGCAACAGCTTTTCCACTTATGAATCACACTGGTTTTGCGCCGGTCCAACAAAAAAAGTCCCGCGAAATGGCTCCGCGGGATTTTTTATTGAACGATGATCCGATCCAATTACTTCTTCAAATGCGGCTCGATCACCGACGCCCAGATCTTATAGCCTTTTGTATTGAGGTGCACGCCGTCTTCCACGTAAATGTCCGGCATGGGACGGCCATCGGGGGTCATGGTCGGGGAAAAGACGTCGATAAAATCTATGTTTTTTTCCTTGTCGGCATAGGCCTTTACCAGGGCATTGGCTTCCTTTACCAGGGGAATGAGCTTCGCCCGGGAGGGACAGCCCTTGATGGAAACAAAGGCAATGGGAATACGGGGCTGCTCTTTCCGGATCAATTTTACAATGTCCTGGAAGCGTTGCAGGATATCCCGGGCCGCCACGTTGCCGCCGGCCAGGTCGTTATCGCCGGCATAAATGACGACCTGCTTCAGCTTTTTGGGCAGCTTCGTCTGCTCGAAATACAGCTTGACATCGGGCAGCTTCGAACCGCCGAAACCCCGGTTGAGGACAGTATGGGCAGGAAACCACTCCTGCATATTGTTCCAGCGGGTAAAGGAGGAGCTGCCGACAAAAAGAATGGCCTTTTTCGGCGGCGCCTGCACACTGTCCGCCGCCCGGAATTTTTGAATGGTAGTCCAATAAGTGGATTGAGTCTCCTGGGCCTGCAGGCTGGCGGACAGGCACAGGGCCGCCAGGGCGGTCAAAAACGTTTTTCTGAGTTGGTTGAAAGCGTTCATATGGTTTGAATGATTATTTTTTTAGAAACAGGAAGCGGTGCCGATTACCAGTCGTCCGTTCGGAAAGGTGCTACGGGCAGGCCCTCAGCGCTGTACAACTCCCCCACCGCCCAGTCGCTGAAGGCATAGCGGGCCGCCACCGGGTGGGGCACGGCTTCGCTGCGCACCTGCACGGTCGTGCCCTTCAGCCGCGCCCAGGCTTTATAAAATACTTTATCCGCCCCGGCTACCTCGAACTGCGTCAGTTCCTTCCCGGCGACGGTCATGCCCATGGGCGCCCCGGAAAAACGCAAAGAAAGCGTATCGCCGGAAACCGCAAAAGACTGGTATTGCGGTCCCGAGGCGGCAATGCCCGTTTTTCCATACGTCCGGGACAGGGCCAGGAAGGCCAGGCGTTTGGCAATGACCTCCTTGTTGGCGGGGTGGATGTTGTCCTCCTCGCCCGCATCGATGGAAACCGCCATACCGGCATTGGGAATCTGCGCTGCCAGCTGCTGCTGCACTTCCCGAAAATACGGCAAAAGCGCTTTCTGGCTTTGCGGGTAGCGCATGGGCGCGATCTGCACGTAGTAGAACGGCCAGTCGCCGCGGCCCCACAGCCGGCGCCACTCCCGCACCAGGGAAGGCTGCAGCAGCGCATAGTCGCGGTAGTTAAAGCGGTTTTGTTCCCCCTGGTACCAGAGCACGCCCGCCAGGCCATAGCCCGCCAGGGGCGCGATCATGCCGTTGAACAGGTTCGAAGGCGTTTGGTGCGGAGCCCTGGTAGTGGCCCCGCCCGTCAGCCCATTTGCTTTCGACGGGCTGTCCAGGGAGGAGGCGTTCATCCAGGCCTCGATGGGCGAGCCGCCCCAGGAGGACTGGATCACTCCTACGGGCACGCCCAGGTGCCGCTGCAGCAGCCGGGCAAACTGGTAGCCCACGGCGCTGAATTCTTTTACCGACGCCACATCGGCTTCCGCCCACTTCCCGGCCACATCCGCCAGGGGCGTTCCGGACGCTTTACGGGCCACATGGAACAACCGGATGCGGCTGTTGGGCGCCTCCACCAGCAGGTCGTTGGCATGGAGCACGGGCGCCCCCCAGAAACCTTTGACCGGCATATCCATATTCGACTGGCCGGAGCACAGCCACACCTCCCCGATCAATATGTTTTGCAGTACTATTCTGTTTTTCCCTTTTATTTCCAGGGTGAAGGGCCCGCCGGCGGCCGGGGTTTCCACATCCACTTCCCACCGGCCGGATGTATTGGTCCTGGCAGTATATTTTTTATGGTTCCAGGAGGGGGTTATCCCCACTTTTTCCCCGGCAGCGGCCGTGCCCCATATGCGTACGTGACTTTTTTGCTGCAGCACCATGTTGTCGGAAAAGAAAGCCGGCAACTGCACTTTCGCAAAAGCGGGCAGGGAAAGAAAAACAAGAATAAATAGGAGCAGGCCAATGAGCTTATACATGCGAACGCTCCTTTAAAAACGGTTTTAACCGTACCGCCATTTTAAATGTTACCCTTCCGATCAGCAGGGAACAGAGCAGGATCGCCAGGCCCACGCCGATAACGATGCCCGAATAGCCGGTGGCCAGCATGCCCAGGATGATGATGCCGATGCCTACGCTGCCCATGGCAATGGCAATTACCCGGATGCCGAAAATGTTTTGCTTTTCCGCCTCCGCATGGTGGAGCGATTGGGCTACCGGCAAGCTCTCTGCAGCAACTTTATGGCTCAGAGCAACCGCTTTTGCAGAAACATGGCCTTTGCTGTAGTAGTACCACTCGAACAACACTAATAACAGCACCGGGATGCCCATGCCGCAAACGGTTTCCAGGGTACGTCCCAGCTTCAGCCCGACGGTGGCGGGCGCCACCACCTTCAGGAACAAATTCACCCCCAGCGACACCAGCGTGGTGGTCACCACCGAAAAGCCGGTCTGCCGTTTGGAAAACAGGGTGAAGATAATAGGGGCAAACAGCGCACCGCCTGCAATGGAGGCGGTGCTCAGCACCACTTCCACGATGCCGCCGGCACTGGGAATCCACATGGCCACCCCCACGGTGGCCGCCCCGAACAGCAGGGTAAACACCCTTGCCATCCGGATCACTTCTTTCTCCGCGGCCTTTGGCCGTATGAGGTTTTTATAAATATCCTGCGCAAAAACGGTGGCGGCCATGTTGATGGTGGTATTGGCCTTGCTGGAGGTGGCCGACACCATGCCCGCCAGCACCAGCCCGATCAGTCCCGCCGGCATCACCTGCTGGATCAGCATCATGTAGGCATCCTCGGTATCCAGTCCCTGGAGCGTGGGATTGATGATGCGGTACACCATGGGCGGGATCATCCAGATCACCGGGCTTACAAGATAAAGTACCGTAAAGATGCCGGCCACTTTTTGGGAATTGTTTTCCGAAGACACGCTGGTATACCGCTGCACGTACGACCAGTTGCCGCCGATATAAAAGGTCTGGTACACCACGAAGGCCAGCATGAAACCCAGTGTATAATCTTCGTTGAAGGGCAGGAAAAAACCCTTGGGCGAGCGGGTGACCAGTTGCTCCACGCCCCCGATATGGGCGAAGGCGATGGGGATGACGATGACCACGGCGGCCGACAGGATCACGAACTGCACCACGTCGGTCACCAGCACGGCCCACAGGCCGCCGGCAGCAGTATACAGCACGATGATCAGGCCGATAATGAGGATACTCCAGTTCACATCCATGCCCGTAACCACGTGCACCATCTTGCCCACGGGGTACAGCACGGCAGCCGTGGTAAAAAGACTTAACAACAGGGTCATGTAGGTGTAGAACTGCTGTTCGGCGGCACCGAACCGTTTGCCGATGTATTCGGCGGCGGTGGCCACCCCCGAGCGCTTCCAGCGCCCCGCGATAAACAGGGTGACGATCAGGCCGCTGATGGCCATGGTGAGCTGGATGGCGTTGGCCACCAGCCCGTGCTTGTAGGCGATGGAGCCCCAGACCACGAAGGTGCCGGCAGAAAAATAAGAGATGAAGAGCGACAGGCCATTGATCCACCAGGGGGTTTCGCCCCCGGCCTCGAAAAAGGCCTGCCCGCTTTTGCTGCCCACCCGGGTAAAGGTGAGGCCGATTGCAAAGATCAGCAGCGCGAAGACGCCCATGACCACAAAGTCCAGATTTGCCATATTGAATGAGTTGTTCGGGTTAATGGGAATAGCAGCGGACGGCAAATACCGAGGCCGGGACGTTGGCGGAGGGATGCTCCACCTTTATCACCAGCTTGCGGGTTTTTACCGGTTTTTCGAAAACAATGCGGTTGCAGGTCTGGTGGTTGTCCTTCACCACGGCCAGCACGTTTTCCGAATCGTCGTAGACCGTATAGTTCCGTACGCAGAAGGGCATGACCGTTTCGGGATGCGTCATCAGCACCGACTCCATCGGGTGGTCGAAGTCCGTATCGAACCAGAGTTCCAGCTTTGCGATCTCCTGCACATCGTCCCATTCCAGCAGCAGCCCCGGCGCCCCGTCGGCGGGGTCGGCCACCCAGGCATTGGGCTGGGTGGCAGGCCGGTCCAGGCCGTTGGCGATGTTGGCGGCGGCAAATACCGGTTGCCCCTCCCCCACTTCCAACGTGATGTTCTGCCCCTGCGGCCGGCGCTGCGGGCACCAGAATTCAAAGGCCTCCACGCCCATGCCCCGCCCCGGCTCCTGTTTGCCGTAATTCGACACCGCCTTGTTTACCGTGTTGAAGACCGACAGGATGCCCGTTACCCTTTTTTCGGTTACCCCCAACTGCATATCGGGGTTCTTTTCAAACTGGATAAACAGGTAGGCTGGTTCTTCCAGCACGGCATCGAAAGAAATATCGATCACCTGCCCGCCTTTCTGCAGCGAATACTCCTTTTCCGCCAGCACCACGTCCGGTGTAAAATTACCTTTTCGTTCGCTGCCGCGCAGGCTGGTTTTCAGCACGGTGTCCTGCAAGGCGTTCACGGCCACCCGGAAAGCGGGAACAGCTCCCTTGCCAAAGGGATAGAGCTGGGCGGAGGAAAGATCCAGGGTCCGCCAGGCCCCTTCGTGGGCAAAGCCCCGGAACAGCAGCTCGCTGGTAGCCCAAATGCGGGCGGCGGGCACGAGGTCGCCGGGAGCCTGCACGGTCAGCCCGGGAATGAACTGACCGGTCCGCAACAGCCGCTGCTGCAATTCCTGGATATGATTTTGGGTAAGGATTTCGCGGGGCGTACGCCCTTTTTCCAGGCAAAGGGCGGCGGCCATGCCGGCGGCCTGTCCCACGTAGGCGCTGGTGGCCATCACCCGGGTGGCGCCAAAGGCTACGTGGCTGACACTGATGATGCGGCCGGCTAAAAACAGGTTCGTAATATTCTTGCTGTACAGGGTGCGGTAGGGAATATGAAAAAGACCCTTGCTGTGCCACTGGTTGCAGCCCGGGCGCTCGCTGTAGATGCCGTCGGCGGGATGCAGGTCGATGGACCAGCCGCCATACGCCACGGCATCGTCATGGCGGCGCTGCTCCACCAGGTCCTTCTGGTGCAAAATGTAGTCGCCTTCGAAGCGGCGGCTTTCGCGCTTGCCGGGGATAGTGCCTACCCATTCGAGGGTGAGGTTCTCGGCATCGGGAAATTTCCCGGAATTCTTGATATGGTCCCAGACGCCGTACACCACTTTCCACAGCTCCCACTTGATCTGCTCGGTATCGTGCACCGTATCCAGGCGGCCGCCGTATTCCACCCACCACAGCTTGCAACCAAACTCTTTGGAATTGAAGTTGCGGAACCGCGGAATTTTGGTAATGTCTTTTAACGCCAGGGAGGGCGGGGTGAATTTTACGGGCTTGCCCGTGTCCTTGCTGTAGAAGTAAAGCGAATGGCCCAGCAGCTCGCCGTATTCCGCGGTAGGGGCCATCTGTTCGTCGAACTCGTCGCGGCTTTCCGCTCCCATGCGGAAGGAGGCGCCGGCCAGGAAGCCCACGATCCCGTCGCCGGAGGCATCGCAGAACAAGGGTGCCCGTACATGGTAACGGGTGGAGTTCTGGCTACAGAAGGCGATCACGCTTTCAATGGTATCGCTGTCTTTCTTTTGCAGGTCGAAGACGGCGGTATTCAGCAGCAGGGTAATATTGGGCTCGGCCTTTACTTTATCGAGCAGGATCATGTCGAAGATGAGGGGATTGCCTTCGGGATTTCGGTGGGTGTTTTCCACCAGTATTTCATCGATCACGCCTCCTTCCCGCGACCAGCGGTTGTTGTTGCCCATGTGCGAGGTGGCGCCCAGGATCCACAGGCGCACTTCGCTGGAAGCGTTTCCTCCCAGCACCGGCCGGTCCTGGAGCAACACCACTTTTATACCCGCACGGGCGGCGGTGATGGCGGCGCAAAGGCCCGAGAGCCCGCCGCCGACAACGACGAGGTCCGTGGCCAGGTCGATGGTCTTTAATTCTCTTTTAATGGCAAAGATTTCTTTTTTCATGGTTTCAGTTGTCGGACACGGCTGTCCCGCAACCTTGCAAGACAACCGTTCGATCCGGAACCGAAGTTATCCACGAACGCCTTCCACAGGCCCTGTTTCCCAGCCAAAAACGCGTGGGAACGGTCCCATTTTTTGGGAACGGTCCCACGGATTTTTATCTGCCGATTGCAAATTGGCGGTATATTAGTTCCATGAAAAGTCACCAGATCACCATCGTCGACATCGCCCAGCGGCTGAATGTTTCCAAGTCCACGGTCTCCCGGGCGCTGACGGGGCACCCCAGCGTGAAGGAGCAAACACGCAAGGCGGTGCTGGAGCTGGCGGAGGAACTGGACTACCAGCGCAACATCTCCTCGATTAGTCTGATCACCAACAAGACCCAAACCATCGGCATCATCGTCCCCGAGTTCATCACCTCCTTCTTTCCCCGCTTCGTAATCGCGGCCCAGGAAGTGGCCACCCAGGCCGGCTACAATGTGCTGATCAGCCAATGCAACGAAACCTACGAAACGGAAGTAGCCAATGCCAAAGCCATGCTGACGAACCGGGTGGACGGCATCCTCGTGTCCCTCTCCAAGGAAACGAGGAACTTTGACCATTTCAAGGCCTTTCAAAAGAAAGGGATCCCCATTGTTTTCTTCAACCGGGTATGCGAAGACATGATGGTGCCCAAGGTGGTGGTGGACGACCACGACGCGGCCTTCAAGGCGGTGGAGCACCTGATTGCCACGGGCAAAAAGCGGATCGCCCACCTGGCAGGCCCCGACTCGCTGGCCATCAGCCGCAAACGACATTTAGGCTATAAGGACGCTCTTAAAAAATACAACCTGCCCTACGACGAAGACCTGGTCATCGCCTCCGATCTTACCCTGAGCAAAATCCGCATTTACGTCAAACACCTGCTGGACCAGGACAACCCGCCGGACGGCCTCTTTGCCTTCAACGACCCCACGGCCATCGAGGCGATCCAGTCCATCAAGCAAATGGGCCGCCGCATCCCGGAAGACATTGCGGTAGTGGGCTTCAGCGACAACTACGCCTCCTCCTTCATCGAACCCAGCCTCACCACCATCGCCCAGCCTGTGGACGAAATGGGCCAGGTAGCCATGAAATTATTATTGGACCTGATGGACAAGGACGTATCGAAATGGAAGCCGATCGTGAAGATTTTAAATACGAAGCTGATGGTGCGGAATTCGACGGTGCGGGGGTGAGGCACAAAAAAGCCCCAGATTTCTCTGAGGCTTTTTGCGGACCGGACGGGACTCGAACCCGTCTCGCCCCAGGCGAGATGACAAGGCGGCATTCTAACCAACTGAACTACCGGCCTGACGAAAGAAGCAAGTTTTCCGGTTGGCCGATCAACCACTGCAGATATTCTTTGTTGCAACGCTTCAATTTCTTTTCCCGAATAAGCGCTTCTCTTTTCGTTTCAAACTGCTGAACAAATATCAATTTCCACGGAACTTTGGTACGCGTGAATTCACTTTCTCCATTATTATGCCGGAGCAGGCGCTGAAAATAATCGCTGGTACTCCCTTTATAAAAATCTCCATCTACCAGACTTTCCAGGATGTAAACGTAATACATGCAAAAATTTTTATTGCAGTATTCCATCTGGAGGATTAAAGCTTCAAGGGACAAATAGGCACAAAGCAAAAAACCCTGCTTTCGCAGGGTTTCATTTGCGGACCGGACGGGACTCGAACCCGTCTCGCCCTAGGCGAGATGACAGGGCGGCATTCTAACCGACTGAACTACCGGTCTGAACAAGACAGCTATAAAACAAAAAAGCCCCAGATTACTCTAGGGCTTCTTGCGGACCGGACGGGACTCGAACCCGCGACCTCCGCCGTGACAGGGCGGCATTCTAACCAACTGAACTACCGATCCAAAATATTTAAGAACTATACTAATCATTTACTAGGGACTCGAACCCGTCTCGCCCCAGGCGAGATGACAGGGCGGCATTCTAACCGACTGAACTACCGATCCAAAGTATGTAAGAGCGATTCTTATCTTTCTCTATCAACGCTTTCGAAGCATTTTTCAAGCCGTTCCGTCGTCGTTGGGGTTGCAAAGATAAGGGAAAAGGAATTTCACGAACAAAATTTTTAGCGGAAAAATTTTTCAGTTTTTATCGCGTTGCTTCCAGCTCTGTTATCTTTGGCCCCTTAACCTGAACTACATGTTGAAAATAGGTGTTTTCGGAACCGGGCACTTGGGTAAGTTTCACTTGAATAACTGGAAAGAAATTCCTGAAGCCGAACTCGTGGGCTTTTACGACCCCAACGACGAAACCGCGGAAGCGGTGGCCGCCCAGTACGGCCTGAAGCGCTTTGCCTCGGAAGACGAGCTGATCGCCGCCTGCGACGCCATCGACGTGGTCGCTCCCACCAACTACCACTTCGCCATCTGCTCCAACGCCATCCGCAAGGGCAAGCACGTGTTCGTGGAAAAACCCCTGGCCAACACCATGGAAGAGGCCGAACAACTGGTAAAGCTGGTGCAGGAATCCAACGTCAAGCTGCAGGTGGGCCATGTCGAACGCTTCAACCCCGCCTTCCTGGCCATCAAGGACCTCGAGCTGCACCCCATGTTCATTGAAGTGCACCGCCTGGCCCAGTTCAACCCCCGCGGCACCGAAGTCAGCGTGATCCTCGACCTGATGATCCACGACATCGACATCATCCTGAGCATCGTCAAAAGCGAGGTGCGCACCATCTCGTGCAGCGGCGTGGCCGTGATGACCGACACCCCCGACATCGCCAACGTACGCATCGAGTTCCACAACGGCTGCGTGGCCAACCTTACCTCCAGCCGCATCTCCATGAAAAAGATGCGCAAGATCCGCCTGTTCCAGAAAGACGCCTACATCGGCGTGGACTTCCTGACCAAGAAGGCCGAGATCATCAAGCTGAAACAGGAAAGCGACGAAGGTGCCTTCACCTTCGATATCGAAACACCTAAAGGCACCCGCACCATCGCCATGACCAGCCCGCAGGTGCCCGAGGTCAATGCCATCAAACTGGAGCTGCAGGAGTTCGTGGGCGCCATCCTGAATAATACACAAACCACCGTTAACGAGATCGACGGCTACCGGGCCATGGAAATCGCCCATAAGATCCTGGACAAGATCGAAAACCAGTTAACTGCCTGAGCGGAGAATGCCGGTTAAAAAATACATTCGCCCGTTCTGGTATGCCGCCTGGGATTATGTGAGCGCCGCCCTGGCCTGGGCTTCCTTTTACAAGATCCGGGAAGTGCTGCTGGGAGGCCTCCCCATCTTCCGCGCCAACTATGCCCTGAGCAACTACGTGCTGTGGACCTGCATCCTGCTGCTGCCCGTTGGCTGGCTGATGCTGTACACCCTGGTGGGCAACTACCACTCGGTCTATAAAAAGTCGCGGCTGATGGAAGTGATCAACACCTTTGCCGCTTCCATCATCGGCTGTATTGCACTGTTCTTCCTGGTGGTGCTCGACGACATGCACGAGAACTACGTGTATTACTATTCGGCCTTCATCAGCCTCTTCCTGGTGCATTTCCTCCTGACCGTCTCGGGCCGCCTGGTGCTGGTGCACCTGGCCAAGAACCAGATCCGCAGCGGCCTGGTCCGCTTCAATTCGGCCATCATCGGCGACCATGCCTATGCCCACCATATCTACCGCCGTTCCCGAAAAAACCTGGCGGTGGCCGGCTACCATGTCTCCGGCTATATCGGCCAGGCGGAAAGCAGCGCCTCCTCGGAACTGGAGCAGCTGGGCACCCTCGACCGCATGGAAACCCTCATCGACACCGGCGGCATCCGCATGGTGGTGCTGGCGATCGACAAACGCGACCAGCCCCTGTTTGAAAAGGTGGTGGACCGCCTGAGCGAAAAGGATGTGGAGGTAAAGATGCCGCCCAATACCATGGACATCCTCCTGGGCTCGGTAAAGACCTCCAACGTGCTGGGCCCCGTGCTCATCGACCTCAACACCGGCCTGATGCCCGAATGGCAGCAGAACTTCAAGCGCCTGCTCGACATCCTGCTGGCTTCCGGCTCCTTTCTGCTGCTGCTGCCCTTCATGGCCTACATCGCCCTGCGGGTACGGCTGTCGTCGGCAGGACCAGTCATTTTCCGGCAGGAGCGCATCGGCTACAAAGGCAAGCCCTTCGTCATGTACAAGTTCCGCTCGATGTACCCCGACGCCGAAAAGGACGGGCCGGCCCTGTCGTCGGACCAGGACCCGCGCATCACGCCCTGGGGCCGCACCATGCGCAAATGGCGGCTCGACGAGCTGCCGCAATTATGGAACATCATCCGCGGTGAAATGAGCATCGTAGGCCCCCGGCCCGAACGCAAATACTACATCGACCGCATCACCCGCGAATTCCCGTATTACAAATACCTGCAAAAAGTCAAGCCCGGGCTGACGTCCTGGGGCATGGTGCAGTTCGGCTACGCCCAGAACATTTCCGAAATGATCGAGCGCAGCCACTTCGACCTGGTGTACCTCGAAAACATTTCCCTGGCCCTCGACTTCAAGATCCTGCTGCACACGCTGCGCATTATCTTCCTGGGCAAAGGAATGTAAGCCCAGGGCCATAAATAGCCCATCCTCCCGCCCCTGTCTGCATCCGGGAAACCATTATCTTTGGCGCGCTGCCCTTCGGGATCTTTCAATGCCCGCCGTTGCGGGACCCGGAAGGCACCCAACCTACCCTACTGCTCATGGAAAACAAACGTTACTTTTTCCGGGAAGGCGGCCGCCCGCAAGGCCCCTTTACCCTTGAAGAATTACAAAACTGCGGCCTCCACGCCGGCACCGAGATCTGGCACCCGGGTTTGCACACCTGGACCAAGGCGGCCCAACTCCCCGACCTGCAGCCGATGGCACACCTGCTTCCTCCCGAACCCTTCCGCCTCCCACGGTGGCTGGTACCCGCACTGGCCCTGGTGCTCCTGGTGATTATCGGCTATGCCGGAGGCAAATTCCTGTTAGGAAAGAAAGCCCCCGTAGTGACGGTACCCGCCCACCTCCGCCAGAACAACCAGCAGCTTTATTCCCGTTTCGCCCCCGGGGTGGTGCTGATCCGCCACCAGTACATCTACCAGGCAACCACTAACTCGGGCAAATTCTATTTCAACGAATTCACGTCCACCGGCCCTTATACCGGCGACATCACGGGGCTGACCACCGACAGCCTGGAAGCCGTCCAAGCGGCCGAACCCCATCTGGGCACCGCCTTCTTCGTTAGTAGCGACGGAAAGCTGCTGACCAACCGCCAGCTGGGGACGGCCGACCCCGGCGGTGCCCTGCACGAGCTGATGGTAACAATGATGGTGCACCAGCTCGACAAAGAGGGAGCAACTTCCTTTAATCTGGCGGAGGCCACCGTCAGCAACATTGCCGCCGGCGACGTCACCATCATCACGATCCCCATCGACCTGCAGGTCTTCCTGCCGGGCACTCCCACCACCGGCGACGGCAACGGCATCCGGTGCCACCCTGTCGGCCACCCCGACGACCCTACGGTGGACCTCTCCCTGGTACAGGTGGAAAACGGCCAACTGCCGGTTACCCCGCTCCCCCTGCCCGACCTGTCGCGCATCGCCCGCTGCGACCAGGACAGTATGCTGCCGCAATTAAGCGAACGGCTGGTGCTGATCGGGTATCCCCTCGGCACCGGCTTCCAACAGTCCCCCGAGGGCATTAAATCCCAGCTGTCGGAAGGATGGATCGACCAGAACGCCGGCGACTATACAATGATGTACTCCATTCCCCTGCTGCCGGGCTACGGCGGCGCACCCGTGCTGGACGAAATGGGCCGCCTGGTATCGGTGAACGCTGCCGCCTACAGCGGAATAAATTTCAATTATGGCGTCCAGCCGGCCAGGATTAGGGATTTTTTAAAGAAACACAACGTAACTATGTAGGCTTTCCCAGGGCGGGCAACCGGTTGTCCTACCGCTTTCCGCCCCGGGAACCTCACCAAACTCTTTACATGAAAAAGCTATTTCTTTCCCTCTTGTCCTTTTGCTCCCTGCCTTTTGCTTTTAGCCAGTCCTCCTACTGGCAGCAGCAGGTGGCGTATAACATCGACGTCACGCTCAACGACCAGGCCCACAGCCTGAAAGGCTTCCTGGAGCTGGAATACACCAACCACTCGCCCGACCGGCTCGACTTCATCTGGTTTCACCTCTGGCCCAACGCCTACCGCGATGAGAACACGGCCTTCGCCCGCCAGATCCTCCGCGAAAACGACGGCAAAAAACGCTTTGAAAGCATCAAGGAAAGGGGCTACATCGACAGCCTCGACTTCAGGGTGGGCGGCAGCCCGGTCCAAACCGAAGCCCTGGCCGCCTACACCGACATCGTCAAGGTAGTGCTGCCCCAGCCCCTGCAGCCGGGCGAAAAGGTGACCGTCACCACGCCCTTCTTCGTCAAACTGCCCTCCTACAACTCCCGCTCGGGCCACGAGGGCCAGTCGTATATGGTGTGCCAATGGTTCCCCAAGCCGGCGGTGTACGACCGCAAAGGCTGGCACCCCATGCCCTACCTCGACCAGGGCGAGTTTTACAGCGAATACGGTTCCTTCAACGTCAACATCACCCTGCCGCCGGCCTATATCGTCGGCGCCTCGGGCGTGCTGCAGAACGAAGCGGAGCTGAAGCAGTACAAAGCGATCGGCAGCAGCAACCTCTTTGCCGGCGGCCGCAAGAACGCCACCGCCTACAAAGCACCGTCCGCGCCCACCAAAACCCTCACCTTCAAAGGCGAGAACATCCACGACTTCGCCTGGTTTGCCGACAAGGATTTCGTGCTGCGCTACGACACCCTGCAGCTCAGCGGCGGTAAGGTGGTGGACGTCTTTTCCTACCACCACCCCAAAGGAAATAAGAACTGGGTGAACAGCACCGATTACATCAAGTCGGCAGTGACCTCCTATTCCGGCTGGCTGGGCGAATATGCCTACCCGGTAGTAGCGGCCGTGGAAGGTCCCAAAAACGTCATGTCGGGCGGCATGGAGTACCCCATGATCACCCTGATCACCAGCCCGGAAGCGGACGGTGAAGGGCTGGATGCCGTGATCACCCACGAGGTGGGCCACAACTGGTTTTACGGGATGCTGGGCAGCAACGAACGGGAGCACGCCTGGATGGACGAAGGCCTGAACACCTACTACCAGTTCCGCTACGAGGCCGAGAAATACCGCGGCTGCGAGGTCTTCGGCCCTTCCCTGCCGAAGTCGGTGCGGCAACTGCCGGTACCGGAGTTCCAGGCGGCTACCTTCAACGCCCTGCGCCAGATGCCCATGGAAGAAGCCATCGATATCCCCGCCGGCGACTTTAAGAACAAGGACGAATACGGACTGGTGACCTACATCAAAACAGCCATCTGGATGTACCGCCTCGAAAAGGCCCTGGGCCGCGAAGCGCTGGAAAAAGGCATGCAGGCGTATTTCCGGCAATGGAAGTTCCGCCACCCCTACCCCGAAGACCTGAAGGCCGTGCTGGAAAAGGAAACGGGCCAGGACCTGTCGCCTTATTTCGAACAGCTGAAAGCGAAGGGGCAACTGTAAGCAGCCACCCCCGGCCCCTCTCCACCTGGAGAGGGGCCGGGGGTGAGGTATTATTTTACTTTTCACTGCCTACCCGCTACTTTTGACAAAACAGCTTTGTGAAGAAACTCTTTCTTACTGTTCTTGTTTATTGCCAATTGCCCATTGCTTATTGCCAATTATCCTATTGGCAGCAGCGGGTGGATTACAGCATCGATGTGTCGCTGAACGACAGCAGCCATACCCTCGACGGCTTCGAAAAGATTACTTATACCAACCAGTCGCCCGATACCCTTACCTATATCTGGTTCCACCTCTGGCCCAATGCCTACAAGAACGACCGCACCGCCTACAGCGAGCAGGCGCTGCGCAACGGCAGCACCAAATTTTATTTTGCTTCCAGGGACCAGAGGGGATACATCAACCGCCTGAACTTTAAGGTCGACGGCACGCCTGCCCGCACCGAGGACCACCCGGAGCATATCGACATCATCAAGTTGGTACTGCCCGATCCGCTGCCCCCCGGCCGGCAGGTAGGCATCACCACGCCCTTCCACATTAAGCTGCCCTACAACTTCTCCCGGGGCGGCCACGAGGGCCAATCCTACCAGGTAACCCAGTGGTACCCCAAGCCAGCCGTGTACGACCGCAACGGCTGGCACGCCATGCCCTACCTCGACCAGGGCGAATTTTACAGCGAGTTCGGCTCCTTCGACGTCCGCATCACCCTGCCGGATACATATACCGTAGCCGCCACCGGTATTTTACAGGAAGGCGTGGAAAAAGGTACAAAGTACGAGGTACGGAATACGAAGGAAGGAAAAGGCAAAAAGGCTCCTGTCAAAAACGCTCCTCCGCGGCCGCCGCTGAAGAAAAATACCCCGCAGGTAAAAAAAGCCCCACCGGCGGAGCCACCACCAACCACAAACTACAAACCACGAACCTATAAAACGGTACACTTCCAACAGGACAGCGTACACGATTTTGCATGGTTCGCCGACAAGGACTTTATCGTGAACCGCGACACCTGCGCCCTTCCTTCGGGCAGGGTCATCGACGTGGCCACCTACTATACGCCTGCACAGGAAAAATACTGGAAGAACAGCCTGCAGTTCTGCAAGGATGCCGTGCGGTTCTATTCGTCCGAAGTGGGCGAATACCCTTACAGCGTGCTGCGGGCCGTACAAGGACCGAAAAGCTTTGGCGGTGGCATGGAATACCCTACCATCACGGTCATCTCGCCCATCCCTTCGGAAAAAGAGCTGGACCAGGTGCTGGCCCACGAGATCGGCCACAACTGGTTCTACGGGATCCTGGGCAGCAACGAGCGGGAACATCCCTGGATGGATGAAGGCCTGAATTCGTATTACGACCATAAGTACGCCGCACAGAAATACGGGAGCCGCCAGCAGCTCAATAATATGCTGCTGCAGACCCGGGTTGCGGAAAACAGCGACCAGCCGATTGAAGCGCCGGCCCCCTCGCTCCACACGATCAATTATTTCCTGGTCACCTACCACAAAACGGCCCTGTGGCTGCAGCAGCTCGAACAGGCCGCCGGACCCGCCGCCTTCCGGCAGGCCATGCAGGACTATTACACCCGCTGGCGCTTCCGCCACCCGCAACCCGAAGATTTCAAAACAGCCTTCCGGCCGGTGCTGGGCACGGCCACCGACTCCCTCTTCCACCTGCAAACGGAAAAAGGGTTCGGGCAGCCGGCACATAAAGGCTGGAGCCTGGTGTCGCCCCTGGCCCCCTCCAGTTTGCGGAAATACGGCGCCCAGCCCCCGGGAAACCTGTTGCTGGTGACGCCCGCCCCGGGCTATAACGCGTACGACGGCCTGATGCTGGGCCCCCTGGTAACCAACTACGGCCTGCCGCCTTCGAAGCTGCAGTTCCTGGCCCTGCCCCTGTACGGTACCCACTCTAAAAAATGGAACGGCCTCGGCCGGGTCAGCTATTCGGTTTACCCCGACAACCGCTTCCGGCTGGTGGAGCTGGCGGTCAGCGGGATGAAGTTTTCCCAAAAAGAAGGACTGGACACCAACGGCAAACGGTCGTTCGAATCCTTTTACCGCCTCACGCCCTCCCTGACGTTCTTTTTCCGCGAAGACGTCCAGAGCAGCCGCAACCGTAGCCTGGAGCTGAAAACCTTCTTTATCAGCGAAAACAATTTTTCTAACCGCGTAACCCGGAGGTCGGACAACAAGTCGCTGTTCGTGGACAGCATGGGCTGGTCGCGGCGCTATATCAACCAGGTCTCCTTTACCGAAACCAATACGCGGGCGCTGTACCCCTACGACTACCAGTTGCAGGCGCAACAGGGCGAAGGCTGGTACCGCCTCAACGCCACGGCCCACTACTTTTTCAACTATGCCGGCGGCGGGGGCCTGAACCTGCGGCTGTTTGCCGCCCATTTCGGCACCCTCGGCAGCAGCCGCCCGCTTTCCACCTACCTGTACCGGCCCAAGTTGTTGGGCGTTACCGGCGAGGAAGATTATACCTACAGCAACTATTTTATGGGACGGACGGCTTCGTTTGCCTACAGCGGCGACGACCCCGTGGAGAACAAGGGCATAGCCGCCCGCCAGATCATGCTGCGCGACGGCGCCTTCAAGCTGCGGGCCGACCAGTACGAGTTCCTGCAGGGCCGCTCGGGCAACTGGGTGGCAGCCCTGAACCTGTCCACCTCGCTGCCCAAAAAGCTTATGCCCCTGCCCCTGAAACTGTTCCTCGACGCCGGCACGTACAGCGAAGCCTGGCAGCCGCAGGACGAAACCGGCAACAGCCGCTTCCTGTACGTGGCCGGCCTGCAGGTGCCGCTGCTGAAAAACCTGGTGAACGTGTATGTGCCGGTACTCTCCAGCAAGCTGTTCCGCGACAACCTGTCCCAGTTGCCCGAGCAGCGCAACTGGCTGCGGCGCTGGACCTTCAGCCTCGACATCCACCGCATCAACCACCGGTTCCTGCTGGACCGCAAATCGTTGTGGCAATGAGCGGCAACATCCGGTTTCTCTGGCGGGAAGCCATTGACACGGCCCAATGGGACAGTGCGGTGGACCGGGCCGCCAACGGGGCGGTCTATGCCTATTCGTTTTACCTGGACGCTCTCTGCACCCACTGGGCGGCCCTGGTGCTGAACGATTATGAAGCCGTAATGCCGCTGCCGTGGCGCAGGAAGTACGGCATTTATTACCTCTACTTCCCCGCCCTCATCGCCCAGCTGGGACTGTTCGGCAACGGGCTGGACGCCGCCCTGCTGGAAGCCTTCTTGAAGGCGATCCCCAAACAATTCAAAATCTGGAGCTTCCCGCTGAACCGCCACAACCTGTTTATGCTGCCCGCCTTTCCGCTGCACCAGCGCACCAACTTCGTGCTGGACCTGCATAGACCCTACGAGGAAGTGTACGCCGCCTACCGCGACAACCTCAAACGGAACCTCAAAAAGGCAGTGGGCTATGGCTGCGCTGCCAAAAGTGATATCGACATCAAAGGGGTGATGGAACTGGCAAAGGCACAAACGGGGCCGGCGGCCGTAGCCGAAGAAGACCTGCAGCGGTTCGAGCGCCTGTACCACCTCCTGCGGTCGCGGCAGATGGCCACTACCTACGGGGTGTTTACGGCCAGGGGCGAGCTGGTGGCTTCCTGCGTGCTGACGTTCTCGCACCGCCGCGCCTACTACATCCTGGTCGGCAACCATCCCAACGGCCGCACCCTGGGCGCCTCGCACCTGCTGATCGACGCCTTCATCAAGGACCATGCGGGCCACGACCTGCTGCTCGATTTCGAGGGCAGCGACCTCCGCAACCTGGCTTTCTTCTACAGCTCCTTCGGTGCCGTCAACGAACCCTATGCCGCTATCGAGTTGAACCGGCTTCCGTTTTATTTGAAATGGCTCAAGAAATAGTTCACCAGTTCACGAGTTCGGTGGAACGTTGCAGGATTTGGGTTTAGGAGAGGGATGTTAGTAATGTTTTTTAGTATTATGGCTGTAGGTGGCAACCTTACATCAGGAACTGCATTGCCGTTGGCAAGGAGGGAAAAGTGCTTCTTTCAGGCTGTCATGCCGAACGCAGTGAGGCATCCCGTCGGGAACGGAAAGCTGTTTCGGTTCGAAGGAGGGATTTCCTTTTCCAGAAACAGACCTTTCAGGCCTCGACGGGATGCCTCACTGCGTTCGGCATGACAGTCTTACTGGTGGTCACCAGCTTTATAGTTGTTGCGCTAGATTTCTTCGGCGATAGCTTTTACATAATAAAAATCAGCCCTGAGCCTCTTCCTGATCCACCTTCTTCTCAGCGAACTCGATGATCTTTTCGGCAATCAACAGATCTACCGGGCGGGTGATCTTGATGTTGTCCTCTTCCCCTTCCACCAGCGATATCTTAAGGCCAAAGGCCTCCACTACGGTGGCTTCGTCGGTAAAGCGTTCCTTGTAGTCGATTTCAAAGGCGGGCAGCAGGATGCGGCTGTGGAAGGTCTGCGGGGTTTGAATAAGCACCACCTTGGAGCGGTCCAGCACCTCGTTGTCGTTCTCCTCCTGGTTCAGCAGGCGGATGCTGTCCTTGGAACGGACGGCCGGAACGGCACTGCCGGTTTCCAGGGCATTTTCGTAACAACGGTGGATCAGGTCGGTACCGACCAGGCAGCGAACGGCGTCGTGAACAAACACGATGGCGTCCTGCCGAACCAGCTGCAAGCCCTTCTTCACCGAATGAAAACGGGTTTCGCCCCCGCTGGTGATCTGTATGCGGCGGTAATCGAAATAAGCGTCGATGATCTCGCGGCCCATGTCGGTATAAATATCCGGCAGCACCAGGATGATGTCCAGGTCGTCATAGGCCTCCAGGAAGGTTCTTATGGTATAATACAAAACGGGCTTGCCGTTCAAAAATAAAAACTGCTTGGGCGTAGCGCTGCCCATCCGCGAACCAGATCCTCCCGCTACGATAATGGCGTACTTGTGCATAATGTTTCCTGAAATAAAATCGGGGTGGAAAATTAAAAATCAGAAACCGGATTTGGGCGGATTTACCGGATTTTCTGGAAAAAAGTCTGAAACCCAGGGGCAAAGCGAGGCCTCCGGCCCAAATTCCCAATGAGCCAATGAACCAATGAACCAATATCCCTCTTACCTGTAAATCGCTACTTCAAATCTCCCATCGCTGCTTTGCACGCCGCGGTACATGCCGGGACTGTTCATCAGCAGGACGGCCTCGCCCCTGGGATCTACACCGATAATGCCGCCTTCGCCCTTCATCCGCACCAGCTTTTCGTTCACCACCAGCTCCATGGCCTGCTGGAGGTTCAGGCCGCGGTATTCCATCAGGCAGCTGACGTCGTAAGCCGCTACGGCTTTGATAAAGACCTCGCCCTCGCCGGTGCAGCTGATGGCGCAGGTAGTATCGTTGGCATAGGTGCCGCCCCCGATCACCGGGCTGTCGCCCACACGGCCGAACTTTTTGTTGGTCATGCCCCCGGTACTGGTAGCGGCGGCCACATGGCCCTGCCCGTCGCAGGCCACCGCGCCCACGGTCCCGATCTTTTTGCCTTTATGATCCAGTGAAAACGTATCGGTATGGCGGATTTCTTCCAACTGGCTGAAACGGAAAGAAGTGAAAAAGTAGTCGTCGGGCTCCAGGCGGAGGCCCCGGAAACGGGCAAACTCCTGGGCACCGGACCCGGCCAAAAAAACGTGGCTGCTGTGTTCCATGACCTCGGCGGCCAGTTCGATGGGGTTCCGCACATTGCGTACGCAGGCAACGGCGCCCGCCTTCAGCGTACTGCCGTCCATGATGGAGGCGTCCATTTCGTGCAGGCCTTCGTGGGTAAAGACCGATCCGCGGCCGGCATTGAACAGGGGATTGTCTTCCAGGAGCATGACAGCCGCTTTCACGGCCGCCAGGGCCGTGCCGCCGCCCTCCAGGACGGCATAGCCGCCCCGCAGAGCCTCCTCCAGCCCTTTCAGGTAATCCCGCTCCTGCTCGGGCGTCATATCTTCTTTACTGATGGTGCCTGCTCCCCCGTGAATAGCGATAGTGTACCGTTGCATAGGAGTTCTGATTTAGGGAATACCTATACAATTTTCAGTCCCTTTGAGGGGATGAGGAATTGGTTCATTGGCTCATTGGTTAATTTGGATATTAGGAATTTGGAAAACCCTTAAACTTTCAAGGCCCAATTAACCAATGAACTAATTAACCAATTCCTTCTTCAACAGAAGTGCACATTCCCGCAACAGCTTACTGCCGTCAATAGCCACCGTACCCACTTCTTCGCACACCAGGCCGCCGGCGATGTTGGAGATCTCGGCCATCAGGCGTACGTCGCGGGTGGCGGCATATACCAGGGAGGCCACGGCAATCACCGTGTCGCCGGCACCCGACACGTCGGCAATGTTGCGGAGGTGGGAAGGAATGACCGCAGCTTCGTGGTCGTTCTGGTAAAAAACGCCCTTTTCCGAAAGGGTGATAAAGGAGATCTGGTGCTGCAGGATATGGTGCAGCTCTAGGTGGATGTTTTCGAGCAGGGCCTTGCTCACATCGCCCGAAATGATGTTGAGGGCTTCCTTGGCTTCCTTGAGGTTGGGTTTGAACACGTCCACGTGGCGGAACTCGAAAAAGTTTTTGCGCTTCGGGTCCACAGCCGTCAGGATGCCTTCCTTGCGGCAGATGGAAATGACCGAGCGGATGACGCCCTCGGTGAGCACGCCCTTGTTGTAATCTTCCAGGATCACGATATCGGGGCGCTCCCGGGCCACGAACTGCTCGAACAGTTCCAGGATCCGCTCCTCCTCCATCCGGTCCAGGTCGGTGGTGATCTCGGCATCCAGGCGCATCATGTGCTGATTGCGGCTGATGATGCGGGTTTTATTGGTGGTGATGCGGCCCGGGGAGGCAAAGGAATAAGCCGTGTTGATATGGTTTTCGGCGAACAGCCGGTTGAGCTGCACGGCATCCTCGTCCTTGCCGGTGACGGTCAGCACGAAAGCCTTGGCCTGCAACGACTGCACGTTCAGGGCCACGTTGCCGGCGCCGCCGATGCGCTGCTCCTTTTTCTGGAGCGACACGATGGGCACGGGGGCTTCGGGGGAAATGCGGTCCACCTGGCCCCACATATAGGTGTCGAGCATTACATCACCGATCACGCCCACCTTCAGGCCCGATATCTTTTGAAAGAGTTGGGAAAAATCCATCTGCTAGTACGCCTTTTTTTTGGACGCCAAAGCAACGAAATAAATAGGAATTCCCAGCAAAACGATGATCAGGCCCGGCCAGGTAAAGGCGGGCTTGTACACCATCAGCAAAATACAGAAGGCCAGCCCCATGACGATATAGAGCAGGGGCAGCACGGGATAGCCTACCGCCTTGTAGGGACGTTCGAGGTCGGGACGCTTTTTCCGCAGGATGAATACGCCCAGGATGGTGAGCATGTAAAAGATCACCACCACGAACGATACCATGTCCAGCAGGTCGCCGTAGCGGCCGCTCAGGCAGAGGACGGCGGCGATCACGCATTGCGCCCACAGGGCCCATTCGGGCACGGAATGCTGGTTGAGCTTGCCGGCTTTCTTGAAGAACAGGCCGTCGTTGGCCATGGAGTAGTACACCCGGGCACCGGCCAGGATGAGGCCGTTGTTGCAGCCGAAGGTGGAGATCATGATCATGATGGCGATGACGTAGGTGCCGATATTGCCGAAGACGGCGTTGGCGGCGGCCACGGCTACGCGGTCCGACTTGGCAAAGGCCACGTCGTTCAGCGACAGCACGCTGAGGTACATGAGGTTGGCGGCCACGTAGATGATGGTCACGATAAGGGTGCCGAAAAACAGGCTCAGGCCGATGTTGCGCTTGGGGTTCTTGATCTCCCCGGCAATGAAGGTCACGTTGTTCCAGGCGTCGCTGCTGAAGATGGAGCCCACCATGGCGGCGGCGATGGCGCCGAAGGCGGCCAGGCCGAGCAGGGACTCGGTGTCGCCGGAGGGATTGATCTTTTTCATGCTCCAGGCATCGGTCCAGTTAGCGCTCCAGAGGTCGCCCTTGGCCATAAACAGGCCGAAGGCGATGAGCCCGAACAGCGACAGCAGCTTGGTAACGGTAAAAGTGGTTTGTATGAGCTTGCCGCCCTGCACCCCCTTGGTATTGATCCAGGTGAGGAACGTGATGAGGGCGATGGACACCAGCTGGGCGGGGTACACCTTCATCCAGCCCAAATTGAGTAAAATGTTTTCGTCCTTCATTTCCAGGGCCGGGATGAAGTAGCCGGCGAACTTGGAAAAGGCCACGCCTACGGCAGCGATGGTGCCGGTCTGGATGACGGTGAAGAAGCTCCAGCCGTACAAAAAGCCGATGAGGGGGTTGTAGGCTTCCTTTAAATAAACGTACTGGCCGCCGGCGCGGGGAAACATGGCACTCAGCTCACCGTAGCTCAGGGCTGCCGTCAATGTCATGAACCCGGTAAGCAGCCACACGGCAATCAGCCAGCCGGCGCTTCCGAGGTTGCGCGTCATATCGGCGCTGACGATAAAGATGCCGGAGCCGATCATCGAGCCGGCAACGATCATGGTGGCGTCCAGCAGGCCCAGCGACCGTTTGAAGCCCTTTTCTTCCCGTACTTCCTCCCTCGGCAGGGTCGTCATAACATTTTCAGACATGAGCAGTCATTTTGCCGTCAAGATAAGGAAGATCGGCCAATAAGTGAAAGTACGGACACCTCACCCCCGGCGTACCTCACCCCCGGCCCCTCTCCATCTGGAGAGGGGTGCCCAAATCAGAAACAATTTTTACTGGCAGGGAACAAAAAAGCCTTTCCTGTAAAAGAAAAGGCTTTTGAGTATAAGAAATTTTATTGCTTCCAACCTGCAGGAAAAGACTGTAGGGGGCACCCCTCTCCAGATGGAGAGGGGCCGGGGGTGAGGTTACTTTTTCTTTCCGTACGATTCGTTCAGGCCTTTGATCACGTCGGCGGTGATGTTGTAGGCGGAGTCTTTGTAGAAGATCAGGCCGGGCTCGTTGACGAGGATATAGGAAAAGCCTTTGTCCTTGTTGTATTCCTTGAGGTATTCCTCGATCTTGTTCTTCACTTCGCGGGTCTTGCGCATGGAGAGGTCCTGGAATTCCTGGTCGAGGGTCTGCATCTTGGTCTTGATGTTCTCTTCCATCTGCATGATGTCGCGGGTGGCGGCTTCGGACTGCACCTGGTTCATGGTGGCGGCCGACTGCTGGTAGGAGTTTACTTTTTCCTGGTACATTTTGCGCAGGCGCACCTTTTCGTTGTTGATCTGCTCGTCCTTGCGGTTCAATTCTCTTTTCACGTCCTTCACCAGGCCGAACGAATCTTCAATGGAGTCCATTTCAAAATAGGCGATCCGGAAATCCTGGGCGGCGGGAACTTCCGCAGGGCTGGCAGCAGACACGCGCACCGGGCTCTTGGGAGCGGCGGCAGAGGAAGGAGAAGAGAAATGCAGGTAAAAGAGGATCCCAATCAAAACAAAGAGAACTGCATTTATTATAATCGAGCTGCGTGTCATTCGTAGTTTTTGTGCAAAGTAAAGGGCAAAAAGGGTTTTATCAGTTTAACATATAACCTTTTATGAAACATTTTACAGCACATTGAACCATTTGACAAACAAGCGTAATGCGTATTTTTTTGCGCAGCAAAACTTTAACGGATCCGGTGAAAATAAAAAAATGAACCCCGCCGGAGGGGCGGGGTTCGTTATTCTTTCGGAATGTATTCCGGTACTTATGCTTCGTCGTCGAAACTCATGGCTTCGCGGGCGGTTTGCAGCAGCTCGTATTCTTCTTTGCTGCCCACTACGAAGTTGTCGAATTCGCGCAGACCGGAACCGGCAGGGATCGGGTGACCCGTGATCACGTTCTCCTTCAGGCCCAGCATGTCGTCGGTCTTGCCCTGGATGGCGGCAGAACTCAACACCTTGGTGGTTTCCTGGAACGAGGCCGCGGAGATCCACGAGGTCACACCCAGCGAAGCCTTGGTGATCCCGAGCAGGGTCGGGGCCGAGGTGGCGGGGTTGGCGTTGCGGAATTCCACCAGCTTCTTGTCGGCACGACGCAGGATCGAGTTCTCCTCGCGCACTTCGCGCAGGCTCACGATCTGGCCGGCACGCAGGCGGGTGGACTCACCCGGCTCGGTCACCACCTTCTTGTCGAAGATGAAGTCGTTTTCTTCCACGAATTCAAACTTGTCGACCAGGTCTTCTTCCAGGAACTTGGTATCGCCCGGATCTACGATCGATACCTTCCGCATCATCTGGCGCACGATCACTTCAATGTGCTTGTCGTTGATCTTCACGCCCTGTAAGCGGTATACTTCCTGGATCTCGTTCACCACGTACTGCTGTACGGCGAAGGGACCCTGGATGGACAGGATATCCTGGGGAGACACCTGGCCGTCGGAAAGCGGCGAACCGGCTTTCACGAAGTCGCCGTCCTGCGCCAGGATCTGGCGGGTCAGCGGCACCAGGTATTTCTTGGTCACACCGTCCTTGGCTTCGATGATGATCTCACGGTTACCGCGTTTTACGGCACCCATGGTCACCACCCCGTCGATCTCGGATACGATGGCGGGGTTGCTCGGGTTCCGGGCTTCGAACAGCTCGGTTACACGCGGCAGACCACCGGTGATATCGCGCAGCTTGCCCAGCACGCGAGGGATCTTCACGATCACCTGGCCGGCTTTTACGCCCTCGCCTTCGTCCACCACGATATGGCTTCCGGTCGGCAGGTTGTAGGATTTGTTTTCCTTGCCGGTAACGATGATCGAAGGAATCTTTGTTTTATCGCGGGTTTCAATGACCACTTTCTCGCGGTGGCCGGTTTGTTCGTCGGCTTCTTCGCGGTAGGTGATACCGTCGATTACGTTCTCGAACTTCAGCGTACCGTCGATTTCGGCAACGATAACGTTGTTGAAGGGGTCCCAGGTACAGATGATGTCGCCTTTCTTGATCTGCTGGCCGTCTTTCACCTGCAGGGTGGCACCGTAGGGAACGTTATTGGTAATGAGCAGGCGGTCGTTCTTGGTGTCCATGATCCGCACCTCGCCGGTACGGCCGATCACCACCTGGACGGGGTCGCCTTCGTTATTGGTCGTGGTTACGGAACGCACACCGTCGAACTGGATGGTACCGTCGAACTTGGCCAGCAAGGTCGATTCTACCGAAGCGGAACCGGCCACACCACCCACGTGGAAGGTACGCAGGGTCAGCTGGGTA
This sequence comes from Huijunlia imazamoxiresistens, assembly GCF_037132455.1. NCBI lineage: Bacteria > Pseudomonadati > Bacteroidota > Chitinophagia > Chitinophagales > Chitinophagaceae > Huijunlia > Huijunlia imazamoxiresistens. The sequence goes on along the minus strand of NZ_JBBBEI010000005.1, from coordinate 70,828 downwards.
CCGGGTTCACCAATGGACTGGGCGGCGATGATACCGACGGCGTCACCGCGCTGGGCCGTGTAGCCCGTTGCCAGGTTCTTACCGTAGCACTTCACGCACACGCCGCGCTTGGCTTCGCAGGCCAGCACCGAGCGGATCTCCACGGTGTCGATGCCCACTTCCTCGATTTCCCGGGCGATCTCGGTGGTGATTTCTTCACCGGCAGCGATGATCAGCTTTTCCGTGATCGGGTGGTATACGTCGTGTACCGACATCCGGCCTTCGATCCGGTCGGACAGCGGTTCGATGATGTCTTCGTTGTCTTTCAGGGCCGAGGTAGCGATACCGCGCAGGGTGCCGCAATCCTCTTCACCGATCACCACGTCCTGGGATACGTCTACCAGACGGCGGGTCAGGTAACCGGCATCGGCCGTTTTCAGGGCCGTATCCGCCAGACCTTTACGGGCACCGTGGGTGGAGATGAAGTAGTCCAATACGTTCAGACCGCCCTTAAAGTTGGAAAGGATGGGGTTTTCGATGATCTCGGAACCGGTAGAGCCCGATTTCCGGGGTTTCGCCATCAGGCCCCTCATACCGGCCAGCTGCTTGATCTGCTGCTTGGAACCACGGGCGCCGGAATCCAGCATCATGTACACCGAGTTGAAGCCCTGCTTGTCGGTGGCCAGCTCGCGGATCAGCGTTTCGGTAATGCGGGTATCGACGCGCGACCAGATGTCTACGATCTGGTTGTAGCGTTCGTTGTTGGTGATCAGACCCATGTTATAGTTCTCCCAAACCTCTTCCACTTCGGCTTTGGCATTCTCCAGCAGTTCGTTCTTGATATCGGGGATGATCAGGTCGTTGATGGAGAAGGACAGGCCACCGGAGTAGGCCATGCGGAAACCAAGCTGCTTGATGTCGTCGAGGAACTTGGCGGTTTTGGGAATGTTGGTAATACGGATGATGTCGCCGATGATCTCCCGCAGGTTCTTCTTGGTAAGGAGGGCGTTGATATAACCCACTTCACGGGGAACGTGCTGGTTGAACAGGACGCGGCCCACGGTAGTTTCGATCAGCTTATTGACCAGCTGACCTTCACTGTCGCGTACATTGCCTTTCACCCGGATATGGGCGTGCAGGTCAATGCGGCCTTCGTTGTAGGCAATGATCACCTCTTCCTCGCTGTAGAAGGCTTTGCCTTCGCCGCGTACCTTTTCGGTTTCGGTGGATTTCTTGCCTTTGGAGATATAATACAGACCGAGTACCATGTCCTGCGAGGGCAGGGTGATGGGTGTACCGTTCTGGGGGTTCAGGATGTTGTGCGACGCCAGCATCAGCAGTTGGGCTTCCAGTACGGCGGCGTTGCTCAGGGGCACGTGTACCGCCATCTGGTCACCGTCAAAGTCGGCGTTGAAGGCGGTGGTGACCAGCGGGTGCAGCTGGATGGCCTTACCTTCTACCAGCTTGGGCTGGAAAGCCTGGATGGACAGGCGGTGTAGCGTCGGGGCCCGGTTCAGCATGACCGGGTGGCCTTTCAGGATATTTTCGAGGATATCCCAAACCACGGCTTCCTTCTTATCCACCAGCTTGCGGGCAGATTTCACGGTTTTCACAATCCCGCGTTCGATCAGTTTGCGGATGATAAAGGGCTTGAACAGCTCGGCAGCCATGTCTTTGGGCAGGCCGCACTCGTGCAGTTTCAGCTCGGGACCTACCACGATCACCGAACGGCCGGAGTAGTCCACACGTTTACCCAGCAGGTTCTGCCGGAAACGGCCTTGCTTGCCCTTCAGTACGTCGGACAGGGATTTCAGGGCCCGTCCGCCTTCGGCTTTCACCGCGTTGGACTTCCGGCTGTTGTCGAACAGGGAGTCCACGGCTTCCTGGAGCATCCGTTTTTCGTTGCGCAGGATCACCTCGGGGGCTTTAATTTCCAAGAGGCGCTTCAGACGGTTGTTGCGGATAATCACGCGACGGTACAGGTCGTTCAGGTCGGAAGACGCGAAACGGCCGCCGTCCAGGGGAACCAGCGGGCGCAGTTCCGGCGGGATCACGGGAATGTATTGCATCACCATCCACTCGGGGCGGTTGGTAATGCGGGAGTTGGCATCGCGGAAGGCTTCCACCACGCTCAGGCGCTTCAGGGCGTCGGCCTTACGCTGTTGCGAGGTTTCGGTAGCGGCGGCGTTGCGCAGGTCGTAGGACAGCTGGTCCAGGTCGATGCGGCCCAGCATGTCGTGTACGGCTTCGGCGCCCATTTTGGCGATGAACTTGTTGGGATCATCGTCGGGCAGGTATTGGTTGTCCTTCGGCAGGGCGTCGAGGATGTCCAGGTATTCTTCTTCGGTCAGCAGGTCGCCGAAGTTCTGGCCCTTGTCGGCCCGCATACCGGGCTGGATCACCACGAAGCGTTCGTAATAAATGATGCTTTCCAGTTTTTTGGAGCTTACGCCCAACAGGTAGCCGATTTTGTTGGGAAGGCTTTTAAAGTACCAGATATGCACTACGGGCACCACCAGTTTGATGTGGCCCATCCGTTCGCGCCGCACCTTTTTCTCGGTTACTTCTACGCCACAGCGGTCGCAAACAATGCCCTTATAGCGGATACGCTTGTACTTGCCACAGGCGCACTCGTAGTCTTTTACAGGGCCAAAAATCCGTTCGCAGAACAAGCCGTCACGCTCCGGCTTGTAGGTGCGGTAGTTAATGGTCTCAGGCTTTAATACTTCGCCAAAACTCTTTTCCAGAATACTGTCCGGCGAAGCCAGTCCGATCGTTATCTTCGAAAACGTAGCTTTCGGACGATTGTCTTTTTTTAGAGCCATTTGTATTTGTGTTTACTATTTAATGATTCCTCTCTCCGGGGAGAATAGCTGTTTTTTTACGGCTGCCCTTACGGTCACCTATCTACACGACAAAATCCACCGGCTGAGGTGGAAAATTTGTGGGGGTGCAATAAATGAAATGATTCGCACGCTGCAAAAAAGGCCAATATCCCTAAATTAAGACGGCAAAGGTAAGGGAAAAGGGGCGATTTTTGGAAGGAGGAAAGCTCTAATTAAATGTAAAACCGCAAAATGTAAAATATAAAATGTAAAATAAGGAGGAATACATGATAAATACATGTGGATGAACCTGCTACAGCCTACCTGTATTCCTCCATATTTTACATTTTACATTTTATATTTTACATTTTGCGGTTTTACATTCTCTCCTTACCCTACCTTCTCCAAATACTTCTCCCGGATAATCTCGCCTACCGGCACGCTGCGGAGCTTGCTTTCCAGCCAGGAAATGATGTCCAGGTACATGAAGGCCCTCGTTTCAAAGCGGTTGCGCTCCAGGCTCTTGAGCTTCTGCAGCAGCTTTTCAAACTCCTCCCGCACCCGGTTCTTGGTCAGGTGGAACGACTGGCGCAGGAACTTGAGGATCTCCTCCTCCACCAGGCTCAGGTTCTCCATCTTGGCCAGGAAGCGGTAAACCGACTTGATCAGGTGCTCCAGGATGTCGAAGTTGCCCAGCTCGAAATGGGCGATCAGGTGCAGCAGCCGCGAATACGCCTGCAGGTCGTTGCGCAGGTCAGTCTTCCAGTTGATGATGCTGTTGAGGTAGTCGATGCTTTTTTCATAATCGCCAGCACCGAAATAGAGGGAGGCAATCTTATAATAAAAAACCAATATACGGTGCCGGTCCATGTAAATAGAGTACTCCTTCAGTTTTTCCTCCAGGTAGGGCACCAGGGCCAGGCCCTCGCGGAACGTGCCGTTCATGAAATGCTGGTTCAGGCGGGCAATGTTCAGGTAAACAAAGACCTGGATGCGGTTGTTTTCATTCTGTACCACCGTGTCCGACTCGGCGAACTGCTCGAACTGCCGCAGGGTCTCGTCGAATTTTTCGTAGTTCTGGGTGTCGAAGTGGGCGCTCATCAGGTTGTGCATGCCTTTAATATAATGAGCGGTTTCCAGGTCGACCATGAAGGGCTCGGCGGTAAACAGGTCCACCCATTTCTGGGTGTAGCGGTAGTAGAGCAAAAAGTCCTGGCGGATAAAGGCGTACCAGCTATAGCTCTGGTAGAAATACAGCCGCTCGTAAAAGCCGGTCAGCCGGGAGGCCTGGGCGGGCAGGTGGGCGTTGAAATACTCCGTCAGGGCGGTAGCGTCCTTTTCGTTGCGGGCATGGCCGTTGCGGATGTACCAGCTGTACAGCTGCAGGGAGAGGTTGGACAGGCGGGTGATGCAGACCAGCCGCTCGTTGACGGCGTCGGCCTCGGCGGTCAGGCGGTCGGCCCGGTCCTGCATGCTGCGGGTGATGTGCAGGCCCTCGATCTTTTTTTCCAGGAAAATCACCTGCACCAGCATGCTCACCTGGTTGTGCGACCGGGCGGTCTCCTTGATCTTTTCCAGCAGCTTCAGGCTCTGGTGGTACAGGCCTTTATTATAGAGGATGCGGGCATAGTCCAGCTGCTCATGGAGCTGGATATCAATATCTTTTTCGTTCTCCAGCAGGCGCAGGCTGGTGAGCAGCTGCTTGTACAGGTGGGCCTTGATATTGGAGAGCTGCTGCTTTTTCAGGGCAGGATTTTTGCGGAGGAGCAGGCTTTCATCGTATTCCGTCATCTTGTCCAGGGCGTCGAACAACTGGATGATCTTCAGCTCGTCGTTGGCCGAATTGCGCTTCACGTAGAGCTTGAAGTTCCGTTTTTCGGACTTCTGGAGCGAATGGATCAATTGGAAAAGCGCGTCTGTTGAACGGTTGGGCATCGTAAATCATTTTGCCAGAAACCCTTTACAGGCAAGGGGTCCGGCGGATTTTAGCATAATTCAGAACTGTAAAACTATCGAGATTTTGTTTGCTGAGTACGATTTTTCGCACCTACTTTCGAGATTGCAGGCTGTGTCCCAAATTTAAAAGCAAACAGTTAACCTACAGCCCTTAATTTAAAAACGACCTGTATTTATGGCAGATAACAAAGTATTCATTTTTGATACCACTCTTCGCGACGGTGAGCAAGTTCCCGGTTGTAAGCTGAACACTAAAGAAAAGCTGGACCTGGCGTTACAACTGGAAAGCCTGGGTGTGGACATCCTGGAGGCAGGTTTCCCGGTTTCCAGTCCTGGCGACTTTGAATCCGTCAACCAGATCGCCAAAATCATTAAGAACGCCACGGTCTGCGGCCTGAGCCGTGCCGTCCAAAAGGACATCGAGGTAGCCGCCGAGGCCCTGAAGCCCGCCCAGCGCCGCCGCATCCACACCGGTATCGGCACCTCCGACTTCCACATTAAGAGCAAGTTTAACTCTACCCGGGAAGAAATCCTCGCCCGTGCCGTACAGGCCGTAAAATGGGCCCGCAACTTCACCGACGACGTGGAATTCTACGCCGAGGACGCCGGCCGTACCGACAACGAGTTCCTGGCCAAGGTGGTGGAAGCTGTGATTGCCGCCGGTGCCACCACCGTCAACATCCCCGACACCACCGGTTACTGCCTGCCGCACCAGTACGGCGAAAAGATCGCCTTCCTGGTGAACAACGTTTCCAACATCGACAAGGCCGTGATCTCCTGCCACTGCCACAACGACCTCGGCCTGGCCACCGCCAACTCCATCGCCGGCGTCATTAACGGCGCCCGCCAGATCGAGTGCACCATCAACGGCCTGGGCGAACGCGCCGGCAACACCGCCCTGGAAGAGGTGGTGATGATCCTGCAGCAGCACAAGACCCTGGGCTTTTATACCGGCATCCAGAGCAAAATGCTGAACCCGCTGAGCCGCCTGGTTTCCGAAACCATGCGCATGCCGGTGCAACCCAACAAAGCCATTGTCGGTGCCAATGCCTTCTCGCACTCCTCCGGTATCCACCAGGACGGCTTCCTGAAGGACACCACCACCTACGAGATCATCAACCCCGTGGACGTAGGCGCCGAGGAAAGCAAGATCGTGCTGACCGCCCGCAGCGGCCGCAGCGCCCTGGCCTACCGCCTGCAGAAGCTGGGCTTCCAGCTCAACCGCAACGACATCGACGTGCTGTACCCCAACTTCCTGATCGTAGCCGATTCCAAAAAGGAAGTAGTGGAAGAAGACCTGGTAGCCCTGGTGAAGGAATACCAAACTTCGGCCGCTGCCGTAGCACAGGCCTAAGCGGTCATAATCCATAAGGTCAAAATCAAACAGGTAATATGAAACAGACAGGACATCGGGCGCAACGGACAGCAGCCTGCCCCTCCCCCTCCGGGAGCCGGCAAGAGGCCTACTGTTGCCACCGGCCTGCCTGTTCCCAATTTTAATTTTTCGCTCATATGAACAGATCTTCAATCATAGTAAGGAACCTGACCGTAAAATTGCAGGGAAGTACTGTGCTTGAAGACCTTTCGTTTGCGCTGGCCCCCGGCCAGCACCTGGCCATCACCGGCGAAGCAGGCAGCGGCAAGAGCACCCTGGCAAAAGCCCTGGCCGGCGACCTGTTCGTCCACGGCAGCGTGGAGCTGCGGACCGCGGACGGTCAAGCGCCCAAAACGCTATTGGTAGCGCAGCGGGCCCAGTTCAGGAACCGCTCGAACCTTTCCTCCTTTTATTACCAGCAGCGCTTCAACAGCACCGAGTCCGAGGACGCGGCCACCGTGGAACAGGAAGTGGCCCTGGCCGTAGCGGCCCTGTGTGCCGACGAAGCCGAAGGCGGCCGCCAGGCTGAAGCCTGGATCACCCGCCTGGGCCTGCAGCACCGGAGGCAAACGCCGCTGATCCAGCTGTCCAACGGCGAGCATAAGCGCCTGCAACTGGTCAAAGCCCTCCTGCACCAGCCCGACATCCTCCTGCTGGACAATCCCTTTACCGGCCTCGACGCCGCCACCCGGCCCGAACTGCAGGCCATTATCAATGATCTTTCCGCCCATGCCACCATCATCCTGGTCACCGGCGGCACCGATTTTCCCGATTGCATCACCCACGTCGCGCATTTGAGCAAAGGCCGGCTGGACCGCTTTTGCCTTATGGAGCAGTACCACCCCGCAGCCGCCCCCCCTCCTTTTGCCACCGGCGCCCCCCTGCCGCAGGCCGGCGAAACCGCCCCTTTTGATACCGCCGTCCAGCTCGTAAACGTGTCGGTGCGCTACGGCGAAAAAACGATTTTACATAACATTAACTGGCAGGTGGACCGCGGCGACCGCTGGCTGGTCAAAGGCCCTAACGGGGCCGGCAAGTCCACCCTCCTGAGCCTGCTTACCGGCGACAACCCGCAGGCCTACGCCAACGAAATTTACCTTTTTGACCGCCGGCGCGGCAGCGGCGAAAGCATTTGGGACATCAAGCGCCGCATCGGCTATATCTCGCCCGAGCTGCACTGGTACTTCGACAAAGGCATCAGCAGCTACAAGGCCGTAGGCTCCGGCTTTTTCGATACCATGGGCCTGTTCCGCCCCCTGTCCGACAGCCAGCACCGCGAGGTGACCGCCTGGATGGCGTATTTCGGGCTGACCGGCGTGGCGCAGAAGCCGCTTCGCCTGCTTTCCTCCGGGCAGCAGCGCCTGGTGTTGCTGGCCCGCGCCCTGGTGAAGAACCCGCCCCTGCTGATCCTGGACGAGCCCTGCCAGGGCCTCGACGAAGGACAGACCGGCCGCTTCACCGCCCTGGTGGACGCGCTTTGCCGGGGACTGAACAAGACCCTGATCTATGTAAGCCATTACGAGCACGAAATACCTTCGTGCATCGACAAAAAACTGGAATTGAACAACGGCAACGCCGTTATCAGCAGCCGCAGCCAGCAGGAGGAAGCTGCCTAAAAGATAGAATCATGAAGAAGAATATTGCCGTCATTTTGGGAGATGGAATCGGACCGGAAGTCACCTACCAGTCCATTCGCGTGCTGAACGCGATCGCCGAACAATACAACCACCAGTTTCATTACCGCTACTGCCTGATGGGCGCCGAGGCCATTGACAAGACCGGCAACCCCTTGCCGCCGGAAACCATCGACACCTGCCGCAAGAGCGACGCGGTGCTGTTCGGCGCCATCGGCCACCCCAAATACGACAACGACCCTACCGCCAAGGTGCGTCCCGAACAGGGGCTGATGCAACTGCGGCAGGCGTTGCAGCTTTTTGCCAACATCCGTCCCGTGAGCGCCTACCCGGCGGCCGCCCACCTGTCGCCGCTCAAGGAAAAGCGCCTCGAGAACGTGGACTTCGTCATCTACCGCGAGCTGACCGGCGGCATTTACTTCGGCGAAAAGAAGATGAATGCCGACTTCACCGAGGCTTCGGACGTCTGCCATTACGACCGCAGCGAGATCGAGCGCATCGCCCACCTGGCGTTTGCCGCCGCCCAGAAAAGAAGGCAGAAGCTGACGCTGCTGGACAAGGCCAACATCCTCGAATCCTCGCGCCTGTGGCGCAAGGTGATCCAGGAAATGGCGGCCCAATACCCCGATGTAGCGGTGGACTATATGTTCGTGGACAACGCGGTGATGCAGATCATTACGGCCCCGGCCCAGTTCGACGTCATCCTGGCCGAGAACATGCTGGGTGATATCTTTTCCGCCGAAGCCAGCGCCATCATCGGCTCGCTGGGCATGCTGCCCTCCGCTTCGGTGGGCAATGCCACCTCGCTGTTCGAGCCCATCCACGGCTCCTACCCGCAGGCGGCCGGCAAGGACATCGCCAACCCCATCGGCTCCATCCTTTCCTCGGCCCTGATGCTCGATCATTTCGGGCTGCACGAGGAAGCGCAAAAGATCCGCGAAGCGGTTTCCTGGACCCTGGGCAACGGCTTTGTCACCAAGGATATCGACCCGATCAACTCGTACTTTACGTCCACCATCGGCGAGTTGATCAGCGACTACGTCAGCAACCGCATCCCCACGGATACGGATGTGAACCAGACGAATGTCCAACTGAGAAAATCGACCATCATTTGAGAGAAGGAATTGGTTAATTGGTTAATTGGGATATTAGGAGGTGCCCTCTCCCTAATTACCAATTAACAAATCAACTAATTCCAAATTCTCCAAAAAAAGTTCTTTACTATACGTCCGGCGGGTTATATTTGCGCAACAATATACCTCCATGATTCAAAACAGAAATAATGTTGCTACACTCCTCAACCTCCTCGTCGTGGTGGTGGTCGTAGTCATTATTCCTGCACTCGAAGGTGGAGTTCAATAACGTACGCAATTCAACGTAAATAACGACCCGCCTTCAAAAAGGCGGGTTTTTTTATTACCCTATTATATTCAAAACAGAAGTATCGCAGCATGAACGAGATTAACAAATTCAGCAAGGTGCTCACACAGGATGTGACACAACCGGCAGCACAGGCGATGTTGTACGGCATTGGCCTGACCGATGAAGATCTGCAAAAAGCACAGGTAGGTATTGCGAGCATGGGCTACGACGGCAACACCTGTAACATGCACCTCAACGACCTGGCCAAGATCGTGAAGCAGGGCGTATGGGACAACGAGCTCGTGGGCCTTACCTTCAACACCATCGGCGTCAGCGACGGCATGAGCAACGGCACCGACGGGATGCGTTATTCGCTCGTGAGCCGCGATGTGATCGCCGACTCCATCGAGACCATCTGCGGCGCCCAGTACTACGACGCCGTGATCGCCCTGCCGGGCTGCGATAAAAACATGCCGGGCTCCATCATCGCCATGGGCCGGCTCAACCGTCCCTCCATCATGGTCTACGGCGGCACCATCGCCCCGGGCCACTACCAGGGCCAGGACCTCAACATCGTTTCGGCCTTCGAAGCCCTCGGCCAGAAGATCGCCGGTAAACTCAGCGAAGAAGACTTCCGCTGCATCGTGAAAGCTTCCTGCCCCGGCGCCGGCGCCTGCGGCGGCATGTATACCGCCAACACCATGGCGGCCGCCATCGAAGCCCTCGGCATGAGCCTCCCCTACTCGGCCACCAACCCCGCCATCAGCGAAGAGAAAAAGAAAGAGTGCCTCGAGGCCGGCAAAGCCATCCGCGTGCTGCTCGAAAAAGACATAAAGCCCTCCGACATCATGACCCGCAAGGCGTTTGAAAACGCCATGGTGGTGATCATGGTCCTGGGCGGCTCCACCAACGCCGTGCTGCACCTTATTGCCATGGCCCGCTCCCTGGACATCAACCTCACCCAGGACGACTTCCAGGCCGTGAGCGACCGCACCCCCGTGCTGGCCGACTTCAAACCTTCGGGTAAATACCTGATGCAGGACCTGCACCTGCACGGCGGCACTCCTGCCGTGATGAAGTACCTGCTGAACAAAGGCCTGCTGCACGGCGACTGTATGACCGTTACCGGCAAGACCCTGGCGGAAAACCTGGCCGACATCAAGGAGATCGACTTCGAAACCCAGAAGATCATCTACCCGCTGGAAAGCCCCTTGAAGGCCACCGGCCACCTGCAGGTGCTCTACGGCAACCTGGCCGAAGGCGGCTCGGTAGCCAAGATCAGCGGTAAGGAAGGCGAGCGCTTCGTAGGCCCCGCCCGCGTATTCGATGGCGAGCAGGAACTGATCGCCGGCATCTCCAGCGGCCGCGTAAAACCAGGCGACGTGGTGGTGATCCGCTACGTAGGCCCCAAGGGCGGTCCGGGCATGCCCGAAATGCTGAAGCCCACCTCCGCCATCATCGGCGCCGGCCTCGGCAAATCGGTAGCCCTCATCACCGACGGCCGTTTCAGCGGCGGCACCCACGGTTTCGTGGTGGGACACATCACGCCCGAAGCCTTTGAAGGTGGCCTGATTGCTGTAGTGAAAGATGACGATACCATTGAACTGGACGCCGTCAACAACACCATCACCCTCCAGGTAAGCGAAGAGGAAATTGCCCGTCGCAAGGCGGAATGGAAACAACCCGAATTAAAAGTTAACAAAGGAATCCTTTACAAATATGCAAGACACGTTAAAAACGCCGCAAACGGATGCGTTACAGACGAAGCCTGAGAACATCAGCGGTTCGGAAGCAGTTCTGAAAGCCCTGATTGCTGAAGGCGTGGAAACCATTTTTGGTTATCCCGGTGGTGCCATTATGCCCATCTACGACGCATTGTATGACTACCAGGAAAAGTTAAAGCACATCCTTGTTCGCCACGAGCAGGGAGGCATTCATGCCGGCCAGGGCTTTGCCCGGGCATCCGGTCGCGTGGGCGTCGTCTTCGCAACCAGCGGTCCCGGCGCCACCAACCTGGTGACCGGCCTGGCCGACGCCATGATCGACAGCACGCCGCTGGTGTGCGTGACCGGCCAGGTGTTCGCCCACCTGCTGGGCACCGATGCCTTCCAGGAAACCGACGTGATCAACATCACCACCCCGGTCACCAAGTGGAACTACCAGGTGACCGACGCCACCGAGATCCCCGATGTGCTGGCAAAGGCCTTCTACATCGCCAAGAGCGGACGGCCCGGCCCGGTGCTGATCGACATCACTAAGAACGCCCAGCTGCAGAAGTTCGACTACTACGGCTATAAAAAATGCAACCACATCCGCTCGTACCGGCCCAAGCCCATCGTGCGGAAAGAATATGTCGAGGAAGCCGCCCAACTGATCAACGAAGCCAAAAAGCCCTTCGTGCTCTTTGGCCAGGGTGTGATCCTGGGCAAGGCCGAAAAAGAGTTCCGCACGTTCATTGAAAAGACGGGCATTCCCTCGGCCTGGACCATCATGGGCCTCAGCGCCCTGCCTACCGACCACCCGCTGAACGTGGGCATGCTGGGCATGCACGGCAACTACGGCCCCAACGTGCTCACCAACGAATGCGATGTGCTCATTGCCATCGGCATGCGCTTCGACGACCGGGTGACCGGCCGCCTCGACAAGTATGCGAAGCAGGCGAAGGTGATCCACCTGGATATTGACCCGGCCGAGATCGACAAGAACGTAAAGGCCACCGTTCCGGTCTGGGGCGACTGCAAAGAAACCCTGCCGCTGCTGACCGAACTGGTGCAGAAAAAAGAACATAAAGAATGGTTGCAGAAATTCCGGGAATTTCAACAAAAAGAAGAGGAAATTTGCATCCGCCCGGAAATGCACCCCGACACCGAGCAGATGACCATGGCCGAGGTGATCGACGCGCTGAACGAGCTGACCGGCGGTGATGCCATCGTGGTCACCGACGTAGGCCAGCACCAGATGGTGACCTGCCGCTACGCCAAGTTCAACCAGTCGAAGAGCAACGTTACTTCCGGCGGCCTGGGCACTATGGGCTTTGCCCTGCCCGCGGCCATCGGCGCCAAGTTCGGCGCCCCGGAGCGTACGGTGGTGGCCATTATCGGCGACGGCGGCGTGCAGATGACCATCCAGGAACTGGGGACCATCATGCAGACCAACCTGAACGTGAAGATCATGATCCTGAACAACCAGTTCCTGGGCATGGTGCGGCAGTGGCAGCAGCTGTTCCACGACAAACGCTATTCGTTCGTGGACATCGCTTCGCCGGATTACATCACCGTGGCCAAGGGCTACAGCATCGAAGGCGCGAAAGTGTCGCAGCGGGCGGAAATGAAAGCCGCGGTGAAAACCATGCTGGAGCACGACGGTCCGTACCTGCTGGAAGTGATGGTGGGCAAGGAAAACAACGTGTTCCCGATGGTGCCGCAAGGCTGCAGCGTATCGGAGATCCGCCTGTCGTAAAGGCCCGGAGGTGGAGAAAACAGCTGTCCGGGAAAGGATTTCTTTACCGGATAGCTGTGATGCACTTAATTTTAAACCCTTAAAACGCTCCGCCTGCGGCGGAAAGGTTTTATGAAGCAAGAATTCACAATAACGGTATATACCGAAAATCATATTGGCCTGCTGAACCGCATCGCCATTATCTTTTCGCGCAGAAAGATCAATATCGAGAGCCTGAACACCTCTCCTTCCGAGGTCGACGGCATTCACCGCTTTACCATCGTCATCCACGAGTCGGAAGAAGTGGTGCACAAGCTGGTACGCCAGATCGAAAAGCAGGTGGAAGTGCTGAAGGCGTATTACAACACCAACGAGGAGATCGTTTGGCAGGAGATGGCCATGTACAAAGTGTCCACCGACCAGATCGCCGAGAAGGTAAAGGTGGAACGCCTGCTGCGCCAGTTCGGCGCCCGCGTGGTGGCTATCCGCAAGGACTACACCGTGTTCGAAGCTACGGGTCACCGTGAGGAGACCGACAAGCTGGTAGAGGTGCTGGCGCCTTATGGCCTGATCGAGTTCGTGCGCAGCGCCCGCATCGCCATCATCAAGGAAAGCAGCGGCTTCCACTCCAAGCTCAAAGAGTTCGAGGAGCAGGAGCCCGGCGAGGAAGTGGTGGAAAACGAATACCTGAATCTTCAGGAGGAAATTTTCCCGGATACGGGGTATTAGGAATTGGTTAATTGGTTAATTGGTTAATTGGGAATTAGGTAGTTGCCAGTTGCTCATTGCCCAATGCCTTTCACGATTGACGTCCCATTAAATTCATTTCAATTAGAAATAAACTTTTTTAATCATCAAATCACACGTTAAAAATGGCAAAATTAAATTTCGGTGGTGTGGAAGAGAATGTAGTGACTCGCGAAGAGTTCCCGTTGTCTAAAGCACAGGAAGTTTTAAAGAACGAAGTTGTTGCTGTTATCGGTTACGGTGTACAAGGTCCCGGCCAGGCACTGAACCAGAAAGACAACGGCATCAACGTAATTGTTGGTCAGCGTAAAAATTCGAAAACCTGGGATAAAGCCATTGCTGACGGCTTCGTACCCGGCGAAACCCTGTTCGAGATCGAAGAGGCCCTGCAGCGCGGTACCATCATCTGCTACCTGCTGAGCGACGCCGCCCAGATCGAACTGTGGCCGACCGTTCAAAAACACCTGACTCCCGGCAAAGCCCTGTACTTCTCGCATGGCTTCGGTATCACCTTCAACGAGCGCACCGGCATTGTTCCGCCGAAAGATGTCGACGTATTCCTGGTTGCCCCCAAAGGCTCCGGTACTTCCCTGCGCCGCATGTTCCTCGAAGGCCGTGGTCTGAACTCCAGCTACGCCATCTTCCAGGACGCTACCGGCAAGGCTAAAGAAAGAGTAATCGCCCTGGGCATTGCCGTAGGTTCCGGTTACCTGTTCGAAACTGATTTCCGCAAAGAAGTATACTCTGACCTCACCGGTGAGCGTGGTACCCTGATGGGCGCCATCCAGGGCATCTTCGCCGCCCAGTACCAGGTGCTGCGCGACAAAGGCCACACGCCTTCCGAAGCCTTCAACGAAACGGTAGAAGAGCTGACCCAGTCGCTGATGCCGCTGGTAGCCGAAAACGGTATGGACTGGATGTACGCCAACTGCTCCACTACCGCCCAGCGCGGTGCCCTGGACTGGTGGAAGAAGTTCCGCGACGCTACCCTGCCCGTATTCCAGGAACTGTATGAGAGCGTAGCTACCGGCCAGGAAGCCCAGCGTTCCATCGACCTCAACAGCCAGCCGGACTACCGTCCCAAACTGGAAGAAGAGCTGAAAGAACTGCGCGAAAGCGAAATGTGGCAGGCCGGCAAGACCGTAAGAAGTCTGCGCCCCGAAAACCAGCCTTCCAAAGAAGAAGTGGTGAATCACTAATTCCTTTTGATACCTATTAATGGATACAGCCCAACATATCAGCCATCCGCTGGATTATCAGAAAGCTGTTGAACGACTGAAGCCGGTGGTGGTGAAAACCCCACTGGCTTACAGTCATAACCTGTCGCTGAAATACGGCGCCCACGTGTACCTGAAGCGCGAGGACCTGCAGGTCGTGCGCTCCTACAAGCTGCGCGGCGCCTACAACATGATCAGCAGCCTGCCGCCCGTGCAGCTGAAAGCCGGCGTGGTCTGCGCCAGTGCCGGCAACCATGCCCAGGGATTCGCCTGGTCGTGCAAAAAGCTGGGCATCCGCGGCGTAGTGTTCATGCCCATCATCACCCCCGGCCAGAAAGTGCAGCAGACCCGCATGTTCGGTGGCCACTTCATCGACATCAAACTGATCGGCGATACCTTTGACGATTGCGCCCTTGCCGCCCGCGAATACACCCGCGAGCACCACATGACTTTTATCCCCCCCTTCGACGACTACCGCATTATAGAAGGCCAGGCCACCGTAGGCGTGGAGATCCTGGAAGACCTTCCCGACGTCGACTATATTTTCCTGCCGGTGGGCGGCGGCGGCCTCTGTGCCGGCGTCGGCTCGTACGTCAAAACCATCTCCCCCCAAACCAAAATCATCGGCCTGGAACCCGAAGGCGCCCCCTCCATGCAAGCCGCCCTGGCGGCCGGACACCCCGTAACCCTCGACAATATCGAACGCTTCGTCGACGGGGCGGCGGTAAAACGGGTCGGCGACCTTACCTTTGCACTTTGCAGGGACGTCCTGCACACCCTACACCTGATCCCGGAAGGAAAAGTTTGCTCTACCATCCTCAAGCTGTACAACGAAGAGGCCATTGTAGTGGAACCCGCCGGAGCTCTAGCGATTGCCGCCCTGGACGACTTTGCCAGCGAAATAAAAGGAAAGAACATTGTTTGCATCGTCAGCGGTGGCAACAATGACATCGACCGGATGCAGGAGATCAAAGAACGCTCCCTGCAATACGAAGGACTGAAACATTATTTCCTGGTACGCTTTGCCCAGCGCCCCGGCGCCCTGAAAGAGTTTGTGAACCATGTACTCGGACCCACGGACGACATTACCCGCTTCGAATACATGCAGAAACACAACAAGGAAACCGGACCCGCACTGGTGGGAATTGAGCTGAAAGCAAGGGAAGATTACGAACGGCTGATACGGAACCTAAACGATTTCAATATCAATTATACCGAACTGAATAAGGACGATAACCTGTTCGGTTACCTGGTATAAGGCTTTTTAACATATTGTTAAGAAGTTGATTTTGACGGGAAAAACGTCACAAAAAAGCAATAAATGCTTAAAATTCAGGCGAGTAACCCTGCCAATGCGTGGTCTCCTGCTGTGTTTTAAGTATCTTTAGCGCTCATTTGTGCAAACGGCTTTCCGTACCCGGTTATTGCACTTATCTATTGTTATTAAACTATACTGTTAAAATCTATTATGGCAAGCAACAACGGTTTGTATTCTCCGGCATTTGAGCATGACGCCTGTGGTATTGGATTCGTTGCTAATATAAAGAGCAACAAGTCCCACCAGATCATCTCGGATGCCCTGACAATCCTGGAAAACATGGAACACAGGGGTGCCTGTGGCTGTGAAAATAACACAGGGGATGGCGCGGGTATCATGATCCAGACTCCGCATGAATTCTTTTTCGACGAGTGCGTGAAGCTGGGCGTGCATCTACCCCCCTTTGGTAAATATGGCGTCGGCGTGATCTTCTTCCCCAAGGAAAACCGCCTGAAGGAAGAATGCCGCGATATTTTCAACAGGGCCGCCGAAAAACTGGGGCTGGAAATTCTTGCCTACCGCAAGGTTCCCGTGAACCCCGAAGGCATCGGCCCCACCGCCCTTTCGGTGGAACCCGAAATGGAGCACGTCTTCATCGCCTGCCCGGACCATATCAACAATCCGGACGACTTCGAGCGCAAGCTGTTCCTGCTGCGCAACTATGCCACCCATACCGTAAACAGTACAGTACGCAGGGATGCTATTGGTTTTTATGTGGCTTCTCTGTCCTATAAAACAGTAGTATACAAAGGCCAGCTTACCTCCACCCAGGTCCGGAACTATTTCCCCGACCTGAACAACAAACGCGTGGTGTCGGCCTTCGGCCTGGTGCACTCCCGTTTCGCCACCAACACCTTCCCTTCCTGGAAACTGGCCCAGCCCTTCCGCTTCATCGCCCACAACGGTGAGATCAACACCGTGCAGGGGAACGTGAACTGGCTGAAAACCAACGAGAAAGGCTTTGCTACGCCTTATTTCTCCAAGGAAGAGATCGAAATGCTGCTCCCCATCATCGGCGAAGGCCAGTCCGACTCGGCCTGCCTGGACAACATGATCGAGCTGCTGACCCTCTGCGGCCGTTCGCTGCCCCACGTGATGATGATGCTCATCCCCGAAGCCTGGGACGGTAACGACCTGATGGATCCCGTGAAAAAAGCGTTCTACGAATTCCACGCCTCCTTCATGGAACCCTGGGACGGCCCCGCCTCCATTTCCTTTACCGACGGCCGTATGATCGGTGCGACGCTGGACCGTAACGGTCTGCGCCCCTCGCGCTACTGCGTCACCACCGACGACCGCGTGATCATGGCTTCCGAAACCGGCGCCCTGCCCAACATCGACCCCGCCATCATCAAGGAAAAAGGCCGCCTGCAGCCCGGCAAAATGTTCGTAGTGGACATGGAACAGGGCCGCATCATCTCCGACGAAGAGCTGAAACAAACCATCTGCTCGCAAAAAGCATATGGCGAATGGCTGAATAAATACAAGATCCGCCTGGAAGAGCTGCCCGAGCCCCGCGTGCTGTTCACGCACCTCGAGCACGAACAGGTATTCAAATACCAGAAAGCCTTCGGTTACTCCACCGAGGACCTGGAGAACATCATCGCCCCCATGGCCATCGACGGCAAAGAGCCCATCGGCTCCATGGGTACCGACGTGCCCCTGGCCGTCCTGAGCGACCAGCCCCAGCACCTGGCCAGCTACTTCAAGCAGCTGTTTGCCCAGGTAACCAACCCGCCCATCGACCCCATTCGTGAGCGCCTGGTGATGTCGCTGGCCACCTTCGTGGGCAACAACGGCAACCTGCTGGTCGAAGACCCGCTGGACTGCCATACCGTGGCCCTGAAGCAACCGATCCTGAACAACCACGAGCTGGAAAAGATCCGCTCCATCGATACCGGTGTGTTCCAGGCTAAAACCCTCCAGTGCTACTTCCGCGCCGACGGCAAACCCGGCTCGCTGCAGAAAGGCCTGGACCGCCTGTGCCGCTACGCCGTGGATGCGGCCGACGACGGCTTCGAGGTGCTGATCCTCAGCGACCGCGCCATCGATTCCGACCACGCTCCCATTCCTTCCCTGCTGGCCTGCGCCGCCGTACACCACCACCTGATCCGCAAAGGAAAACGCGGTATGGTCGGCTTGGTGATCGAAGCCGGCGACGTTTGGGAAGTACACCACTTCGCCTGCCTGATCGGGTTTGGTGCTACCGCCATCAACCCCTACCTGGCCCTGTCTTCGATCCGCGACATGAAACTGTCCGGCCAGATGCAGACCGAGATCGAAGTGGATTATTTGAAAAAGAACTACGTGAAGGCCGTCAACGAAGGCCTGCTGAAAGTGTTCTCCAAGATGGGGATTTCTACCCTGCAGTCCTACCAGGGCGCGCAGATCTTCGAGATCATCGGTCTGAACAAATCCGTAGTGGACAAATACTTCACCGGCGCCACTTCCCGCATCGAGGGTATGGGCCTGGATGAAATTGCCAAGGAAATCCTGGCGAAGCACTACCTGGCCTTCAGCAAGAAGGACGTGCCGGTAGAGCGCCTGCCTGTAGGCGGTGTGTACCAGTGGAAGCGGAAAGGTGAGTTCCACCTGTTCAATCCCCAGACCATTCACCTGCTGCAGCATGCAACAAAGTCGAACGATTTCAACACGTTCAAGAAATACTCCAAGCTGGTGAACGACCAGAGCGAGAAAGCCGCCACCCTGCGCAGCCTGTTCGAGTTCAAACGTAACCGCCCCTCCATTAACATCAATGAAGTGGAACCGGCCGAGAACATCTACAAGCGCTTCGCTACCGGTGCCATGAGCTTTGGCTCTATTTCGCACGAAGCCCACTCCACCCTGGCCATTGCCATGAACCGCTTGGGCGGTAAGAGCAATACCGGTGAGGGCGGTGAGGACGAAATGCGCTACGAACCGATGGAGAACGGCGATTCCATGCGTTCCGCCATCAAGCAGGTCGCTTCCGGCCGCTTCGGTGTGACCTCCTACTACCTGACCATGGCCGATGAACTGCAGATCAAGATGGCCCAGGGCGCCAAGCCCGGCGAGGGCGGTCAGCTGCCCGGCCACAAAGTGGACGACTGGATCGGCAAAGTACGTCACTCCACCCCGGGTGTAGGCCTGATCTCTCCGCCGCCGCACCACGATATTTATTCGATCGAGGACCTGGCGCAGCTGATCTATGACCTGAAAAACGCCAACCGTGCTGCCCGCATCAACGTGAAGCTGGTATCCAAGGCTGGTGTCGGTACGATCGCTGCCGGTGTTACCAAGGCGAAAGCCGACGTAGTGCTGATCGCCGGTCACGACGGTGGTACCGGTGCGTCCCCGATCTCTTCGATCAAGCATGCCGGTTTGCCGTGGGAATTAGGCCTGGCCGAAACCCACCAGACCCTGGTGAAAAATAAACTCCGCAGCCGCGTGGTGGTACAAACCGACGGCCAGCTGAAAACCGGTCGCGACATCGCCGTGGCTACCCTGCTGGGTGCCGAAGAATGGGGTGTGGCTACCGCCGCCCTGGTGGTGGAAGGCTGTATCATGATGCGCAAGTGTCACCTGAACACCTGCCCCGTGGGTGTGGCCACCCAGGACCCGGAACTGCGCAAGCGCTTTACCGGCAACCCCGACCACGTGGTGAACTTCTTCAAGTTCATTACCCAGGAATTCCGCGAGATCATGGCCGAACTGGGCTTCCGCACCGTGGATGAAATGGTGGGCCAGGTAGACTGCCTGGTTCAGCGCCCCGACATCAAGCATTGGAAATACAGCAAGCTGGACCTGTCGCCCATCCTGTACAAAGAGCCCAACTCGCTGTACACCGGCCTGTACAAGCAGGAAGAGCAGGACCACGGCATCAGCAACGTGCTGGACTGGAAACTGCTGGAAAAAGCGCAGCCCGCCCTGGAAAGCGGTCAGAAAGTATACGGTGAATTCAACTGTATCAACACCGACCGCACCATCGGCACCATCCTGTCGAACGAGATTTCGAAAAAATACAAATCCGAAGGTTTACCGGAAGATACCATCCACTTCAAGTTCTTTGGTACCGCTGGTCAAAGCTTTGGCGCCTTCAACACCAACGGTGTGACCCTGGAGCTGGAAGGTGATGCCAACGACTACTTCGGTAAAGGCCTGTCCGGCGCCCGCCTGGTGGTTTATCCCCCGCAGCAGGCATCGTTCGTACCCGAAGAGAACATCATCATCGGCAACGTAGCCTTCTATGGCGCTACCGCCGGTACCTCCTACATCCGCGGTAAAGCAGGCGAGCGCTTTGCGGTCCGCAACTCCGGTGTAACCGCCGTAGTGGAAGGTGTGGGTGACCACGGTTGCGAATACATGACCGGCGGCCGCGTAGTGATCCTGGGCGATACCGGCAGAAACTTCGCCGCAGGTATGAGCGGTGGCATCGCCTACGTGTACGACGTGAAAGGCCAGTTCTCCAACCTGTGCAACAAGGAAATGGTGGACCTGGATCCCGTGGAAAACGGCGATAGTGCTGAACTGAAGGATATGATCGAAAACCACTTCGCTTATACCGGCAGCTCGGTAGCCCGCTTCATCCTGGATGATTTCGAAAACCAGCTGAAGAACTTCATCAAAGTATTCCCGAAAGACTACAAGAAAGTTCTGAAAGAAAAAGCCCAGAAGGCCCAGGTTCAAAGCTAATCCAGCGAACCACGCACAAACAATCAGTAAATTAAATTCAATAGTCTGGCGACTCTGTCCCCCGAACAAGGGGGCGGAGCGGCCGGACCATAACCAACACACATAAACGAAAATCAATCATGGGTAAGCCTACGGGTTTTTTAGAGTTTACCAGGGAGTTGCCTGCAAAACGTGCACCGGAAGAAAGAATCAAGGACTACAACGAGTTTGTAGAGCGTTTTCCGGAGCAGAAGCTGAACCAGCAGGCCGCACGCTGTATGGACTGCGGTGTACCGTTTTGTCACAGCGGTTGCCCTCTGGGTAACATTATCCCTGAATTCAATGACGCAGTCTATCGCAAAAGCTGGGCAGAAGCTTACGATATCCTGATGTCCACCAACAATTTCCCCGAGTTCACCGGCCGCATTTGCCCCGCACCCTGCGAGAGCGCCTGCGTACTGGGTATCAACCAGCCGGCGATCACCATCGAGGAGATCGAAAAACACATTATCGAGATCGCTTTTGATAAAGGCCTGGTGAAGCCCAAGGCGCCCAACCTGCGTACCGGCAAGAAAGTAGCCGTGATCGGTTCGGGTCCTGCGGGCCTGGCTGCCGCCGCCCAACTGAACTATGCCGGTCATACCGTTACCGTTTTCGAACGCGACGACAAGCCCGGTGGCCTGCTGCGCTACGGTATCCCCGACTTCAAGCTGGAAAAATGGGTGATCGACCGTCGTATCGACATCATGGAGCAGGAAGGCGTGGTATTCAAGTGCAATGCCAACGTAGGCGTGAACGTGAGCATCAACGACCTGCTGCGCGAATTCAACGCGATCGTGCTGGCCGGCGGTTCTACCGTTCCCCGCAACCTGAATGTTCCGGGCCGCGACCTCAAAGGCGTGTACTATGCCATGGAGTTCCTGAAGCAGCAGAACAAGCGCGTTGCCAACCTCGATCCCCTGGCCAACCCCGAGATCGAAAGCAACATCCACCACGAAAACCTCTTTGCTACCGATAAGAACGTGATCGTGATCGGCGGCGGTGATACCGGCAGCGACTGCGTAGGTACCTCCAACCGTCACGGGGCGAAGTCCGTACTGCAATTCGAGCTGATGCCGAAGCCGCCAGCTTCCCGCACTCCGTTCATGCCCTGGCCCACCTACCCGATGATCCTGAAAACCTCTTCTTCGCACGAAGAAGGCGTGGAGCGCCACTTTGCCATCGCCACCAAGGAATTCCTGGGCGACGATAACGGCAACCTGCGTGCCCTGAAGGTAGTGGACCTGGAATGGAAAATTGCCGATGACGGCCGCCCTGCTCAATTCGTGGAAGTGGCCGGCAGCGAGCGCGAGCTTCCCTGCGAGCTGGCCCTGCTGGCTATGGGCTTCGTACATCCCCAGCACCAGGGGCTGCTCAACGAACTGGGCGCCGAACTGGATGAAAGAGGGAATGTAAAAGCTACCGAGAAGGATTACCACACCAACATCCCGAAAGTGTTTGTGGCCGGCGACATGCGCCGCGGACAATCCCTGGTGGTTTGGGCCATCAGCGAAGGCCGCGAGGCTGCCCGCAACGTAGACGAATACCTGACCGGTACCGTTTCCACGCTGGAGTCGAAAGACCGCAACCTGATCGCTTTATAATAACGCTTTCCCTATATTTTCAAAGCCGCCTCCGGGCGGCTTTTTTTATGCCCGTATGCCAAGGGATAGGCCTGGCGTAAAACCTCTCCCCCGGTTTCTCCTTGGCGAAACCGGGGGAGAGGTTTTACGCCAGGCGTTCCAGCCTCTGTTCCCTCAAAATAAAGAAAACCAGCATTTTATGTCCTTAACGCTCAAATACTTATTTTCACTAACATAAACACCGCCCACTTTCCTCATTGCTCAGCAAGCTTGAAGATCCATTTTCCCGATAAATTTCTCCGATTTGTGGCTTGAAAAAGAATTCCTGCATAAAATAAATCAGAAAATACCTCAGTTTACCGCCCTTAGATTTTTCAATAATATATTTCTGCAGAAGAAAATTCAAATTAAAACAATAAAAATGTATTCATATAGAAGAGCTTAATACAATTATTTTTCTACCTTAGCTAAAGATTAATGAATTACTATTAAATCTAATACAAAAGCCGCATTATGCAAAAATCCCTGAAACGCTTTATTCCCTTCGCCCTCCTCGCGGGCATCGCTGCCATCGCAGCCTTTATTCCCTCCGCTGCTCTGTTCGACGATGGTGGCAAAAGCTATAATTCAGCCGATATTGCCTGGATTATCGTTGCTACCGCCCTGGTTTTCCTGATGACCCCCGGCCTGGCGCTGTTCTACGGCGGTATGGTGCACCGCAAAAACGTGATCTCCACCATGATCAAAAGCATCGTGGCAGCCGGTATCGTAGGTGTGCTTTGGGTAGTGGTGGGTTTCAGCCTTTGCTTCGGCAAATCCATCAACGGCATCATCGGCGATCCCTCCACCTTCCTGTTTTTTAAAGACGTGGCCTCCGGCGCTCCCTGGAGCCTGGCCCCCACCATTCCCCTTTCCTTGTTCGCTCTTTTCCAGCTGATGTTCGCCATCATTACCCCCGGCCTGGTGGTAGGCGCCGTAGCGGAAAGGATCCGTTTTACTTCCTACGCCCTGTTCATCGTCCTGTTCATGTTCCTGGTATACGCCCCCCTGGCCCACTGGACCTGGCACCCCGACGGCTTCCTGTTTAAAATGGGCGCCCTCGACTTCGCCGGTGGTACCGTGGTACACATCTCTGCCGGTTGCGCCGCCCTCGCCGGTGCCCTGGTACTGAAACGCCGCCAGGTGCATATCGAACAAAAAGAAGTTCCCCCGGCCAATATCCCCTACGTTCTGATCGGTACCGGCCTGCTGTGGTTTGGCTGGTTCGGCTTCAACGCCGGTTCCGCCCTGGGTGCCAACGCCCTGTCGGTTTCCGCCTTCGGCACCACCAACACCGCTGCCGCTGCCGCCGGTCTGTCCTGGATGTTCTTCGACGTGCTGCGCAACAAAAAACCCTCCGTACTGGGTTTCTGTATCGGTGCTGTGGTAGGCCTGGTAGCCATCACCCCCGCCGCCGGTTTCGTAGCCATCCCCCAGAGCATCACCATCGGTGTGGTATCGGCTATGATCTCCAACATCGCCGTACACTACAAGCAAAAGTCTACCCTGGATGATACCCTGGACGTATTCCCCTGCCACGGTCTGGGCGGTATGGTAGGTATGCTGCTGACCGGTGTGTTCGCCACCAAAAACGTAAATGGCGCCGGTGCCGACGGCCTGCTCGCCGGTAATTTCGACTTCTTCCTGACACAGGTAAAAGCCCTGGGTATCGCTGTCACCTACTCCTTCACCGTTTCTTACGGCATCTTCAAACTGATCAACCTGATCCAGCCGATCCGCGTAAGCTCCGAAGAAGAAGAACTGGGCCTGGATGAAACCCAGCACAACGAAAAATACCTGCAAGGCACCCTGCTGGTGAACGACAAGGGCACCATGAAGGAAGAAACCCTGTCGGAAATCTAACTTTTCCTTTCGCTCTTCGCACACTTCGCTCCATAAACGAACAGGTACAGCCCTACAAGCACGATGCTCCTCCCCGGCTGTACCTGTTCTCCTAACTAAAAACGCACATTATGCTTAGAAAAATTACTTTCTCCGCTATTGCACTGACTTCTTTGTATGCCGCCAAGGCCCAGGACTCCGCCGCCGTGGAATCGGTGGAAAAGAAAGCGTTTGCCATTTCCGGCTACGTGGACGCCTACTACCGCTATAACTTCAATAACCCTAAAAAAGAACTTGACGCCACCAACAACTACACCTCCTTTACCAATTCCCAGAACTCCTTTGAACTGGGCATGGCTTCGGTAAAACTGGAGCACAGCATCGGGAAAGTGGGCGTCGTAGCCGACCTTGGCTTCGGCAAAAGGGCAGAAGAATTCTCTTATGCCGACGACAAAACCCGGATGGCCGTAAAGCAGGCGTATATCACCTATGCCCCTACCGCCAACCTCAAACTGACGGCCGGTAACTTTGCCACCCACGTAGGCTACGAGCTGGTGGATCCTTACCTGAACCGCAACTACAGCATGAGCTACATGTTCTCCTACGGTCCCTTCTCCCATACCGGCCTGAAAGCCGATTACTCTTTCGGTAAGAGCGCCGTGATGCTGGGCGTGGTGAACCCCACCGATTTCAAATCGGCCAACTTTGCCCGTAAATTCCTGATTGGCCAGTACAGCCTGTCTACCGAAAAGGTAAAAATGTTCCTGAACTACCAGGGCGGCACCTTTGCCGACTACTACTCTGCCGGCACCGACAATTTCGACGGCAAGGTGCAGCAGGGCGACCTGGTACTGACCGCTACCCTTTCCGACAAATTCAGCCTGGGCTACAACGGCACCCTGCAGTCCGTAAAGCTGCGCGACAAAGCCACTGCCAAATCCGGCGATAACGAAAACTGGTGGGGTTCGGCCCTGTACGTGAATGCCGATCCTACTCCTGCTTTCGGCCTGACCCTGAGAGGTGAATATTTCGACAACGCCAAAATGGCCAACCCCTTCGCTCCCGCCACTTCGCTGTTCGCCACTACCCTGTCGGTGAACCTGAAGGCCGGTCCGCTGACCTTCGTTCCGGAACTGCGGATGGAAAACGCCAAGGACGCCATTTTCGTAAAGCATGCCGGCGAAGCCACCAAATCTGCCGCCACCGGCCTGCTGGCCGCTATCTATAAATTCTAAGGATCTAAGGTGTCTTCTCTGTAAGAACGCTCTTTGAGCCTGTCCGTAAAAGCTTTTATGTGAAAACTCCGCTTTCGCATAAAAGCTTTTTTTCTTCCCGGTACCCTGTAACCGCTTCGCGCTTTCCCATTTCCACACTCTAAACCACTTCACTTATGGAAAAAAGCAGACCCCTACCGTTTATCCTACTGGCAATTTTCGCCGTTATCGGCATTACCGTGCCGCTGGTGGCCGACTTCGATGGTTCCAAGGTGTACAACTCCGGCGATATCGCCTGGTTGCTCATCTCCACCGCCCTTGTGCTGCTGATGACTCCCGGACTTTCCTTTTTCTATGGAGGCATGGTCAGCAAGAAGAATGTCATCTCCACGATGATGCAAAGCTTTATCGCTACCGGCCTGATCAGTGTTTTGTGGATCGTCGTGGGCTTTAGCCTGGCCTTCGGCTCCTCCATCGGCGGCCTGATCGGCAACCCAGGCGATTTTTTCATGATGTACGGGGTCAACGGGCACGAGCCCTGGAGCCTGGCGCCCACCATCCCCCTGCTGCTGTTTGCGCTTTTCCAGATGAAGTTTGCCATCATCACCCCGGCCCTGGTGGTGGGCGCTACCGCCGAACGCATCCGCTTTACCTCCTACATCCTGTTCATGCTGCTGTTCAGCCTGATCATCTATGCGCCCCTGGCCCACTGGACCTGGCACCCCGACGGGCTGCTGTTTAAGATGGGAGTGCTGGATTTTGCCGGCGGCACCGTGGTGCATATTTCCGCGGGTTGCGCCGCCCTGGCCGGCGCCCTCGTGCTGAAAAGGCGGAAGGTGCACCTGATGAAGGAAGAAGTAAAACCCGCCCGCATCACCTATGTGCTGCTGGGTACCGGCCTGCTTTGGTTTGGCTGGTTCGGCTTCAATGCCGGTTCCGCCGTGGGTGCCACCAGCCTGGCCGTAGATGCCTTTGCCAACACCAACACCGCCTCTGCCGCTGCCGGCATCTCCTGGATTTTCTTTGACATGCTTCGGGGCCGCAAGCCTTCGGCCCTGGGCTTCTGCATCGGCGCCGTGGTGGGCCTGGTGGCCATTACGCCGGCCGCCGGTTTCGTGGGACTGCCGCAAAGCATCTTTATCGGCTTCTTTGCCGCCATCTGCTCCAACATCGCCGTGTACTGGAAGGGGAAAACTTCCATCGACGACACCCTGGACGTATTTCCCTGCCACGGCATCGGCGGCATCGTGGGCATGATCCTCACCGGCGTCTTTTCCAGCAAGGCCATTAACCCCGCCGGCACCGACGGCCTGCTCTATGGCGGCGGCGCGTTTTTCCTGAAGCAAACGCTGGGTTGCCTGATCGTGGTGGCCTTTTCTTTTGTCATGGGCTACGCCATCTTCAAGATCGTGAACCTGCTCAACCCGATCCGCGTCACCACCGAAGAAGAAGAGATCGGCCTGGACATGACCCAGCACGCCGAATCCCTGTAGTATTGCAGCATCCTGTTTTTGTTGTCCCATAAAGAGAGAAAGAGAGGCGTCAAGCCTCTTTTTCTTTTTAGGACCTCACCCCCAATAAAAAAGGCTGCAACGGTTTTAATCCCGTGCAGCCTTGATATTATTTAGAAACAGCTGTTTGCTTAAGCCGAGTTGCGGCCGGCATTGATGATGCCGAACGAACAGCGGGTCACCAGCCTTTCGAGCGCCTCTTTGAGGTCGCTTTTCACACGGCCTTCTTCCATTTCCTGGATGCGGGCCATGGCATATTGCTGGATGGTGGTCACCGGCAGGATGATGCGCTCGCGCATCTGGATCGACATCTGGTCCACCGGGTAGTCGGCCATCAGCTCGTTGCGGTCCGATAATTTGAAGATGTAGCGGATGGTCAGCTCGTACTCCTTAAAAATCATGTTCCAGATCTCGCCGTACTTCGGATGGTCCGACAGGTGCGCCGTCAGCGGGAAGAAGCTTTTCTTCATCGCCATCTCGCAGTTGTCCAGCAGCGCCTTGAAGAAGGTCGAAGACTGGTACAGCTTTTTCACCTCGGCGAACTTGCCGCGCTGGTCCAACGCCTGCAGGGCGGTGCCTACGCCGTAATAACCCGGCACATTCTGCTTCAGCTGGCTCCAGGCGCCCACGAAGG
Organism: Huijunlia imazamoxiresistens; assembly: GCF_037132455.1. Classification (NCBI taxonomy): domain Bacteria; kingdom Pseudomonadati; phylum Bacteroidota; class Chitinophagia; order Chitinophagales; family Chitinophagaceae; genus Huijunlia; species Huijunlia imazamoxiresistens. The sequence goes on along the minus strand of NZ_JBBBEI010000005.1, from coordinate 43,465 downwards.
GGATCGCCCGCAGGTCTTTCAGTTGCAGGCGGGCCGACGAACCGCGTTTGGCGGGACGGCTGCCGATATTGGTCTCGCTGTAAAATTTCAGCGGGCTGATGTGCTGCAGGTATGGCAGGAACAGCGGATGCTCTTTTAAGGAGAAGTATGACTTCATGCCTTCCTCGGCCAGCTCGGTGATCAGCTTTTCGGCTTCGGCATCCAGGCCTTTTTCCTTGGGGGCAAAAAGGTCGTTGGTAATGCCGGCATTGAGCAGCTGCTCGATGTTGAAGCGGGCCGAATCGATGGTGCCGAAGTTGGAGCTCACGGTCTGCCCCTGTATGGTCAGTTGAATTTCCTTGTTGGAAATGTTCTTGCCCATGGAGGCGTAGAACTTGTGCGTCTTGCCGCCGCCACGTGCCGGGGGACCACCGCGGCCGTCGAAGAAGATCACGTCGATGCCGTATTCGCGGGAAATGCGGGTCAGCTCCTCCTTGGCTTTGTAGATGCTCCAGTTGGCCATCAGGTAGCCGCCGTCCTTGGTACCGTCGGAGAAGCCCACCATAATGGTCTGGCAGTCGTTCCTCCGTTTCAGGTGCGCCCGGTATTCGGGGTTTTCGTACAGCGTTTTCATAATGGAGTCGGCGGCCTGCAGGTCGTCGATGGTTTCGAACAGGGGCACTACGTCCACCTTCAGCTCTTCTTTCTTCCAGCCGTTCAGCAGGAACAGGCCGTACACTTCCAGCACGTTCAGCGCCGAATTGCACTGGCTGATGATGTAGCGGTGGCAGCCCATTTCGCCGTTGGCCAGCTGTACGTTGCGGACCGCGTCGGGGATCATCAGGGCGTCCTTGATCAGCGCATCTTCATACAGCTCGGGGTTGGTCTTGCCGGAGGCGTTCAGCAGGGCTTCCATTTTCTCTTCGGCGCTCAGGCCGGCATAGTTCTTCGGCAGCAGTCCTTCTTTTTCGGCTACCGCTTCCATTACCCGGTTGTGCACCGTGCTTTCCTGGCGGATGTCCAGCGAGGCGAAGTGCAGGCCGAAGACGTGCACCTTGTTAATGAGGTTGTTGAGGAATTGCAGGAACAGGCTGTTGTGCTGGTAGATGAGGATCTCGCGGCACTTCAGCAGGGTATCGAGGATCTCCTGGCGGGTCACGTCGGTTTTGTGGCCGGGGATGAACAGGTTGTTGTACAACTTTGTTTCCAGGTCGGCCAGCAAGGTGTCGATGCCTTTAAAGGTGAGGCGGCGCTTGAGGCGGCGCACATCGAGGTAGTAGGCCTTAATGAGGCTGGTACGCAGCAGGTCGGCCACCTTCAGGGTGGTTTCGGCATTCACATTGGGGTTGCCGTCGCGGTCGCCGCCGGGCCAGAAGCCCATGGTGATCACGGGGTTGTTGTCCTGCACCACATGCGGGAACTGCTCCTTCAGGAAGGAGATGATGCGTCCGGCTGCATTGTAAAAGATATTTTCCAGGTACCACACCAGGCTGACGGCCTCGTCGTAGGGGGTGGGTTTCTGCTTTTTAAAGAAGGGGGTTTTCCCCAGTTGCTGCAGGTAGGAGTTGATCTGGTGCGAGTTGTTTTCCATCACGGCGCGGGCCAGGTCGGTGATGATGCCCAGCACGGAACCCGGGTAGAACTGCGTGGGGTGGGCGGTCAGCACCAGGCGGATGGAAAAGTCTTTGAGCTTTTCTTCCAGCTCCTTTTCGGCGCCGCGCTGCAGCACTTCACTTTCGAGGTGCTTCAGGGTGCCGGTGCCGTTGATGTCGTGCACTTCGCGGTAGGCAGCGTCTTCCAGGGCGTCGAACAGCACCACCTGCCGCTCCACGTACTGCACGAAGCGGAACAGCATGTCGATCTTCTCGCGCTCATCGCCGGCGGCGGTGTAGCGTTGGAAAAAATCGTCGATGATCTGCGAAGGGCTCCTCTTTTTCTTGTAGCCTTCCTCGCAATTATTCAGCAGAAGGGAAAGTAAGATGCCGGTTTTTTCGATGCGGTGAAAAGGTAAGGAAGTAAATAAGCTGTTGTACAACTGGAATTTAAGTCCCACGTGTTCCTTGAATTGCTGCAACCCGCGCGATGACTGGTGATCCATTAAAAGATAGAGTGTTTAGTATTCAATAAAAAATTAAGACAAGCAGCGCGTAAATTTGCGCTGAAAATTAGTGCAATCGGCTATTATTTAAAAATGTTTTTCTTTTCCCTTGGCTTTTAAGCGGGGAACGACTATCTTGGGCACCCGAATTCATCGTGTTTTCTCTTCTGCACCATACCGGCAATTTCCCCGCAACAGCAGTTTATGCCGTTCGCATCTCCATTATTACCACCGCCACTACCACAACCCGAAAGGGTTGCACACGATAATATTGCCTTTTGGGCTCCCGAAGCTATCACAGAGAAAAATAATTCCTTTCCTTTGCTCCTTTAAAAAAAGGAAGCGCGACAAATTCCATAAATAATTACTATGCAAGTTCTAAAGTTTGGCGGCACTTCTGTAGCCAATGCAGAAAACATAAACAAAGTAACCAACATTGTACGATCCGCTGTTGAAAAGGAACCCACCGTGGTGGTGGTATCGGCCCTGGGCGGCGTGACCGACATGCTGCTGAAAAGCGGCGCCCTGGCTGCTGCCGGCAACCCCGACTACAAACAACTGCTGCAGCAGGTTACCCAGCGGCACCTCGAAACCGTGAAATCCCTGTTGCCCCTCACCCACCAAAGCAGCGTACTGAGCATGGTGGTGCAGCAGTGCAACGAGATCGAAGACATCTGCAACGGCGTATTCCTGCTCGGCGAACTTTCTCCCCGCACCAAAGACCGCATGGTAAGCTATGGCGAGCTCCTTTCCTCGCAGATCATTTCCGCCTTCATGAACGCCACCGGCGTGAAGAACGCCTGGGTGGATGCCCGCAAGGTGATCGTCACCGACTCCAACTACTGTAATGCCGGCGTGGACTACAGCGCCACCAACGCCCGCCTCAAAGACTTTTTCCTTTCGCATCCCGAGAGCCTGTTCATCGTTCCGGGCTTCGTTTCCGCCGACGCCACCGGCAACACCACTACCCTGGGCCGCGGCGGCTCGGACTTTACCGCCGCCATCATCGGCGCCGCCCTCAACGCTTCGGCGGTGGAGATCTGGACCGACGTGTCGGGCATGATGACCGCCGACCCCCGCCTGGTGCCCAACGCCAAACCCATCGCCTCCATCTCCTACCAGGAAGCCATGGAACTGTCGCACTTCGGCGCCAAGGTGGTGTACCCTCCCACCATCCAGCCCCTGCTGAATAAAGGCATCCCGGTTTGGGTGAAGAACACCTTCGCCCCCGAAGACGCCGGCACCGTCATCCAGTCGGAAAGCGGCGCCAACGGCAACATCATCCGCGGCATCTCCAGCATCAACCGCATTGCCCTGCTGATGCTCGAAGGCAGCAGCATGGTCGGCATCCCCGGCTTTTCCCGGCGCCTGTTCGAGGCCCTGGCCGCCCATACCATCAACGTCATCCTCATTACCCAGGCCTCCTCGGAACACTCCATCTGCGTGGGCGTGGACGAAAGCTTTGCCGAAAAGGCCAAGCAGGTAGTCGATAATGCCTTCAGCTACGAAATTGAAACCGGCCGCGTGAACCCGCTGATCGTGGAAAAAGGACTGGCCATTGTAGCCCTGGTGGGCGACAACATGAAGAGCCATGCCGGCACCAGCGGCAAGATGTTCGGCGCCATCGGCCGCAACGGCGTCAACGTGCGGGCCATTGCCCAGGGTTCTTCGGAGCGCAACATTTCGGCCGTCATCGCCAGCGAGGATGTGAAGAAAGCCATCAACGTGCTGCACGAAGAATTTTTCGAAACCACCTACAAACAGGTCAACCTCTTTATCGTGGGCACCGGCAACGTGGGTAGCAAGCTGCTGGCCCAGCTGAACCGCCAGCAGCCTTACCTGCAGGAACACCTGCGCCTGCAGGTGCGGGTGGCCGGCATCGCCAACAGCCGCAAGATGGCGTTCGACGATGAAGGCATCGACATGGCCTCCTGGCAGGAAGTGCTGGAAGGCGGCTCTTCCATGAGCATAGACGAGTTCGTGCGCATCGCCGTTACCAAGAACCTGCGCAATTCCGTTTTTGTAGACGTGACCGCCAACGCCACTGTAGCCCACGTGTACGACCGCCTCTTTGAAAAAAGCATTGCCGTGGTAGCCTGCAACAAAATTGCCTGCTCCTCGCCCTACAGCTACTACAAAAAATTAAAGGACCTTTCCCGCGAGCACAACACCTCGTTCCACTTCGAGACCAACGTGGGCGCCAGCCTGCCCATTATCGGCACGCTGAACGACCTGCTGCGCAGCGGCGACGAGGTAACGAAGATCCAGGCCGTATTGAGCGGCACCCTGAACTTCGTGTTCAATAACTACGACGGCAGCCGCTCCTTTGCCGAAGTGGTGCGCCAGGCCCAGGACGAAGGCTATACCGAGCCGGATCCCCGCCTCGACCTGAGCGGAAAGGACGTGATGCGCAAGATCATGATCCTGGCCCGCGAAGCCGGCGAAAAGCTGGAAATGGAAGACATCACCAACACCACCTTCATGCCCGAATCGTGCATGCAGGGCAGCGTTGAGGATTTTTATAAAGAAATGGAGCGGCAGGAAGCGCACTTCAAGGCCCTGTTCGAAGCCGCTGCCAAAGAAGGAAAGAAACTGAAGTTCGTGGCCCAGTACGAAAACGGCAAAGCCTCGGTAGGCCTGCAGCATATCGACCCGCAGCACGACTTCTACCACCTGTACGGCAAAGACAATATCGTGCTGTTCTACACCACCCGCTACACCGAACAGCCGATGGTGGTGAAAGGAGCCGGCGCCGGCGCTGAAGTGACTGCGTCCGGGGTGTTCGCGGATATTATCCGCGCTGCGCGCGTATAATTAGTTTACGAGTTCACAAGTTCACGAGTTCGTTAGGTTGTAACGTTAGTTTGAAGTTCATTTTTCATTTTTATCCTATCATCTGTGGTGAAATACATAAAAGTTAAGGCGCCCGGCACGGTTGCCAACCTGGTTTGCGGTTTTGATGTTTTGGGTTTATGCCTGCATGCTCCTTACGACGTTATGGAAGTGCGCCTGCTGGAGGAACGAAAAGTCGTCATTCACAGTGCCGACGGCTACAACCTGCCGTCCGACCCGGCGCAAAATACGGCAGGAGCGCCGCTGGTGGAAATGCTCCACGAGCTGCCCGACGGCATCGGCTTCGACGTCACCATCCATAAGCACATCAAGCCGGGCAGCGGCGTCGGCTCCAGTGCCGCCTCCGCCGCCGGCGCCGTGGTGGCGGCCAACCACCTGCTCGGCAACCGGTTTTCCAACGAAGACCTGGTACGCTTTGCCATGTTCGGCGAAAAGGTGGCCTCGGGCGTTAAGCATGCCGACAACGTGGCGCCCTGCATCTACGGCGGCATCACCCTTATCCGCTCCATCTTCCCGCTGGACATCGTTTCCATCCCGGCGCCCGACCTGTTCGTGACGGTGGTGCACCCGCAGATTGAAGTGAAGACCGCCGATGCGCGGCAGATCCTGCGCAAGGAAGTGCTGCTGAAAGATGCCATCAAGCAATGGGGCAACATCGCCGGCCTGGTAGCCGGCTTCATGAAGAACGACCTGGACCTGATCGGCCGTTCGCTCGAAGACGTGATCATTGAGCCGGTGCGGAGCATCCTGATCCCGGGCTTCAACGACGTGAAGAAGCAGTGCAAGGAAGCCGGCGCCCTGGGTGGCGGCATTTCCGGCTCGGGCCCCTCCATCTTCATGCTGAGCAAGGACGAAGCCACTGCCCAGAAAGTGGAAGGCATCATGCAAAGCATTTACAACGGCATCGGCCTGCCCCACCACACCTATGTTACCCGCATCAACCAGAAGGGTGTAACCGTGGTGGAGGAATAAGGAATTGGATCATTTGTTAATTGGTTAATTGGGGTATTGGGATGAGCCCCTTGACCATTCAACATCAGTAAATCAACAAAATCAAACAGTTTCATGCTCTATTATAGTCTGAATAAAAAGTCGCCGGTGGTGGGGTTCAAAGAGGCTACCATCAACGGGCAGGCACCCGACAAGGGGTTGTACTTCCCGGCCGAGATACCGGTGCTGCCGAAAGGCTTTATCGAGGAGATCGGCAATTACTCCAAAGCCGAGATCGCCCTGCAGGTGATCCAGCCCTTCGTGGGCGACACCATCCCGCAGAAAGAACTGCGCCGGATCGTGGAAGAAACCGTCGACTTTGACTTTCCCCTGGTGCCGGTGACCGGCAACATCTCCTCGCTGGAGCTGTTTCATGGGCCGACCCTGGCGTTCAAGGACGTGGGCGCCCGCTTCATGAGCCGCTGCCTGGGTTATTTCGTTCAGGGCGGCAACCAGAAAGTAACCGTGCTGGTGGCCACTTCGGGCGATACCGGCGGGGCCGTTGCCAACGGTTTTTATGGGGTAGACGGGGTGGATGTGGTCATCCTCTACCCTTCGGGCAAGGTGAGCACCATCCAGGAGCTGCAGCTGACCACCCTGGGCAAGAACGTGACGGCCCTGGAAGTGGACGGCCGCTTCGACGACTGCCAGCAAATGGTAAAACAGGCCTTTGGCGATGAAAGCCTGACCAGCCAGCTGTTCCTGACCTCGGCCAACTCCATCAACGTGGCCCGCTGGCTGCCGCAGCAATTCTATTATTTCTTCGCGTACCAGCAGTGGAAAGATAAAAACAACCCGCCCGTGATCTGCGTGCCGAGCGGCAACTTTGGTAACATCTGCGCCGGCCTGTTGGCCCACGAAACCGGGCTGCCGGTGACGAAATTCATTGCCGCCTGCAATGCCAACGACATCGTGCCCAGCTACCTGCAAAGCGGCAGCTACCAGCCCAAACAGGCCGTGGCCACCCTGTCCAATGCCATGGACGTGGGCAACCCCAGCAACTTCGTACGCATCCTGGAGATCTTCCGGCAACAATTTGAAACGGTAAAGGACAAGCTGGCGAGCTACAGCATTACCGACGAGGAAACAAAGGAAACCATCCGCCGGGTGTATACCGAACAGGGCTACCTGCTCGACCCCCACGGTGCGGTAGGCTACCTGGCGCTGGAGCGCTACCTGGACGGCCAAGCCGGCCAGAAAGGCTTTTTCCTGGAAACGGCGCACCCCGTCAAGTTCCCCGATGCGGTGGAAGCGATCACCGGCGAAAAGATCGCCTTCCCCGAAGAGGTTCGCGACCTGGCAGGGAAGGAAAAACAAAGCATTAAGATAGAAGCGGACTACAACAGGCTGAAAGCGTTCCTGCTGTCCCGGAAATAGACCGTGCCGGCCTCGGACGGACATTTGCGACCTGACGGCCCCTGCCGTCAGGGTTTTTTATTTATAGGCCACCCTGGCCCCAAAATAAACTGGGGAAAATTTTCAATATCCTGTACCGTAGATGGGGGGCGCAGGAATCCATATAACTGTTGTGCCAGCTTAGGAATGGGCAATAGGCAATGAGCAATGAGCAATGAGCAATTACGGTTCCCTATTGCTTATTGCTTATTGGCTATTGGCAGCTTAACTGGCTATGCGGTAAAAGAAGTCTTCGTTCTGGCTGATGGCCGCTCCCAATTCCTTCACCACCTCTTCTTCCCGGCAATCCGAGTTCCAGGCTCCGGCGCTCCCGTTCAGCTCTACGAGCAAGGGCGGCGTCAGCTCGCCCCGGTAGCTATCCAGCTTTGCCTTGAAAAAGCCCCTCTCGATCAGGTAGATGCTATAATAAGCGATAAACCCTTTATAAAAAATAGCAGCCTTTACTTTCATAAAACAATGGTTTTAGTTAACAGCTATTCTGAAGTTCCCAAAAAAAAGGGAGCCTTCCCTATCTTTTATCCCGGCCGGGCAAGTTGTAAGACCAACGGGGATTTTTCATCGGTAAAAGCCCTTCCGGGACGTATGAACCGCCTTCTTTTTGTTCCGCCACGTTCTTTAGTTGATTAACTTTAGGGAAGAATTTCCAGGAAATCCGGGCTCTTTTCCGGTTCAGGCTCTTTACTTCTTTTGTTCCCGTACTCTTATGGCTGTGGTTTAGCTTTTGCACCGTGTTTCTCATTAAACACCTTATATATGCACAAGATCTACTTACTGCTTCGGGATAACAAGGAATCCGGGCCATACAGCCTGGAAGAATTGCAGCAATTGTCCCTCAAGCCTTTTGATCTTATATGGGTGGATGGCCGGAGCGCCGGCTGGCAATATCCAGGAGAAATCGAATCCCTCCGGGCTTTTGTAGCCCCCGCCCCGGCAGCGGCGACGCCCGCGCCCCCGGCAACAAGCCCCGCACCCCGCAGTCCCGAACAAACCCCGCCGCTTACAGCAGCCACTTCCGCTACCAAAAAGGCCCCGCCCCTCCCCGCTACGCCCCCGGATTCCGCCCGGCACATTTATGTCAGCCTGCCTGCCCGTGCAACGGCCCTGCAACCCGACCCGTCCTTCAAGGTTCCGGAGCCTTCGCCGGAAGATATACTGGAACGGAAAGCGGAAGCCATCCGGGCAAGGGTACAGGCCTTTACCGCCGGCAAGCCGGAAACGGCCGGCCAGGAAGAAGAAGACCTCCGGACCAATTATACCCGCTCGCTGGACGACATGAAGGAGGAATATGCCTCCTGGGTATTCCGGCAAAAGAACCGGGAGAAAAGATGGGTGCTGCTCCGCAAAGCTGCCCTGGTGCTGCTGGTGGCCGTTCTGATCGGCATTGGCAGCTACTTTTACGGCAAACGGCTCCTTCCTTCCGGGCAACAGGAAAGCCAGACCGTCAGCCTGCCGGACGTCAACCTGAGCAGCCTGCCTGTCGAAAACCGGCCGCCCCTGGAAGACCATAAAAAAGAACCGGAGGCCGCCGTTCTGACCACCTCCTCCAACCTGTCGCCTCCCCTTTATTCCGAACCCGAGATAAGAGCGGACAGAAAGCAAAGCCCGTCAGCTACCCCTGCGCCTCCGCCGACCGCCCCGGCAAAAGCCTCCCGTCAAAAGCCCGCAAAGCTGGCGCCCATCACCGTAACCGGCGCGGAAAGCAGCACTTCCGCCATCCCCGAGATCACGTCCACCCCTCCGCCGGCTAGCCACCCCGCCACAGAAGCCGCGAGCCCGGAAAAAACATCCGCCGCCGATAAAGAGAAGGACTTCCGGCCCCAGCAGGTTCGCCTGAACGAACAATATGTCTGGGACAACAACAACGGCATTGAAGGAAAATTGCAACTGACCGTTCAGAACGGCAGCAAGCTGCCGGTGGAAATGGTAGCGGTGGATATCTTTTATTATGGTAAAGACAATAGCCTGTTGCAAAAGAAAACCGTGTATTTTAATAACCTGCAGCCCGAAAGCTCCGCCAGCAAATGGGCGCCCAAGCTGAAAAAAGCCCATTCCATAAAGAGCGAGATCGCCCTGGTCAGCAGTAAAAATGGAATGTATTACCTGCGGTAAAAGGAATTCGTTCATTGGTTCATTGGGGTATCAGGGCCTGACGGCGGCGGCGACGGACAACATTTCAGGAAATGGGAACCACCCCTCAACACTTCAAAAAACGTTTCGGATAACGTATGCTTTAAGCCGGCAAACAACTCGTGAACTTGTAAACCCGTAAACTAAACTTTGCGCATACGGAAGGCGTTCATCGCCGTTTCGCCCAATTTGCCGACGAGGCGGTAATTGACGACGACGCCTACCACGGCGCCGATGCCGGGCACCAGCTGGGCCATCTTGGCCAGGTCGATATAATCGCGGTACTCCTGCTGGAAGTGCCGCCAGTCGAACTGGTGGATGTCGGCCGGCAGGGCTTCCTTTTTGGCGTCCCAGTCTATGATCTGCTCGTACACCTGCCGGCGGTGATCCTGGCTGCTGAAGGCCAACTGGAAAATATAGAGCAGGTACAGGCGCTCCCGGTAATCGGTTACGTCATAGCCATACAGGCCGGCAATGTCGAACAGCAGCTTCAGTTTCATGCTCAACAGCACGGGGAAATCCACCAGGCCCAGGAGGAATCCCCCCGCCCCGGTCAGGCCGCCTTCGGTGGCCGCCGCCTTTTTGTAAAAATCGATCCGCCTCTGCACCGCCATTTCACAGTCGATAAAGGAGCCAAAGGTAGACTGCCTGCCCGAGGTATGGGTAGCGCCGAAAAGCACGCCCCGGACCATCTGCTTGATGGTCGTGGTAAGGGCCTTATGTACCTTTTCGGGCAGGAAGCTGTTCATTTTATCCTGCATTCTTTTCGACCAGCGGTCCAGGGTAGAGGGCGGCGCCTGCATCTTCCGCTGCCATTCCTTCAGCTCCTTCTGTATAAATTGCTCGTACAACATAACCGTATCCGGATTGACTTTTTGCTGTTCCTGCAAAGCGCCGGCCACAACCCAGGCCGCAGGTAACAATCACATAACAATAAGGTAACACGGGATATAGCCTCAAAATTATGACCTGTTTGTACCTTATCCTCAAATTGAACCACGTATGAACAGCATCAATCCTTCATTAGAACAGTTGATCCTGGAAAAATCCAAGGCTATAGATATACCGCCCCGGCTCCTGGCTACCGCCCTGAATGTGCTGGCAGAGAACGAGCAGGCCACCGAAGCCGATATCCTGGCCCATTACCGCAAACTGATCGTGAATGACCTTAGGGAAGAAGCGCTGAGCCAATTGTACAGCAGCCTCAAAAAAGAACGCGAAAGTGCCCATTATTCCCTGTCCGGCGCCCGGACGGCCCTGGTGGAAATGGTGCGGGAGCAGTCACCGGAATTCAACCAAATAGATGCGTACAGGGAAAAGGACGAAGAGCTGAAAAACTTTCACCTCGAAGCCTGGAACCTGATCACCGATGAATTGCTGATGATCAAGAACAAGTACCGGAAAGTATTGGGCCAAACCGACCTGACGGAAATCGTCCGGGAGTTTTGCACCGAAGAACTTGAACAGTGGGCACACCAGGTAGCCTAAGCCTGGCTGCCCACGAAGGGTACAGACATAAAAAAACCCCGGCAACAGCCGGGGTTAAATTTTTCTGGAACAAGCCTAGCAATACAGGAATTACAAACCCTGGTATCCTACGTATTTTCTTTTCACTTCTTTTCTCTTTACCAGAGCCGGAGCAGGCGATACGATCGCAAGGGCTTCGGCAGGCACCGCATTTTCCAACCGTTGACTTTTACGTTCTGCCACAGCAGAATATTCGCTCGGTAAAAAATTGCTTACAGCCGGGATGTTTCCCTGTTTGTTTTGGTTGGTCATGTTTAGCATGTTTCTGGTTTTATTGTGTTTAATAAGGATTCAGCAGTTATTCAACGAAACAAAAAGATAATGGATGAGCTTAAAGATACGACAAGCTATTATAAATTCAAAAAAATTATATCTCTTTTTTTCGTGACAAATTTACGAATATAAATTCATCTTTTCTAAAATATTAGAGAAAAAAAGTATCCTGCACCATCACGGCCCTTAATTTTAAGTGGTTTTTAAGGGGAAAAATTTCACTTCTTCCGGTAAAAAATTAGCCGTAAATCTTTTTTTGGCGCCCATAGCCGTTTACTCTTCCGTTTATCCCCATTCCCTTTATTCGCCGGTCTTATCTCGGAAGGGGGTTGCTAATGTTCAAATAAATATAATTACTTCTTTTTTTATATTCATAATAGCCAGTATTTTTGCATTCTGTTGAGCTTAATCGCATGGTTCCGGCAGTTGATTTCTGTTTACCCTTTGAATAACCTCCATCCATCATCCTTCCCAGGCCTGTAGTGTCCTGGCCGGCGCAAAACAGCGTTGTGCCCCACCCTGCAGCTCTTTATTGAACCGGTAAACACAATAAACTATTCATGAATAAATTTTTCATCACTTTACTGACTGCCTTATTGCTGCAAGCCTCCCAAGTTCTGATGGCTGCCCCTGCCTCCCCTGAAGACACCACCACAGCGGATGCCCCCGTGCGGGCCCGGGTGGTTGCCCTGACGGCCGAAACCCGCGACCAAGCCGTTTATATTAACTGGAAGGCCGAAAACGAAATGAATGTCAACCGCTACGAGGTACAGCGCTTCAATGACCAGGAGGGTACTTTTGCCACCGTGGGCATCGCCTTTGCCGCCAACAGCGAAACGCCCATGGAGTACCGGATCAAACTGCCCCTGGGCACCGGGGATACCACCCGTTACCGCCTGGTATGGCAGGAAAACGACGGCCTTCTCGGCAGCAAGGAAACCCTGTAGATTTCGGATTTCGTCTCGCCTCAGGCGAGAGGAACCCTTGATTGCAGATATAGTACTACATAATAGAAAGCCCCCGAAACCCGGGGGCATTTTTGTTTCACTTTTAGATGATTTCTTTGGAGAAAAGAACCCAACTGCGGTCAAGGGTTCCTCTCGCCTGAGGCGAGACGAAATCCGACATCCGACATCTACAGCCCCATAAAAAAAGCCGCTCATTTGAGCGGCTTTTTTTATGGGGCTGTATAAAACAGTTTCTTATTCGAATTTCAGGTCCAGGCCCAGACCTCTCAGTTCGTGTACCAACACGTTGAAAGATTCGGGGATGCCGGCCCGCGGAACGTTCTCGCCCTTCACGATCGCCTCGTAGGTCTTCGCACGGCCGATGATATCGTCCGACTTGATGGTGAGCAGTTCCTGCAGGATGTTGGAGGCACCGTATGCTTCCAGGGCCCACACCTCCATCTCACCGAAACGCTGACCACCGAACTGGGCTTTACCACCCAGGGGCTGTTGCGTGATGAGCGAGTAGGGTCCGATGGAACGGGCGTGCATCTTGTCGTCCACCATGTGGTGCAGCTTGATGACATAGATGATCCCCACGGTAGCTTTCTGGTGGAAGCGCTCCCCGGTTTCACCATCGTACAGGTAGGTGTGACCGAACATCGGGATACCGGCCTGGGCACAGTAGTGAGCGATGTCTTCGGTGCTGGCACCGTCGAAGATGGGGGTTTCGAACTTGGTCTTCAGCTCGACGCCGGCCCAGCCCAGTACGGTTTCGTAAATCTGTCCGAGGTTCATACGGCTCGGTACACCCAGCGGGTTCAACACGATATCTACCGGCGAACCGTCGGCCAGGAACGGCATGTCCTCTGCCCGTACGATCTTGGCCACAATACCCTTGTTACCGTGGCGACCGGCCATCTTATCACCCACCTTCAGCTTCCGCTTCACGGCGATGTATACCTTGGCCAGCTTCAGTACGCCGGCGGGCAGCTCGTCACCGATGGAGATGTTGAACTTCTCGCGCTTGTAGCGGCCCAGCTCCTCGTTGTACTTGATGTTGTAGTTGTGCAACAGGATGTTGATCTGGTCGTCTACCTTGGCGTCGGAGGTCCAGCCCAGGGGGTTTACGTTCTGGTAGTCCAGTTGGGCCAGGTTCTTCGGAGTGAACTTGGCGCCTTTGCCGATCAGCACTTCACCGAAGTTGTTGGAAACCCCTTGAGAAGGCTTGTCCTTCAGCAGGGTCTGCAGTTTTTCCAGCAGCACCTCTTTCAGGTCGGACTCGTTCTTCTCGTGGATCTTTTCCAGTTTTTCCAGGGCGGCCTTTTCGCGCACCTTGGCATTTTTATCTTTTTTCGCGCGCTGGAACAGCTTTTTGTTGATCACCACGCCTTCCACACCGTTGGGGGCTTTCAGCGAAGCGTCTTTGGCATCACCGGCTTTGTCGCCGAAGATGGCGCGGAGCAGCTTTTCTTCCGGGGTAGGATCGGACTCGCCTTTGGGCGTGATCTTACCGATGAGGATGTCGCCTTCCTTGATCTGGGCGCCGATACGGATGATACCGTTCTCGTCCAGGTCCTTGGTGGCTTCTTCCGATACGTTCGGGATATCCGGGGTCAGCTCTTCTTCACCCAGCTTGGTATCGCGTACTTCCAGCTCGTATTCGGAAATATGCACGGAGGTGAAGAGGTCTTCTTTCACCACGCGTTCGCTGATCACGATGGCATCCTCGAAGTTGTAACCTTTCCAGGGCATGAATACCACCTTGAGGTTCTTACCCAGGGCCAGCTCACCGTTCTTGGTAGCGTAGCCTTCGGTCAGGAAGTCGCCTTCCTTCACTACCTGGCCTTTCTTCACGGCGGGCTTCAGGTTGATGGAGGTTTCCTGGTTGGTTTTGATGAACTTGGTTAAGCGGTACACCTTGAGGTCCTCTTCGAAGGAAACCAGGCGCTGGTCGTCGTTGCGGTTGTAGCGCACATGGATCTCGTTGGCATCCACGAACTCTACCACGCCGTCGCCTTCGGAATGGATCTGGATCCGGGCATCACGGGCCGCTTTGCCCTCCAGGCCGGTACCTACAACAGGCACGTCGGGACGCAGCAGGGGAACCGCCTGGCGTTGCATGTTCGATCCCATCAGGGCGCGGTTGGCGTCATCGTGCTCCAGGAACGGGATCAGCGAGGCGCTCAGACCCACGATCTGGTTGGGGGCCACGTCCATGTATTCCACTTCGCCTTTTTCCAGGATCGGGAAGTCGCCGGTCTGGCGCGAAACGATGCGCTCTTCCACGAAGTGGCCGGTTTCGTCCAGGGCCACGTTGGCCTGGGCGATCTTGGCGATATCTTCTTCTTCCGCGCTCAGGAAGGTTAACTGCTTCATATCGACTTTACCGTCGCTCACCTTGCGGTAAGGCGTTTCGATAAAGCCCATTTCGTTGATCTTGGCGTGTACGCAGAGCGTAGAGATCAGACCGATGTTCGGACCTTCGGGGGTTTCGATGGTACACAGGCGGCCGTAGTGGCTGTAGTGTACGTCACGCACCTCGAAGCCGGCGCGCTCACGGCTCAGACCACCAGGTCCGAGGGCGGAGATACGGCGCTTGTGGGTGATTTCCGAAAGCGGGTTGGTCTGGTCGAGGAATTGCGACAGCTGGGAGGTACCGAAGAAGGAGTTGATCACGGAGGACAGGGTCCGGGCGTTGATCAGGTCCACGGGGGTAAACACCTCGTTGTCGCGTACGTTCATGCGTTCGCGGATGGTGCGGGCCATACGGGCCAGGCCCACGCCGAACTGGGCATACAGCTGCTCGCCTACGGTACGTACGCGGCGGTTGCTCAGGTGATCGATGTCATCGATCTCGGCCTTACCGTTGGTCAGGCGTACGAGGTATTTGATGATCTCGATGATGTCCTCGCGGGTGAGGGTTTTCTGCTCCAGGGAGGCGTTCAGGTTCAGCTTGCGGTTGATCTTGTAGCGACCCACTTCGCCGAGGTCGTAACGCTTATCGGAGAAGAACAGTTTATCGATGATCCCACGAGCGGTTTCGTTATCCGGGGCGTCGGCGCCGCGGAGCTGGCGGTAAATCACCTGCACGGCTTCCAGCTCGGAGTTGGAGGTATCTTTATTGAGGGTATTGTAGATGATGGCATAGTCGCCGCCAACGTCTTCTTTTTGGATGAACACGCTCTTCACGTCCATGTCCACGATCATGTCGATCGCTTCTTCGTCGAGGATGGAGTCGCGTTCCAGCACCACTTCGTTCCGCTCGATGGACACTACCTCGCCGGTATCTTCGTCGACGAAGTCTTCCACCCAGCTCCGCAGCACGCGGGCAGCCAGGCGGCGGCCGATGTAGCTGTCGAGGGCCTTACGTTCGGCTTTCACCTCGTCGGCCATACCAAACAGTTCGAGGATGTCCTTATCGGTTTCGTAGCCGATGGAACGCAGCAGGGTCGTTACCGGGAATTTTTTCTTACGGTCGATGTAAGCATACATCACGTTGTTGATGTCGGTAGCGAATTCCATCCAGGCGCCCTTGAAGGGGATCACGCGGGCGGAGTAGATCTTGGTACCGTTGGGGTGGATCGACTGACCGAAGAATACGCCGGGGGAGCGGTGCAGCTGGGAAACCACGACACGCTCGGCGCCGTTGATCACAAAGGTGCCGCGGGGGGTCATGTAGGGGATGTTGCCCAAAAACACGTCCTGAACAATCGTCTGGAAGTCGATGTGCTCTTCATCGTTACAGCTTAAGCGGAGCTTTGCCTTCAGAGGCACGGCGTAGGTTAAGCCACGCTCCATACACTCCTCAATCGAGTAGCGGGGCGGATCGATGAAGTAATCCAGGAACTCAAGCACGAATATGTTACGGGTGTCGGTAATGGGGAAGTTCTCCTTAAACACACGGAACAGACCTTCGTTGTTTCTTTTGTCCGGAGTAGTCTCTAACTGGAAAAACTCTTTAAACGACTGAATCTGAACTGCAAGAAGGTCAGGAGTTTCAGCAATTTTTCCAATTTTGCCGAAATTGACCCTTAGATCCATTGTTGATGAAGGCATATGTATAAAAACCGGTTTTAGAGTTTATTGACGCACAAATCAGTTTCAGGTTTCTGCCGTTCTACGGGCAAAATCCTTGAAACTTAACTACTTAGATATATTTGATAACGTCAAAATGTTTTTGGCCAAAACTAAAGGGTTGCAAAAATAAACATTTCCCCTGCAAATCCAAGAAATTCTGGCATCAAAGATTACGCCAATACGAATTTTTAGATTATTTTAGGAAGAACGCCGTTTATGGGCTGGCAAAACGTCAAAGATGATTATCTCCGCTTTTCCCGGAAGGACCGAATCGGCCTGCTCTGCTTTTTCCTGCTCCTGCTGACCATCTATTTGCTGCCTGTTCTCTTTTCCTCCCCGCCCGAAGCCGTCCGCCTGGCTACCGACACTGCCCTTTTGAGCGCCTTCGACACCCTGGAGCGCCGGGAAGCGGAAGATAAGGAGAATCCTTTTTATAAACGAAACGGTACACCGGGTGATTTTAGTCGGAAATCAGCCCCTGCAGCCCGGACCGGTTTCGTCAAAGGCGAGCGCTTCGTTTTTGATCCCAACACGCTGCCGGAAGAAGGCTGGATGAAGCTTGGCCTGAATGCCCGCACCAGCCGGACCATTGTTCGCTACCGCCAGAAGGGCGGCCGCTTCCGCCGGCCCGAAGATTTGAAAAAGATCTACAGCCTGCCCGAAGGGTTTTATGAATACGTGAAGGAGTATATGAACATTGCCGCAGCCCCCTCCCCTTCCTCCGCGCCCTCCTACTCCCGGGAGGAACGACCCAAACGAACCCTTGCCGTGCTGAACATCAATACCGCCGACACCACTGCCTTTATTGCCCTGCCCGGCATCGGCAGCAGGCTGGCGGCCCGGATTGTGAACTTCCGCGAAAAGCTGGGCGGTTTTCATTCCGTCCGGCAACTGGGCGAAACCTACGGCCTGCCGGATTCCACCTTTCAGCAGCTCCAGCCTTACTTTACCGTTTCGGCCCATGACGTCCGGAAGATCAACATCAATACTGCCGGCAAGGACGAATTAAAAGCCCATCCCTATATTCAATGGCACCTGGCCAACGCTATTGTGGAGTACCAGCTGCAGCATGGCCCTTATCAGTCGGTGGAGGAGCTGAAAAAAATCCACTTGCTGGATGCAACCACCATGGAAAAGATCCGGCCCTATGTAACGGTGGAACTTCACCCGGTTTCGCCGTAGGCGAAACCGGGTGAGGTCTACGCCCAATAAAAAAGCCTTCCCAAACGGGAAGGCTTTTTTATTCGAAGGAGTTGATTGATTAAGCAATTTCAACTTCAGCACCAGCTTCTTTCAGCTTGGCTACCAGACCTTCGGCAGTAGCTTTGTCTACGCCTTCTTTAACGGGCTTGGGAGCGCCGTCAACCAGGTCTTTTGCTTCTTTCAGGCCCAGGCCAGTCAGGTCTTTAACAACCTTAACAACGTTCAGTTTGTTAGGACCAGCAGCTTTCAGAACTACGTTGAAAGAGGTCTTCTCTTCTGCAGCAGGAGCAGCAGCAGCAGCGGGACCAGCAACAGCTACAGCAGCAGCTGCGGGCTCAATGCCGTATTCGTCTTTCAGGATCTGAGCTAATTCGTTAACTTCTTTAACGGTAAGGTTTACCAGTTGTTCAGCAAATGCTTTTAAGTCTGCCATTTTTTTACTTTTTAAACCGCCTTCACAGCTATCCGCTCCGGCGGAGGGTTTTATGTTGTGTCTTCACTTATACCCGAAGACGTAGGATTCGAAATAATCAGGAACCGAGCGCTTATTGGGCTTCTCTTTCTTCCAGGGCTTTAACCAGGGCAGCCAGTTTGTTACCTGCGTTAAGAGCAGAGATAACACGCTTGGCAGGCGATTGCAGCAGGCCGATAACTTCGCCGATAAGATCGTTCTTGCTCTTCAGCGTGGTCAGGGCTTCCAGTTGGTCGTCGCCGCTGAATACGTCGCCGTCGATGAAGGCGGCTTTCAGCGTAGGCAGTTCACCTTTGCTTTCCTTGCGGAAGTCGGAGATGATCAGCGCGGGTTCTTTGGCGTTCTCGGAGAACAGCAGGGCGGTTACACCGTTCAGGGACTCGTAAACATCGGCATAACGCTCGCTGTCCAGAGATTCCAGGGCTTTCTTGATCAGGGTGTTCTTGGCCACTTTCATCTCCACTTGCTTGTTGAAGCAAATGCGACGCAGTTTACCTACCTGGTCAACGCTCAGCGATTCTGTATTGGTAACATAGAAGTTGTTGTACTGGGAGAATTTCTCCTTCAACGCTTCTATCACTTCATTTTTTTGATCTTTGTTCATGTCTCAATTCGTTTTAGATGATCCGGAAAAAATCACCTGATTAGTGAATAAAACCTTTAGTGTCTACGGTAATGCCGGGGCTCATAGAGCTGGCCACGGACAGACCTTTCAGGTAGGTGCCTTTGGCGGTAGCAGGCTTGGCCTTGATCAGGGCGTTGATCAGCTCGGTGCTGTTCTCTACCAGTTTCTCAGGGCTGAAGCTTACGCGGCCGATAGAAGCGTGGATGATACCGGCTTTATCTACCTTGTAGGCGATTTTACCACCTTTAACTTCCTTCACGGCAGACGCTACGTCGTTGGTAACGGTACCGGTCTTGGGGTTGGGCATCAGGTTGCGGGGACCCAGGATCTTACCCAGGCGGCCGATCTTGGGCATTACGGCCGGAGTGGCGATGATCACGTCCACGTCGGTCCAGCCGCCTTCGATCTTTTGCACGAATTCTTCTAAACCGAAGTAGTCGGCACCGGCGCCTTTGGCGGCAGCTTCCTGTTCGGGGCCGGCCAGCACCAGTACACGCTTGGTTTTACCAGTACCATGAGGCAGGCTAACGGTACCACGGATTGCCTGATCGGCTTTTTTAGGATCAACGCCTAAACGGACATGTATATCAACGGAGGCATCGAATTTGCAGGTAGTAATTTCCTTTACCAGGGCAGTAGCCTCTTTCAAGGAATATACTTTATTGGCATCAACTTTCGCGTTTGCCGCTTTTCTTTTCTTGGGAATGAAAGCCATTGTTTAATTCTTTTTAAGGAAGTTCAAAATTAAGATTGCCAGGGAGCAGCACCTTCTACGGTCAGACCCATGGAGCGAGCGGTACCGGCAACCATTCTCATGGCGCTTTCCAGGGTAAAGCAGTTCAGATCAGCCATTTTGTCCTTGGCGATCTCTTCCACCTGGTTCCAGGTTACTTTACCAACCTTGTTACGGTTCGGCTCTTTTGAACCACTTTGAATTTTAGCGGCATCCTTCAGCTGTACGGCTGCAGGGGGCGTTTTGATGATAAAGTCGAAAGACTTGTCGGAGTAAACGGTCAGCAGCACGGGAAGCACCTTGCCCATCTTGTCCTGGGTGCGTGCGTTGAACTGCTTGCAGAATTCCATGATGTTCACACCTTTGGAACCCAGCGCAGGACCAATCGGAGGTGCGGGGTTGGCCTGGCCACCCTTGCACTGAAGCTTTACATAGCCAGTGATTTCTTTTGCCATTTTTCTTCTGATTTATTGGTTCAAGCGTCCCGCCGGCGGCGAGACTCCCAAATTCCTCAATATTCCTTTTCTAGAAAACTAAAGAACTTCATTTTGGGAGCGCAAAGGTAGTGAAATTAACTTCCAAATTCCAGGTGCAGTAGGATTTTTTCCCACCTTTTAATCTTTCTGTAACAACAAAAAAACAGGCTCCGGAGGGGAGCCTGTTTCCAAAAATATCTTGTAGTGCTTAGCTGATCTTTTCTACCTGCATGTAGTTCAGTTCTACCGGGGTGGAACGTCCGAAGATCTTTACGGTCACTTTCAGTTTTTTCTTCTCGTCGTTCACTTCTTCGATCACACCGTTGAAGTCGTTGAACGGGCCTTCGATGATCTTGATGGTCTCCCCTACGATAAAGGGTTCGCTCATGCTGACACCGCCGGCTTCGGCCATTTCGTCCATCTTGCCCAGCATCTTGTTCACTTCGGCCTTGCGGAGGGCGATCGGGTTGTCTTTTCCCAGAAAATGGATGACGCTGGTAACACCCTTGATGGTATCGCGCAGGTCGTCGCTTAATTTGCCGTCGGCTACTTCGATCATGACATAACCGGGATAGTAGTTGCGCTCCCGCATGACCTTTTTACCGTTCTGAACCTTGTATACTTTTTCTACGGGTAAGAAAACCTGTTTTACGACGTTACCCCACCCACCGCGGGAGATTTCCTTATCGAGCACTTCCTTTACTTTCCGTTCCTTGCCGCTTACTACCCGCAGCACGTACCATTTGGTATCCTGCTGTTGTTGTTCCGGGGTATTTTGGGTTGTTGCTTCCATTTTAAAAAAGTTGGTAAACGTATCGCAAAGCGCCAGCTACAAAGTCCATCAACCCAACCATTGCGGTAATCACGAGTGTAGCGCCCAGAACGATCATGGTGGACTGCTGCAGTTGGTCCCAGTTGGGCCAGGTTACTTTCTCGGTCAACTCCTTCATGGAGTCGCGGAAGTAGTTGGAAACTTTATTCATTTGGTTCTACGTTATGAAATGATAAAGTTTGAAGTTCATAACCGGTGATTATAAAACTTCAAACTTTCGATTAATTAGCACGGGCAGAGAGATTCGAACTCCCATCAACGGTTTTGGAGACCGCTATTCTGCCATTGAACTATGCCCGTGTATCAGGTACAAAACACAAAGATAACTAACTATGCAATTGGCGCTGTACAAGATTTTAAGAGAGTGGATAAAAAGTGCCGGGTGTTGCACCGGCACTTTTTATGTATAAAGATGCCTTATTGCTAAGGAAGTCTTATTTCAGGATTTCAGTCACCTGACCGGCACCAACGGTACGGCCACCTTCGCGGATCGCGAATTTCAGACCTTTTTCCATGGCGATCGGCTGGATCAGACGAACGGTCAGGGAAGTGTTATCGCCAGGCATGATCATCTCGGTGCCAGCAGGCAGTTCCACCTCACCGGTTACGTCCGTTGTACGGAAGTAGAACTGAGGACGGTATTTCTGGAAGAACGGCGTGTGACGGCCACCTTCTTCTTTGCTCAGTACGTAAACTTCGCCTTTGAATTCGGTGTGGGGAGTGATCGAACCGGGTTTGCAGATAACCATACCGCGACGGATCTGGTTTTTGTCGATACCGCGGAGGAGCAGACCGGCGTTGTCACCAGCTTCACCTTCGTCCAGCAGTTTGCGGAACATTTCCACACCGGTACAAGTAGAAGTCAGGGGAGTCTCTTGCAGACCTACGATCTCAACGGGCTCACCCACTTTGATACGACCTCTTTCGATACGACCGGTAGCAACGGTACCACGGCCAGTGATCGAGAATACGTCTTCCACCGACATCAGGAAGGCCTGGTCAACGGGACGGGGAGGCAGGGGAATGTAGGTATCTACGGCATCCATCAGGTCTTCCACAGCTTTCACCCACTTGTCTTCGCCAGCCAGAGCGCCGGTGGCGGAGCCTTTGATGATGGGGGTGTTGTCGCCGTCGAAACCGTAAGAGCTCAGCAGCTCGCGGATTTCCATCTCTACCAGTTCCAGCAGTTCCGGATCATCCACCAGGTCAACTTTGTTCATGAAAACAACGATCCGGGGAACGCCTACCTGACGAGCCAGCAGGATGTGCTCTTTTGTCTGGGGCATGGGACCATCTGTAGCAGCCACAACTAAGATAGCGCCGTCCATCTGAGCCGCACCGGTAATCATGTTCTTCACGTAGTCAGCGTGACCAGGACAGTCAACGTGAGCGTAGTGACGGTTAGCGGTTTGGTATTCAACGTGGGCAGTGTTAATGGTGATACCGCGTTCTTTTTCTTCGGGAGCACCATCGATTTCATCATATTTTTTGGCCGTAGCTAAACCCTTTTTGGAAAGGATGTCGGTGATAGCGGCGGTCAGGGTGGTTTTACCGTGGTCTACGTGACCAATGGTTCCAACGTTAACGTGAGGTTTCTCCCTCTTAAAGGTCTCTTTAGACATCGTTATCGGTTTTTAGTTGTGGAGTTACAAATTTTATTTCAAAATCAAAAAACCCTCTTACCATTTTCATGTTATCGAAGGATATTTTCCTATGGTATCCGCTCCCCAATCCACCTGGCCCTGGGGCCCGCCGCAATGAAGAGCCATCTTTGCCATTCTTTACAACGCACAAAAAAAGCCGCTGAAGAAAGAACGATTCACGGCTTTCCCGTTCATCGGGACACTTCACCGGCCTCACTGTGGAAGCCACGGAAATTTTGAGCCGTTGATGAGAATTGAACTCACGACCTCTTCCTTACCAAGGAAGTGCTCTACCACTGAGCTACAACGGCTTGTACGGAGTCATTGAAGTCAGCGTATATACTATAAAAGCGTGCACCACTTTATTAGTCCATTTCGACTCATAAGACTTTTCAGAGCGGGAGACGAGGCTCGAACTCGCCACCTATAGCTTGGAAGGCTATCGCTCTACCAAATGAGCTACTCCCGCTGATGGATTTACAACCCGTCCGCAACTCCCCTTCCCGGAAGAAGGACATTTGCCGATGGATCGTAAATTTCAAAGAACGTGGGCAGGAG
>NZ_JBBBEI010000005.1:0-20565 GCF_037132455.1 Huijunlia imazamoxiresistens | reverse complement strand
TGCCCGGAGCAATTTCGGGCTGCGAAGTACCGGTTATTTTTTCAAACAACCAAATTTATTTTTGTACTTTTTTTTGCAATCCGAAACTTCAGAGCCACTTGTCGGAATCGAACCAACGACCTACTGATTACAAATCAGTTGCTCTACCAGCTGAGCTAAAGTGGCGTTTTGTTTACTTTTAAAGAACTGTATTCCGTTGTGGGGAGTGCAAAAGTAAGGGGATTCGCCAAACCACCAACAATTTCGCCAAATTTTTTTTTGATTTTTTAAAGGCAAAAAAAAGACCCCTGATTATCAGGGGTCTACACATAATTCGGGAGTTTTTAAGCTACTTGTTTTTCTTTCTTTCTTTTGATTTGGTTGACCAGCGAATCGAAAGCCTCATCAAAAGATGCTTCGAACGATTTGCTGGTTGATTTTACGAAAAAATCAGCCTTGGGTACATGCACTCTGATCTCAGCTATTTTGTCCTTGATCGTATGTACCACATTATCAAGCTTCAAGAACACGTCGACCTTAATAATCCTGTCATGGAATGTATTCAACTTCTCAACCTTTTTGGTTACATACTCTACCAATCTCCTGTCGGCGTCAAAATGAAGCGTTTGAATGTGTACGTTCATAGAAGTGATATTTTACGTGAAAGAATAAATAAAGAGCTGTTGTTTTGGGGTAACAGATTTCTATGAAGTTAGGCCATCAGGGGATTTAATCCAAGAATAACCCGGAAAAAGTTACCAGAAAATGACACCCTTTTTTCAGGCTTTGGGATGCGCCTGTTTGTAGATAGTTTTGAGCTTTTCAATGGTGTTGTGGGTGTATACCTGGGTGGCTGCCAGGCTGCTATGCCCCAGCAGTTCCTTCACCGCGTTCAGGTCGGCGCCGCTGTTGGTGAGGTGGGTGGCAAAACTGTGCCGCAGCACGTGCGGACTCTTCTTTTCGATGGTCGTTACCAGGCCCAGGTACTTCTTCACCGTGGCATACACGCTGCGCGGCGACAAGGGCGCCCCTTTTTCCGTTACCAGCACCGTGGTGGCCAGGGGCCCCTCCCCTGCCGCTAACGCCCTTTTAGCGCCCAAATACGCCTGTAGCTCGGCCATAAGGGCGGCGCTGAGGGGCAGGATCCGCTCCTTGCCGCCTTTGCCCAGCACCTTCAGCGTGCACTGGGCGGGATGGAGGCCTGCTTCCTGCAGCCCCGTCAGCTCGCTCAGGCGCATGCCGGTATGGTACAGCAGCAGCAGCAGCAGGCGGTCGGTCCGCCCCTTCCAGTCGTCGGGGAACTCTACGAGCTGCAGCAGGTTGGCCATTTCCGCTTCGCCTACAAACTGCGGCAGGCGCTTTTCAGATTTAGGCGCCACTATTTTGGCCATGGGGGTCTGCTCCACCGTTCCGGTCTTTACCTGGTACTTGAAGAAGGAGCGCAGGGTGGAGATCTTCCGGTTGAGGGTCTTGCCCGTCCATCCTTCGTCCTTAAGGGAAGCCAGCCAGGTGCGGATATAGCTGTGGCTGATCTGCGGCAGGGAAAGGGCGCCGTAGGTGCGTTGCAAAAAATCAAAAAACTGGTCCAGGTCGGCCTGGTAGGCCAGCAGGGTGTGCGGGGAGAAGCGTTTTTCCAAACGCAGGTAGTCCAGGAAGGACTGAACGGGGGGAGGCGGAGGGGATGGCTGCATAAAAGAATAGCTGCAAAGTAGGAAACTTTGCAGCTATTCAATCAATATCCTGGCAGAGAGGTATTAAGCTTCAATCTTGCCGCTGGCTATCTGTTGCTTGTAGACGGCTTTCAGCACTTGGCCACGACGCCGGATGGACGGCTTAATGAACGCCTGGCGTTCACGCAACTGCAACAAGATCTTAGCCTTTTCGAATTTCTTCTTGTACTTCTTCAGGGCCTTGTCTATGTTTTCGCAGTCTTTCGAATCGATGATTAGCATAATATTATACCTCCTTTAATTGCTTTTTACTTTTTGGGATTGCAAAGATAAGGCCCATTTTTAATTTCTTCCAAAAGAAAAATCAAAAACCCCGAAATTTACGCCATGTTTACCGGAATTATCGAAGCCCTGGGCCAGGTGAAACGCGTAAGTGCGCAGGGAACGAACAAAACCTTCTGGGTGGAATCGCCCCTGTTTGCCGACCTGAAAGTGGACCAGAGCCTTGCCCATAACGGCGTGTGCCTGACCGTGGAACGCCTGGAGGACGGCCTTCACCAGGTAACGGCCGTGAAGGAAACCCTGGAGAAAACCAGCCTGCACCAATGGGAAGCGGGCAGCTTTGTGAACCTCGAACGCAGCCTGCAGCCCTCCAGCCGCCTGGACGGCCATTTTGTACAGGGCCATGTGGATGCCACCGGCCGTTGCCGCAGCATGACCGATTGCGGCGGCAGCACCGAGATCGTGTTTGAATTCCCCGAAGGCTTCGCGCCCCTGGTCATTGAAAAGGGCTCTATCTGCATCGACGGCATCAGCCTCACTGCCTTCGACGTCAGCCGCAACACGCTCAAAGTGGCGATCATTCCCTACACCTTCGCCCACACCAACCTGCAGTATTTAAAGGAAGGCGCCCCGGTGAACCTCGAATTCGACATGATCGGTAAATATATATTAAGAAACGCCCGGCTTTCTGCCTGATTTCCGCAGATGATCAATCCTTGGCAACTTCCCCATAAGGCAGGCGGCAAATTTTTCCTGCCCGGGATCCGTACGGCGCGCACCCAGTTCGTGCTGGTGGTGCTGGCCTGGCTGCTGGTGCAGGGGGGCCTGTTGCTGCATACCGGCATCCAGCCGGTGCTGGAAAGTGAAAAATACATCCGCGCCGCCCAACGCCTGCTGCAAACCGGCGCGCTGCCCGGCGTCCGCTATTTCTTTTACCTGACCACCACGCTGGTCATCGCCTTCAGCCTGAAGCTGAAGGGCGGCTTTGGCCTGGCGGTGGCGCTGCAGCTGCTGGCCAACCTGCTGGCGACGCTGGCCTTCTTCCGGGCCCTGCGCCGGCTGCAGGCGGCTCCCTTCAGTGCACTCCTGACCACGCAGCTGCTCCTGGCCTGCCTGCCCTACCAGCACTGGAATGTGTACCTGTACACCGAATCGCTGTTCTACAGCGCCTCCCTGCTGTTTTTCGCTTCCTGCCTGCGGCGGCCGCCGCTGACCCTGCGGGTCGTGGGCCTGCAGCTGGCCTGTTTGGCGGTGGTCATCGCCTCCCGTCCCCTGGGCATCCTGTTTCTTCCCTGCTGGCTGCTGTACCTGGTGCTGCACGGCAACGGCCGGTTGCGGTTATGGTGGCTACTGGGCCTGGGCGCCGGCCTGCTGGTATCCGCGGCGGCGGCCAACGTGATCCTGGGCAACATCAACGACTGGCAGATCCTGAAGCCGGCGGAATACCATTATATTATCTGCGACCTGCCCACCAGGGGGCGCCACAGCCTGGAACTTTTAAAAGACCGCTCGCCCCTGGGCCAGCTCGCAGCCTATATTACCGCCTATCCCGCGGAGTTCCTGTCCCTGTCGGCCCGGCGGCTGCAGGCCTTTTTCCTGCTGGTGCGGCCTTACTACAGCCCGGCGCACAATGCCTACCTGGCCCTCCTGGGCGCCCTGTTCTACCTGCCCCTTATCGGCAACCTGCTGCGGGGGTCCCGCCCGCGTCCGCCCTATGCCTGGCTGTCCGCCCTGCTGATCGGGTCCTTTGCCCTGGCGGTTTGTTTGCAGTGCGACGACTACCACAACCGGTTCCTGCTGACGCTGGTGCCTGTTTTTCTGTTCTGCGGCCTCTTTCAGCTTTTTGAAAACCTTTTTGCACCAACGGCGGCGCCCCGCCCGGCCTCCCGGCCTTAATGCCCTAACCTTATGAAACGCATTATCTCTTTTTTCGCCCTTCTCTCCCTGGCTGCCAGCCTGGCGCTCCTGTGTTTTTTTAATTACCACTGGACGGTCCCGGCCTACCACCTGCTGGTGATGGCGCTGGTGTACGGGGGGCTGTTCCTGCTCAATGCCGGCATTGCCCTCTTTGTCGGCCACCGGCCCACCCGTTCGGCCCTGCTGTATGGCGTCAAC
The DNA here is from genome assembly GCF_037132455.1 of Huijunlia imazamoxiresistens. Classification (NCBI taxonomy): domain Bacteria; kingdom Pseudomonadati; phylum Bacteroidota; class Chitinophagia; order Chitinophagales; family Chitinophagaceae; genus Huijunlia; species Huijunlia imazamoxiresistens. Next base: position 16,519 of record NZ_JBBBEI010000005.1, on the reverse strand, counting down.
GGGTTGTTCTTCTTTTCCCTTACCCAGTTTTACCTGCTGATGCTGGGAAGCAATTTTTTCTGGAACAAAACCATCACCCTGCCCATCCTGGGCAACTACTTCTTTTCGCTGCCCGACTTCATCGGCATCATGCCGGTGGAAAAATGGATCTCCGGGCTGTTGCTGCTGCTCTACCTGGGCCTGTTGGCCGCCCTGTTCGGGTGGCTGCGTCCCCGGCCGGACGGGCTGCAGGCCGCCGTTCAGCCCTGGAAGCAGCCCGCTAACCGGAAAAAGTCGTGGATGGCCGCCACGGGCCTGCTGGTGCTGGCCGTACTGTTTCACCAGCAGTTGTGGGCGCTGAAGCGGGTGATGCATTTTGCCGAAGAACCCCTGCTGGAATTTACACTCGGCGAAATGTGGGGAAAGGAAAACGACCTGGCCTTTGACCGGGTACGCTACCAGAAAGGCCTGAACGACCGGCCCTGCATCGACTCGGTCCGGCCGAACACGCAAAGCGGCCGCTCCATTATCCTGATCCTGGCCGACGCCCTGCGCAGCGATCACCTGCCGTTTTACGGCTACGACCGCCAGACCGCCCCTTTCCTCGACAGCCTGTACCGGCAACAAAAGCTGCAGGTGGTGAAGAACGCCTTCTCTCCTTCCACCATGACCATCGGCGGCATTTCGGGCCTGTTCTTTTCCCGCAGCTGGAACGAGTTCGGCTACAACGGCCTCAGCCTGATGAAGTTCATGAAGCTTTCGGGCTATCGTACCTATGCCTTTCTCACCGGCTTTCACCGCGACTGGTACGGCCTGTCGGCCCTGTACCGGGGCAACTGCGATTATTATTATGAAAGCTCCAAGAACCCGCGGGTCCAGAACGACGACGACCTGCAGACCCTCCAGGAGTTCCGCAACACCCCGCTGCCGGCCAACTCCTTCGTGTACCTGCACCTGCTGTCCACCCACATGCTGGGCAAGCGCAACCAGCCGTTCCGCAAATTCCTCCCCGACAAGATCGGGCTGACCACCGGTAAGGAAACCGCCCTGGTCAACAACTACGACAACGGCGTCCTGCAGGCCGACTACGTCATCCGCCAGGTGTTTGACCACCTCAAACAGCAAAACCTGCTGCAGAACGCCACCGTGTTTATCGTGGCGGACCATGGCGAACTGTTTGGCGAAAACAACGCCTGGCGGCATGGCGGCAGCGTGCACGAAAAGCTGATCTCCGTGCCGCTGCTCATTTACGACCAGGACCGCGACTGGTACAAAAACCTCGAAGGCGCCACCCTGCTGGATGTGGCCCCCACCGTGGCCGAACGCATCCAGTCGCCGGTGCCCGGGTGCTGGCAGGGCCGTTCGCTGCATGCCCCTCCCGCCGACTTCGAACTGGAGATCAACAGCGTGGAAGCCTGCAGCCAGCCCTATGGAACGCTTTCCAAAACCGGGGACGTATACCACCTCTCGATCCGGAACAACGAAAAAACAGTAGAGCGTGTAGTTGAAAAAAGAAAGGATATTTGGCACCCTGTTTCCCCTTAAAGGGAAGCGGCATTCACCGTTTTCTTACCCAACTGTATGAGCTACCTAAAGAACATCTTCACCACCGGGGCCGTCCGGGAAACACCCAAAAGGATCATTTCCCGATTGGTGGCCGAAATCGCTCCGTCCAGGGGCCGGGTCAACATCATCGAGATCGGGGCCGGCAAAGGAGAGATCACCGCCGAAGTGGTGAAGCGGCTTACCCCTGCCCGCCAGGGCCACTTCCATGTATTCGAGATCGACGAGGCGGCTACGGGTTTCCTGAAGCAGCGGTTCCCGCACGTGCAGGTGCACCATAGCGATGCCTTTCATTTTGCCGGCGCCCTGCCGGGGGATTTTACCGCCAATTACATCATCAGCTCTATCCCGCTTTCGTTTTACAAAAAGGAGCAGATCCGCGACCTGCTGGCCACGATGCTTCAAAAACTGGACACCCAGGGAAAGATCATCATCCTTTTCAGCGCACCCTGGCTCATTCCCCTGCTGAGCAGCGAACTGCCCCAGGGCAAGCTGACGCCCTTCCTGACCTTTCCGCCCTATTTTTTATACACCTGGCAGAGGTGATTTCGGATGTCGGATTTCGGATTTCGAATCACTTGACAATTGATGGGTTCTTTGCTTAAAAGAAACAACCTAAATACGTAATAAAAAGCCCCCGGGTTTCGGGGGCTTTTTATTACGTAAAGCATTATCAACTTTCACGGGGATCCGAAATCCGACATCCGACATCCGAAATCCCACTATCGCATCAGGTACATCTTTCCATAACCCTTATTAAAATACTTATCGGTATTGTCGGCATTCTTGCCGTCGGTGGTGGTGAGCTTTTCCAGCGACTTGCCGTTCAAATTGGTCAGCACCCGGTAGAGGTACACCCCGTTGGCCAGCCGCTGCCCGTATTGGTCCGTGCCGTCCCACTTGAACTCGGTGATGTTGCGGCCGATATGCAGCGGTCCCAGTTCCTCCTTGGTAATCTCCCGCACCACCTTGCCGGTGACCGTCAGCACCTGGATCCGCATATTCTGCGGCACTTCCGAACCTGTCAGGGTAAACACGAAGGCTGTAGAGGTGGTGAAGGGGTTGGGATAGTTCAGCAGGTTGGAGATCATGGGCTTGTTGATGACCTGGAACGCCACCCGGTAATCGCTTTCGCCGGCCTCGTTGCCGCTGACGTCGCGACCCGAAACGATCAGCTCATATTCGCCCTCGCCCGAGTCTTCGGAAAAGGACGGCCGGAACGATAGGGTGGCGGTATTGTCGGCGCTCTGGGTGGCCGGCTGGAACTGCAGGGTATCATTGTCGTAAGCGAACGTCTGGAGGTGCCCGTCGGGATAACGCACTTTTACCGTCATCAGCGCCGTATCGGACAGCAGCAGCTTTTCCGACTCGTCCTTCAGCCGGATCACGATGTGCGGCTTGGCCGACACGATATCGCGGTTCAGGATGTGCACGTTGTCGAAGGTCACGTCCAGGATCGGGCTCTGGTTGTCGCCCCGGACCAGGAAGTTGCGGAAGATGAAGTTATTGAAATGGTGCTGTTCGGGCTGGTCGTTGTCGGGATTAAAGTCCACGTACAGCGAGTTGGCGTCCGTCAGCTCCCGGGTATCGACGTTCAGGGTCAGGGTAAGGGTGTCGCCTCCGGGCAGCGGCCGCGTACGCTCCACGGGCACTACGTGCTCCACGTTGTTGCGGTCGGTAACCACCGCTTTTACCAGCAGGCTGTCGAAGCGGGTGGGGCTGACATTTTTGAATGCCAGCTTCAGCTCGATCGGCTCGCCGGGGGCCAGGGTATCCTTCATCCGGAAATAAAGATTGGGTGCCACGGCTCCTTCCGGCGCCGGGTCGTACGCCAGCCGCCAGTATTTGAGCTGGTAGGGCGTAAAGTTGGCCGAATCGATGCTGGTCATCCGGAGCCGCAGGAAGGGGAATTCCGCCGCATCGATAGAAGAAAGGTCCACCGTGCCCTGGCTGCGGTCGATATTATTGAGCAGGGTGCTGGTGTTCCCGTTGTTGTCGATGCCCTCGATCGTCACCCGGGCAATGTCCGTTGAATTGGCCTCCAGCGAAGTGCCTTCCCAGCTGAACTGCTTCCAGGCTTTGGCCGGGCCGAAGACGGGCGAAGCCACCGTGCCGGAGGAGCCCGAGGAAAGGGGGTCGGCCGACAGGGTCAGCTTATCGTTCAATCCTTCGGTGGCACCCTGCCGGGGCGCAAACTGGGGATTGTTCTTGCTGAAGACGGCGGCAAAAGCCCTCGGCCGGTAGAAGGAATCGATGATGGTCACATTGTTTTTCTTCAACTCGCTGTACAGGGTGTTGTTCGCCCCGTAAATGTTGGCATCCGCCTGCCAGTTGCTGACATACTGGTTGCTGTTGACGGCGGAGTACGGCTGGTTGCGCACCACCACATAAAAGCCGTCGGGCACCTGGCGCAGGAAGTTCAGCGCCTTGCGGCGGCCGGCCGTATCGTTAAAAAACTCGAAGTTGTACATCCGGCTTTCCCCACAGGTCGGCGGCAGGCTGCCGTACAGCCCCTGCCCGCCCGAAACGGCATTGCGCCAGGGCTTGAAGGTGGTTTTATCGAACACATTGAAGATCCAGCCGTAGTTACAGGTATTGCGGATATAGGAGGCGTTGTTCACGTTGACGACCAGGTCGCCCTCCTGGGTGGTAGCCGTACCCCAGACCGCGTTGCGGATAAATAAGTTGTTGCTTACGGGGTCAAAGGTCCAGCGCCGGGAAGTGGAATCGAGGGAAAGGAGTTCCGGCGTGGTCTTGAACTGCTGGTACAGGTGCGACAGGTTGAAGCCGGGTTGCCCGCCCGCCAGGTACAGGAACGAAGAGTTGGTCCACTTGATGCTGCCGGTAGCCGGCACAGTACCCACCCGCCAGAAATAAACGGTATTATCCCGGAGCGAGAGGGTGGGGCTGAATTCCAGCAGGCCGCCGGAGCTGGACAGGGACTGGGAAACCTTCAGCGAAGAGTTGAACAGCTCGGTGGTATCGATCTCCAGCCGGTATTCCTTGCTGCGGCTGAAGGGGTCGGCCGTGGAGGCAAAGAAGTGCGGGTTCGGCTGGCCGACGATCGAAAAATTGTAGGGGTAAACCGGGCGGGCCTCGTCCTCGAAAATGACGAACTCCTTGGTCACCGAGTTGTTGGATTCAAAGAATTCATCCACCTGGTTGTCGGCGTCCACGGTGATGGTCAGCTTGTTGGTGCCCTTGTCGCGCAAGGCGTCGATGGGCAGGTCCACCACCACGGAATCCTCGAAATGGCGGCTGTCCAGGGTTTCGCGGTGCACGACCCGCACGCTGCGGTCGGGGAACTCGCGTTTGAACTCGACGACCATCTTGCGGTTGGTGGTTTTACCGAGGTTGGTCCACCGGGCCTTGACCCGGAAGGAATTCTCGGCCACGGAAATAAAGGTGGGATTGATCTCCACCATGGGGTCCGTCAGGGCGTAGTCGACCTTTTCATGGGTATTCAGCTTCATGGCCGGGTCGCCGTTCAGCTGCAGCTGCGACACGATGGCCTGGGAATAAAAGTCGTTGTCCAGCACCAGGTGGCGGGCGGCGGACACCTTCATCAGCTCGCCGATGGTTTTGCCGTAATCGGTCCGCGCCAGGGCCTGGTAAAAACCGGTGCCCCAGATGTTGAAATAATTTACGATGCCGAAGCTGGTGCTGGCCACAAAGCCGATCATGCCCTTGCCGGGCGCCAGCACGTACTTTTCGGACAGGGCTTCGCGGGCCACGAGGCGCTTGGTATCGAAGCTGTACAGGTTGCCCGCATTGCAGCCGAGCGCCACGAACATGGGGTATTTGCCCACGTTCTTGTACACCTCGGGATTTTCCAGGTTAAAGTCCAGCGTACCGGTGGCGGAGTGGCCAAAATAGGTGATAAAGCTGATGCCTTCGGTCATCAGGCTGTCGAACTTTTTGCTGGTCAGCTGGGAGATCGTTCCGCTGCTGGTGCGGGAAAAGGTAGTGACCTTGCCGCCATAGAGCGTATCGGTGACCACGCTGCTGTAGTAATTCATATACGACTGGATCAGCCCCAGCAGCGACGGCTCGCTGACGCCGATGGTATGCACCACGTTCTTCGTCCAGGCCCGGTCTTCCACTTTCGGCGACAGCGCCTGCTGGTTTGCTTCCTGCTCCTTTACCTTTTTCAGGTATTCGGCAATCTCGGTTTGGTTGATGACCGACAGGCGCCCGATCGGCGTCTGGGGTACGGCACTGCCGTGCTCAGCACTCAACAGGAAGTCGGAAGCCGGGTAGCCAAAGGTGGGCACCAGGTGCAGCAGGGGCAGGTTGGCGTTCGCTTCATAGGTGCGTTGGTCGGTATAGTGCAGGCCTTTGCCCAGCAGGAACACATGCTTCGGGGCCTGGGAAAACCGCTGGCGGGCATACCAGATAAAGTTCCGCACGGCCAGGGGCGTCATTTTAATGCCGAAGCCAAACTGGTCCACCAGCTCGTCGATCAGGTACACCTGGGCCCGGTAGCTGCCGCCGGCGGCGGAGCTGCGGTAGGCCTTGTAATCGTCCACGGCGCTGCCCCCGGAGGTCAGGGCCCCGTTGGTAATGATCAGGTAGTCGCCCTGGTTGGCCGCCTGGGCATAGTTGGTAAAGCTGCGGGAAACCAGCCCGTCGACGGCGGTGATATTGGTTGCTGCCTGGTTCACCAGCACCAGCCGGCGCTCGGTGGCCGAGGGCTGCAGCAACACCTTGACGGTGGAGCCGGTCAGCACGGCTACGTACCGCCTTCCATTGGTCAGGTCATACAACACCGGCGTGGTCGACTGCAGGGAAAAGTTGGTGATCTCCAGGTACTTGGTGCCGGTGCTGGCCGGCAGGGTGAATTCAAAGTTCGTCTGCCCCCCGAAATTGAAGAGACGCGGGTAGGTAAGCTCTATCTTATGGACCACCATTCGGTCCGAAGGACAGCCGGTGGTATTACACAGGTTGGTGACCTGGATGGCGGCGGTGGCAGTCAGTTTGCTGGCGGCAAAGGAGCCCGTTTGGGTAACGGCGTTGAAGGAGTCCACCCGCCCGCCGGTAATGGAATCGCTGTAGGCGGTGGCCCGGAAGTTCCGGCGCCGCCAGGCGTTGCCGGAAACGCTGACCCTGAGGGTAGCGGCCGGCCCGGCGGTATAGGGCTGGAGGTTGGTGAAGGATTGGGAGAGGGACGCATTGGAGCCGATCTCCGTCGAGGTATAGCCCTCGCCTTCGTCGTACCAGGAGGAATATAAAGGCTGGCCGTCGATGACGACCCCTCGGCCGGGGTTGAGGCGGGCCTTATAGTATTGCCCGACGGTATGCATAAAGTAGGGCTCGGGGGTCGGGGTGCCGCTGATGGTATTGGGCGTTTCCGCCAGCCGCCGGTTGGCACCCGTCGGGTTAACCGTCAGAAAATAAACCGCCGTATCCGTGAGCAGGCTCCATTTATCGTTGAGCTGGAATTCGGGCTGCTTGTACAGCTGCTTGTCGGGCTTGCCGTCGTTCAATTCGCCCCAGAACTCGATATAGCCCGCGGAGGAAAGCGCGCCGGTGGCCGAGGAAGTATAAAGGGGTATTTCCTGGCCGTGGCGCCACAGCTGGAACTGTTCGGCGGGCACGCTGCCCAGCCCGGCGGTGTTCAGCGTCGCCTGGGAAATGCGGTGCAGGCCCGTTTTGGCCACTTTGAACTTATAATAGGTTTTTGAAAAGTCGATCCATTCGTTATTGAACACCTGGGCGCTTGCGGCGAAGGCCCACATCGTCAACAATAAAATGAGCACTTTCTTCATGGAAAAGGTTTTAGGAGTTAGGCTTGGATTTTATCGGTTATTATTGCTTACCAGGTCCAGCTGCAGGGAGAAGACGTGGGTAAACAGGGGGTTCGACTGGTTGGCGAGGTTGGTAAAGGCGTAATCGATCTTCACGTTCTGGATGCGGAAGCCGGCGCCGGCGCTGGGCTGGTAGATCCAGACCTTTTTGCGGTTCAGGGTATCGGCATCGGCCAGGGCCCGCTGGAAGTTGTTGATACCTGCCCGCAGGAAGAACACCTTGTTGAAGTCCAGCTCCAGCCCGAGCTTGGGATCGGCGCTGACCGGGTCGGCGCTGAGCAGGGTATTGCGTTTGCCGTCGAAGGTCAGGTCCAGGTTGGCTTCGGCCAGCAGGTTGGCGCTTTCGCCCAGGGGAAAGTCGCGGCCCACGCCCAGCACCAGGCGGGGAGCGGTCATTTCGGTGGACTTGACGGGAATGTCGTTGTTGGTGAGGTAGAGGGTTTCCTTTTCGCGGTCGGTGAAGGAAAAGCTCCAGGCATTGAAGGTGGTGGTAATATCGCGGCCTACCAGCCCGAAGCGCCAGCGGTCGCGGGTCAGTTGCACGCCGGCGTCAAGGCCGAAGCCCCAGGCGCGGGCAAAGGAGCCCACCGAGCGGTGGATGACCTTGGCGTTGAAGCCGAACTGCAGGCTGCGGTCCTCCTCGTCCTGCACCTTCTGGGCCAGGGACAGCAGGAAGGCGTAGTCGGCCGAGCTGAAGGAAGAAACGTTGTTGTAGTTGAGCGAGCCGTCGGGTTCCACCAGTGTCAGGGTATTGGGGATATCATCCACGGCAAAGCGCAGGGCCGTCAGTCCCAGGGTGCGGCGGTTGCCGGACAGGGGCAGGGCCACGCTGGCATAGTCGTACTTGCCGATGCCGGAAAAGTATTCCGAGTGCATGGCGTTGATGTTGGGCACGTCGCGCACGTCGGCCAGGCCGGCGGGGTTCCAGTAGCCGGCGGTGCCGTCGCGAACCGAAGCCACCTGGGCGCTGCCCATCCCCAGGCCGCGGGCGCCGGCGCCGATATTCAGGAACTCGTTTACATATACCCGGAACTGGGCAAGGGAGGGGAAGGCGAGACATACAAAAACAAAGCACAGTAGCGTAACCTTTTTCATGCTGAATGTTTTCAGGTAAGCGATCGCAATTCAATATGTACTAAAATTATTTGCCAGCAGGAAATCCTGGCGGCCCCAGGGCGCTGAAGCCTGTTTTCCGTAGGAAATACGCGTTGAGGTGTGTCACACAGGGGCCTGAACAAGGGATATTGAATAAGGATCTGTCGGATGATTGATGGTAATGGATGACGGACAAAATTACTATCTCCTCTTTAAGATAGTGAAACTTATCGATGAAATCCCCATTTAAACGGAGGATCTGTTTTCAAATTGCTCCGTTCTGCGGGCCCCTGCCTTATTTTTGCGGCCTAAATGAATTTTCTATGAATTTGATAGAGGAATTGCGCTGGAGGGGGATGATCCAGGATATCATGCCCGGCACCGAGGAACAACTGGCCAAGGAAGTGACGGCCGGCTATGTAGGTATCGACCCCACCGCCGATTCGCTGCACATCGGCCACCTGGTACCGATTCTTTTATTGGTGCACCTGCAGCGGGCCGGGCACCGGCCCGTAGCGCTGGTGGGCGGCGCCACCGGCATGGTGGGCGACCCCAGCGGCAAGAGCGCCGAGCGCAACCTGCTGACCGAGGACGTGCTGCAGCAGAACATTGCCGGCATCGAAAAGCAGTTGCGCAAGCTGCTCAATTTCGACTCCGAAGGACCCACCGCCGCCCTGCTGGTGAACAACTACGACTGGTTCAAGAACATGAACTTTTTGAGCTTTATCCGGGATGTGGGCAAGCACATCACCGTCAACTATATGATGAGCAAGGACAGCGTGCGCAAGCGCATCGAGGGGGAGACCGGCATTTCCTTTACCGAGTTCACCTACCAGCTGATCCAGGGTTACGATTTTTACTGGCTGTACCAGAATAAAGGCTGCAAGCTGCAGATGGGCGGCAGCGACCAGTGGGGCAACATCACCACCGGCACCGAACTCATCCGCCGCAAGGCCGGCGGCGAGGCCTTTGCCTTTACCTGCCCGCTGATCACCAAGGCCGACGGCGGCAAGTTCGGAAAAACCGAGCAGGGCAACGTATGGCTCGACCCCGTACGTACCACGCCGTTCCAGTTTTACCAGTTCTGGCTGAATGCGGCCGATGCCGATGCCGAAAAATGGATCAAGATCTACACCATGCTCGACCGGGCGCAGATCGAAGGGCTGATCGCCGAGCACCGGGCCGACGCCTCGAAGCGGGTGCTGCAAAAAGTGCTGGCAAAGGAAATCACCCTGTTGATCCATGGCGAGGCCGAATACCAAAAGGCCATCGAGACCACCGAGAAGCTGTTTGCCCGCCAGAATGCGCCGGCCGACGCACTGAGCGTGGAGGACCTCGAAGGCATGGAAGGCATTGTAAAGGTGGATGTGGAGCGCAGCACCCTGCAAAGCGGTGTGGACATTACCACCTTCCTGGCGGATACCAAAATTTTCCCCAGCAAGGGTGAGGCCCGCAAGATGATCCAGAACGGGGGTGTCAGCATCAACCGCAACAAGGTGGAGAACCTTCAATTTACGGTGGACGCCTCCCTCCTGCTGCACGGACACTATTTGCTGATTCAAAAGGGAAGAAGAAACTACTACCTGGTAAAAGCTATATAAGGGGGGGCGAAACGCCCCCTTTTCAAAAAAATCTGAAGATTTTTTTGGTGCAATCCACCTGGGCTATTATTTTTGCACTCCCAATACGGAATTGAGCTATGGTGTAACGGTAGCACTACAGATTTTGGTTCTGTCTGTCTAGGTTCGAATCCTAGTAGCTCAACAAAAAGGCGAAGATTTTTCTTCGCTTTTTTTGTGCTTATACGTCACCTGACTTTTTACAAATACCCTCTCCTGCCCCTGGCTACACATCCCGGCAAGCATGCATAAAATAAAATTTACCGATTAAAGAACCTCTGTTTTAATAAAGTTGATCAACGCTCATTCTTTGGCAGTTCTGGCACCAAAACACCAGACATTTTTGCACCCCTCTATTGGCACAGGGTCTTCATCAGAAAAGTCATCTGTGATTAACTGTTGCTTGTCTTCTTTTGTAAATCCTTCCATGCTGTCTGTTTCCAGTTCCATCAACCATTTGCGCATCGCATTCCTTTCACCGGAAGCAATCACCTGCGAAATATAAACGCCCCCTGAATAATTCATTATAAACGTATATAAGGACATATGCAATCACTTCCTTTTGCTTTGCTGCTGTAGCTCCAGTAAGCATATCGTTCTGTGGCGCTGAATTATTTCCCGAAATTTTTTTCAACTTTTTTTGGCGAATTCGTATGGACCCCTATTTTTGCACCCCGTTACGGAATTGAGCTATGGTGTAACGGTAGCACTACAGATTTTGGTTCTGTCTGTCTAGGTTCGAATCCTAGTAGCTCAACGAAAAAGCCCCGGTACGTCAACGTCCGGGGCTTTGTTTTTTATAGGCCTACATAATAATGTTCTTCACCGGGTAAATGCGTCCCGGGATATCTTTTTCTCCCAGCATCTCCCTTAAGTCAATTTCAATAGTGCGGCAGATGGCCGTCATCGGGATATCATTGATACCTCCCTCAAAGGGATTCTCGCTCTTATCGCCCACTACTTCCATCACATAAAAGATCCACGAGATCAGCACGGTCATGGGAACGGTCAGCCACACATAGCCCTCACCGATTTTTCCCAACTCTCCTACCAGGCCAAAGGGCAGCACGATCGCCAGCAGCCACACAAATACCTCGCTGAAAAAAGCGTATTGCCGCGGGAAGGGATAACCCTTGATGCGTTCGCAGGCGCCCTGCTGATCGTATAATTGGCCGATCATCCGCCCCAGTTCCACGTGCTTGAAGGTATCCAGGCAGCCCTGCTGGTACAGGTACAGGAGGTGCTCGCTCTGCTTCCGAACAATGTGCGTAGCGGTGTTGGCTTTGTTGTACAGCATCTCCGCTTCATCGTCGTGCAGGAACTGCTTGATCTCTGCCAGCAGGTTCTGGTGCGAAAAGGGCGTTTCCTCCCGGACGATCTTGGTAAACGGGTCGTTCTTTACTTCCCACAGTTTCCGGTTGCGCAGCTGGATGCGTAAGGCATTGACAAAGGCGATATGGCGGTAAACAAGAATGTGCTTGTGTTCCTTCAGCTTCTCGTAGTCCAGGTCCTTGCCGGGCTGCAGGTAATCCAGCAGGGCCACTGCAAAGGTGCGGCTGGTATTGACAACCGAACCCCAGATCTTCCGGGCTTCCCACAGGCGTTCGTAAGAGGAGTTGTTCTTAAAACCTACGTAAAAGGCTACTGCCGTACCGATCAGGCTGATCGGGCCAAAGGGAAGTCCCAAAAAGGTCCAGCCGGCCAGTTCGTACAGGCAGGTAATGATGGAAGAATAGATGAAGAAAACCAGCAGGGGTTTCCAGGCAAAGCTGAGCACAAGGCTGAAGGACAGGTTCCGGGCTGCGTACATAAGGCTGTTCTGTTGTTGACGGTGATAAGGTTAAAGCCCCGGTCCCCGCCTGCAACGATTCCAACGAAGCATGGGGAAGACCGGCAGGCATCAGTTCAACAACATTTGTACAAAGTTTATGCCTCAGCCATTGGAGATAACGATCAGGGATATCCTACATAGGCAAGGAAGTGGGTCGGCAGAAGGTAAATGGCAGGTTTTGCTGCGGCTGGCGTAAAACCTCTCCCCCGCCCCGCCTGCGGCGTGGCGCCCCCTCTCCATGTGGAGAGCTACCGTTAGGACACATCTTTTGCTGAGGACGGTAGCAGGAAGCCCGCAGGGCTTCTCTGGCTCTACGCAGACCTTTCCCATCCGCAAAAGATGTGTCCTAACGGTAGCCCTATGTGGGGAGGGGGTGGTCTAGCCTTAGGCTAGACCGGGGGAGAGGTTACCCCTTGATAAAATTCTTTTGCGATACGGGCAGGATCACGGTAAAAACAGCCCCCTCGCCCGGGTGGCCGTCGGCGGCGATCAGGCCGTAGTGGTTGTCCACGATCTTTTTGCAGATGGCCAGGCCAATGCCGGTGCCGGCGGTCTGGTCCGCCTGCAGCCGCTGGAACACCTCGAAGATTTTATGGGCATACACCTGCTCAAAGCCGATGCCGTTGTCCCTGACCGTCACCAGCACAAAGCGCTCCTTCGTCCAGCTGCGGTGGTTGGCCGACAGGCCCCGGATATACCGCTCAAATTCCGGGTGCTGCAGCAGCTCCTGGCCCGTTACCAGGCGGGCCTGGATGTGGATCAGCGGTGCCTCCTCCTTCCTGCGGAACTTGAGGGCATTGCTCAGCAGGTTTTGGAACAGCTGCCCCATCTGCGAAGGAATGGCCTCGATCACCGGCAGGTCGTCGTGCACCACCCGGGCGCCGTGCTCCTCCAACTGCAGCTCCAGGTCGCCCTGTACCTGGTCCAGCACGTCATTCAGGGCCACGGGTGCAAACTCCTCGCCGGTATGCTTCAGGTTCGAAAACCGAAGGATATCCCCGATCAGGCGCTGCATGCGGAGCGACGAACCGACGATCTTTTCGATATGGACGCCCATTTTCCCCGGCAGGCCGTTCGGCGCCTCGGCTTCCAGCATGGAGGCAAAGGTCATGATCTTCCGCAGGGGCTCCTGCAGATCGTGCGAAGCGATATAGGCAAACTTTTTCAGCTCGATGTTGGCCGACTCCAGCTCCTGTGTCTTGTCGAGCAGTTGCTGGCGGGCCAGGTGCTGCTCGGTTATATCCTGGCCGGTGCCGATCATGCGCACCACCTCCCCGGCTTCGTTCACCACCACCTCCCCTTTCGCCTGGATCACCTTTACCGAGCCGTCGTCCAGCACGATGCGGTGCACATAGGAAGGAAATTCCCTGGTGGCAAATGCCTCCTCAATGGCCTCGTTGACAAAATTGCGGTCGGCGGGATACACGCGGCTGATAAAATCGTCGTAGGACATGGGCTTATCACTGGGCGGAAAGCCGTACACCTTGAACAGGCTGTCCGACCAGGTCAGCTTGTTCTGCAGCACGTCCCACTGCCAGTGACCGATCCGGGCGATGTCCTGGGCCTCGTTGAGCTGGCGGATCATCACCGTTAAATCCTCCCCGGCCTTTTTGCGCTCGGCGATCTCTTTTTCCAGCTCGGCATGAGATTTCAGCGACATGGCTACCGGCAGAATTTTGATGGAGTAGAAGACCGTTACCCAGCTCACCACGCCGGTAGCCAGCCGCACCAGGGCGTTCAGCCGGTAGGCCGGGAACCAGAAGGAAACGGCATCCAGCAAATGCGTGGAACCGCAGGCCAGGATAAAGGCGGCAAACAGGAAATAGGCCCGTACAAACCGGGCGTCGGCCCGGCGGGTAATAAAGCGCAGGATGATCAGCGGAATGGCAAAATAGGCCGACCAGATCAGCAGGTCGCTGAGGATATAAAGCCACCCGTGGAAGCCGGTCCACTCTCCGCAATGCCAGCGGGGCGGCCAGTCCGAGGTGTCGAAAAGTTTGCGGAAAAAGTCTAAGACCTCATTCATATGATGATATCCCACAAATTAATCTGTTCAGCTTACTTTTCAGCGAATTTTTTTGCCTCCTCCATTTTGCTTAACTTATAAAGAAAAGCTGTATGAAAAATTTGCTCATTACCATTGCCCTGAAGCTGGCGGCCTGCTCCGCCCTCTGGGCCCAGGACTGCGGAAATTTTTTGTATATGACCAACAACGCCCAGGTGCAGCTGACGATCTACGATAAGAAGGGAAAGGAAGCGGCTACCCAAACCTGGAAGGTCACCGACGTGAAAAAGGAAGGCGGCGGCTTTACCTCGCAGCTTACGTCCACCATGAAGGACGACAAGGGAAAAGAGATCGCCACCAGCCAGGGATCCTACAAATGCACGGGCGGCAACCTGCAGGCCGACATCCGCATGTCGATGCCCCAGCAGCCGCAGGGCCTGGGCCCTTCCGAGGCCCAGATGACCTCGATGTACCTCGAATACCCCTCCTCCATGAGCGTGGGCCAGAGCCTTAAGGACGTAGACTTCAACATGGATATCACCCTAAGCTCGGGCATTCCGGCCAAGATCAGCTATAAGGCGGAAAACCGCAAGGTAGACGCAAAGGAAAAGGTAACGACGCCGGCCGGATCCTGGGAGGCCTTTATCATCACCTACGACGGCTATATGCGGATAGGCACCGTCATCGGCATCCCGATGTCGTTCAAAGCGAAGGAATGGTTCGTGCCGGGCATGGGCGTGGTGAAAACGGAATCGTACGCGAAAAACGGGAAGCTGAACGGATCAACGATGATCACTTCCATTACGAAATAAAAAAGTCCGGAAGCCGATAAGCCCGGAAGTCCGAAAGAAACGCTTTGAAATTTGTAACTATCGCTTGAGCAACTAATGGAGCTAAAACCGTAACCATTCCTGCCTAAGTAAGCGTCTTTCGGACTTCCGGACGTTCCGACCTCCGGACTTCTAATCTATTACTGCGCTACGGCCAGTTTCTCCAAACACAGCCGCAGGCTTTCCTGCCAGGGCTTCAGCTCAATGCCGAAGGTGCGGGCGAACTTGGTTTTATCCAGCACCGAATACTTGGGCCGGCTGGCCGGTGTGGGGTACTGCTCCGTGGGGATCGGGTGCACCGTGCAGGCAGCATGGGAATAACTGCGGATGGCCTCAGCGAAATCGAACCAGGTGATCACCCCTTCGTTGGTGAAGTGATAAATGCCGGGGACCCAGTTACCGGTTTCCACGATGTGCAGGATGGCCTGCGCCAGGTCGGCCGCATAGGTGGGCGAACCCTGCTGGTCGGCCACCACGTTCAGCTCGGGCCGGCTTTTCATCAGCCGCAGCATGGTTTTGACAAAGTTGTTGCCATACACCGAATACACCCAGGCTGTGCGGATGATGATCGCCTGCGGGTCGTGGGCCTGGGCTTCCTGCTCGCCCTGCAGCTTCGAGCGGCCGTACACGTTGGCCGGCGCTACGGGAGCGTCCTCGGTATAAGGCGCGGAAGCCGTGCCGTCGAATACGTAATCGGTGGAAATATGCACCAGGCGTACGTTATGGGCTGCACAGGCGGCAGCCAGGTGGCCCACTGCGGTGCCGTTGATGGCAAAAGCGGCCTCCACGTCGGTTTCCGCCTTGTCCACGGCCGTATAGGCCGCACAGTTCACCAGGTAGTCGGGCTGCAATTCGGCGATCTTCCGCTCCACATCTTCCTTTACGGTAATGTCGAGCAGGTCGCGGTCGAAAAAGAAAAATTCGTGCCCCGGGTTAGCGGCTGCCAGCTCCTGGAACTCGCTGCCCAGTTGCCCATTGGCACCTATGATAACAATTTTACTCATCGGGATCAAAATTCAAAGTTGGAAACACTGTCCTTAAAAGAGGGAAGCACCAGGTCCTTGTCCGATACCACGGCGCGGCCCGCATCCACCTTCCAGTCGATGTTCAGCTCGGCATCGTCGAAGCGGATGCCTGCCTCGGCCTGCTTGTTGTAAAAGGAGTTGCACTTGTACAGCACAATAGCCGTGGGGCTCAGCACCGAAAAGCCATGTGCAAAACCTTCGGGGATGTACAGCTGCTTTTTGTTCTCCGCCGACAGCTCGATGGAGAAGTGACGGCCATAGGTAGGCGAATTTTTGCGGATATCCACGGCCACGTCCAGGATCGTTCCTTCCAGCACGCGCACCAGCTTGCTCTGGGCTGCGGGGTTGAGCTGGTAGTGCAGTCCGCGGATCACGCCATAGCTGCTCTTCGACTGGTTGTCCTGTACGAAATCGGCGGTAATGCCGGCCTGGTGAAACACTTTTTGGTTGTAGGCTTCGAAAAAATATCCCCGGCTGTCTTCAAATACGGTGGGTTCAACGATCACCAGTCCCGGCAGATCACAAGTAAGAAAAGGCATATTAAAGGCTCCAGTAAGTTCTGTTGGTAAATGTGCCGCGATACATTCCTTTCAGGTCCGCGATCAGGGCATGGGGTTTTGTAATGGATGTAAAATAATCTTCTTTCAGCTGCACATAAGGCTCGTGACCCACGCACACAATCACCGCATCATAATCCTGCCCGGCGCCTTCCACCAGTCCGAAGCCGTATTCGTGCTCCAGCTCCTGGCTGTCGGCATGCGGGTC
>NZ_JBBBEI010000049.1:0-20369 GCF_037132455.1 Huijunlia imazamoxiresistens | reverse complement strand
GGTATAGCATGATTATTGGGCAGTAATGGCCGGAGCGATGCTTATTCTTACTCCTTGTTCCCTCCCGGAAGCAGTGAGCAGCCAGTAATGAATTTATTTTTTGAATCCACGAATAACCTCTGGCTGTTATGGCAATTAAAATCGAAGTTTTATACAAAGGCGCCCTGGCGCATTACGAAGTCCAGAGAAATCTGCTGGGAAGCTATAGCGCCACTCTTTCCTATTACGAGGGGAACGGAAGAGGCGCACAGCCGCCTTCCGTTATTACCGTATATATTCATGACAACAGCTGCCTGGGAAACCCGGGCAATCAGGATCTGCTGGACGACATAGGGCTACGGATAAGCGAACAAATGCCCTGATGCCCCGCCTCTCCATTACCCAAACCCATCCCTTCGAACCGCTCACCCGGGTAAACACAGGAAGCTTTCGCAGCAGGTGCACCGAATGTGCCCAGGGAACGTAACAGGCAAGGACAGGTTTGGCAGGCAGAGGTTCCTGGTTGCAGGCCCCGGGCATTTAAAAGAAAGTACACCAGGAAGGTGCCGAAGGGTATATATTTGTAAACAGATGGGTTACTCCATCTTTGAATTACGGATAAATACGATGTCTATTCCTTGGTTCAACCACTGAAGGATCCCTTTTATTTCGCGCGGCTGCAGGTTAAAATACCTACCGGTCCCTTCCTGGAACCCTTTTCTTTTAGAAACTAAAAAAATATCCCGTGCGGTTTATTCGATCCTATACCCGTTCCCATGCGTACCGTTTTTTGCCCCACTATTGCCGTTACCTGCTCGAGCAGCGGCTGGATGCCCTGTCCCGCCAGCAGTTGCTGCTGGCGCGCGAAGCGGAGGTGCCGGCCCTGCGGCTGCTGGCCCACTACAGTGACGATCAACTGGTAGCCCTTGCCAAAAGTTCCATGACGGAATTCCTGGGCATGCTGATTCAAAACCGGGTAACGGAACTCATCGAACAATCGCTGGAGCGGTGGAAGGCTGACCAGCTGGAAGTCATCGGGCAGTTTGAGCTGGTGGCCGAAGATATTTACCTGATCAATTACGTACGAAGCCGGGCGTTCCGCCTGTTCATCCCCGAATACACCACCGACCAGGCGACCTCCCTGGAACTGGTGGACGAGCTGGACAGTTTTTTTACGGGCAACACCACCGCCGCCGCCAACACCTATATTCAACTGCTCAAGGGCCGCATCGCCCGGCATGAGGCCGAACTGCTGGAGGCCCAGCAGATCGCCCGGATCGGCAGTTTTGAGTGGGACCTGCAAACCCGCAAGGCCAACAGTTCACCCGAGCTGTACCGCATCTTCGAGATCGAACCCGGTTTGGGCATGGATGGCTTTATGCAGTTCGTCCACCCGGCCGACAGGGATAAAGTAGCCCGTTCCCTGGCCCTGGCGCTGGAAAAAGGGGCCTACGAGTCGGAATTCCGCTACCTTAAAAACGATCAACTGAAATACATGTGGTCCCGGGGCATTGCCGTTTTCATTGATGGAATGCCGGTCAAGCTCGTGGGCACTGTCCAGGACATCACCCTGCGCAAAAAGGCGGAGCTGGAGCTGCAGGAAAAAACCGCTGCCCTGGAGCGCTCCAACGAAAGCCTCGAGCAGTTTGCCCACGTGGCCTCCCACGACCTCAAGGAGCCGTTGCGCAAGATCGCCTCCTTTACCGACCTGGTATTGTCCCGGGAAGAGAGCTTAACGGAGAAGGGCCGTCTGACGCTTCAGAAGGCGCATCATTGCGCCGTACAGGCGCGCCGGATGATCGATGACATTATGGCCTATTCCACTCTGAAGCAATGGGAAGACCGCACCGAAACGGCTTTGGCAGACGTAGTCCGGGAAGTGCTGGAAGTGCTGGAATCCACCATAGAAGAGAAACAGGCAAAAATAGTCTTTGATGAGCTTCCTGAAATAAAGGTGGTCCCGGCCCAGTTCCGGCAGTTGTTCCAGAACCTGGTGTCCAATGCCCTGAAGTTTTCCCGCCCGCAGGTGCCGCCCCGCATTTTCATTACCCATAGCTGGCTGGGCCCGGAGGAAGGGAAACGGCACGCATTACCTACCGCAGACCGTTACCTCCAGCTCCAGGTGCAGGACAACGGCATTGGATTTAGCCCGGGCGCTGCCGAAAAGATCTTTGGGCTGTTCACCCGCCTGCATGGAAAAGGGGAATACGAGGGCAGCGGGCTGGGCCTGGCCATTGCCAAACGGATCATGGACAACCACTGCGGAATCGTTTCTGCCGCTTCACGGGAGGGCGAAGGCGCCACTTTTACCCTTATCCTTCCGCAATAACCATGGGCATTATTCAGCTTGCGGCCTGCTTTTCAGCCGTATTGCCGATGGCCTTACCGGCCTCTTTCATACCTTTAAATGAAAAAGACATTTTCCCGAAAGCGCACACGTCGCTTTACAATTTCTCTCCTATTCAGCAGTTCCGCTCCAGCAGCGGACTTCAACAGGAAAATGCAACCGAAAGCCCTCCAACGCCTGTTGCCTCGGCTATCGTGCGCCTTCAGGTATTATTTATGTGCTTGCACAGCCCCCAGTATGCAAATAGCGTTCGCAGCATTACTTTGATGCCTTCCATATCATGGGGCTTTTCAAAGTAGCCCTGAACGCTCAAAGCATGCGCATGACGCACAGACGTTGAACTGGCATTGGTAGAAATAAAAACAAAGGGGATTCCCTTGGTCTTCAGATAAGGGTCTTCGTCGATTTTCTTCTTCAGCTCCAGGCCGGTCATTTCCGGCATATTGATATCCGACAGGATAATAAATGGTTGCTCTTCAGTGGTTTGGATATACTCCAGGAACTTTGGCGCACGGTCAAAAAAATGGATTTCGTTGGCAAGGCCAATTTCCTTAATTGCTTCTCCATATATTTCCTGATCGTCGTGATCGTCGTCAATAATGATGATGGGACCCTTAATCATTTCTTTTCCTTTTGGTATAAATGTATAAAAGATTGAACCCATAGCAGGAGTGCCTCCTCTTCGGCGTGAAATGCCCAATAGATCTTGCCTTAAAGGGTTTGCTTTTAAACAGTTACAAGTATTGAAGTTTTCCTGAAGCAGGATGGTGGCAACATACTTCATCTATATGTTTCGCAAGCCGGCACACGAAACGCTTGCTGGTTGACCGTTTGGTTACCCATGACGCTGTCGGGTACAGGTGGTAGTAAGTAGGTATACGTCACCCCATACCTGCACATGCTGATCGGCTTATTCCCCTTCGGTCTTTCTTCGTTCATCCGTCTCTGCGCGCCTGCTACCTTCCTGGCAGCAGCACTTTAAACGTGGCGCCCGTTCCGGGCCTGCCTTCGGCCCAGATCTTCCCGCCGTGGTTCTGGACCACCTTTTTACAAAGCGCCAGGCCGATGCCCGTACCGGCATAATCCTCCTTGCTGTGCAGGCGCTGGAAGATCTCAAAGATCTTTTCGGCCGCGCCGGACTGAAAGCCAATCCCATTATCCGTGATGGCAATCTCGTAGCGGGGTTGGTCCTTCTCCCGGGCACCGGATAGTCGGCAGGTAATAGAAATAAGGGGCCGCTCCCCAGGCTTTGAGAATTTCAGGGCGTTGCCGATCAGGTTATAAAACAACTGCTGCATCTGGTGGGGTACCGCCTTTATGGTAGGCAAGGGTTCTGAGGTCAAGCGGGCGCCGGTTTCGCTGATCGCCAGCTCCAGGTCCAGTTGAACCGCCACTAGGATTTCGTTCAGGTCGGTTTCAATGAACTCTTCTTCTTTGTCCAGGCTGGCAAAGTTGAGGATATCCTGGAGCGCCACCCGCATGCGCCGGGCACTGGCCAGCATCTTATCCAGCCGGATCCTGGAAGCTTCCGTAAGCCGCTCATAGCTGTCGGATTTCACCATATCACCAAATACCAGGATCTTGCGCAGCGGCTCCTGCAGGTCATGGTGTGATACATAGGCGAACTGTTGCAGTTCGCTGTTCCTCTGTTCCAGAATTGCCGTCCGCTCTTCCACCCGTTGTTCCAGGACTACTTCGGCCGCCTTTTGCAGTTCAATATTGGTAGAGGTGCCGTACCATTTTACAACGGCACCACCTTCGTCCCGGAGCGGGATGCCGCGCGACAGGAACCAACGGTACTGCCCGTCCTTTCCCCGCAGGCGGTGTTCGAGGGTAAAGAGGTCATTGCGGCCTGCCAGCGCCTCCTTCCAGGCGTTGGTGGAAGCCTCTGCATCATCGGGATGGATCACCGCGGTCCATCCTTTGCCCCGGAGCTGCCCGGAGGAAAGCCCTGTATAGTCCTGGTACACCTGGTTAAAGAAGTCCGCTGTCCCATCCGGCTGCGTATACCAGACCATCTGCGGCATGAAATCCATGACAAACTGCAATTCCCGGTAGCTTTCCTCCACCTTTAAATTGGCCATCACCAGGTCGGTAACCTCAGCTGCCAGCACCATAACGCCCGATATGGTACCATCGCCCTCCCGGAAAGCTTCGTAGAGCAGATTAATGTAAATGGTTTCAATGCCCGCATTACGTGGCACGGACACAGGAGTGCCATAGGCCGAGAAGCTCTTTCCGGTAGTGTATACACCCACCAGCAGCTCTTCGTAACCCTGGTCCCGGACCTCCGGCAAGCCTTCGAATATGGACCGGTTTGCCAGGTCTTCTGCCCCTCTGCCCCACAGCTCATAAAGGCGTTCATTGGCCAGTTCCACCACAAAGGACGGCCCTTTTAAAATCCCCATGGCCACCGGCGCTTGCAGGATGATGTTGCGCAGGTTGTTTTCACTTTGCCGCAGGGCTTCTTCCGCTTTTTTCCGCCCGGTTATGTCGGTAAACAAAAGGGCTACTTTGGGGTATTCCTCGATCCGGAAGGCATAGACCTCAAACCAGCGCCCCATGGCCTCGGAACCTTCCACAAAACGGATGGGCTCGCCAGTCCGGGCCACTTTTCCATACCGTTCAAACCAGTAGGGCTCCAGTCCCGGCACCAGCTCCCGGGCCGTTTTTCCTACAGCCTCTTTCAGGCCGGTTTGCTGTTCAAAAACCGGGTTCACTTCCAGGAAACGATAGTCTTCGGCGTTGCCGGCACCATCAAAGATCAGTTCAATCAGGCAAAAGCCCTGGTCCAGCGCTTCAAACAAGTTGCGGTATTTTGCCTCGCTTTGCTGGAATTGTCGATTTATTGCCTGTTCTGCTTCCTGCAACTGTATGGTGTTGGTGACATCCTCTATGGAATGAATGATATACTCAATCCTTCCCTCCTCATCCAGCACAGGGGTATTCAGTGGTCTCCAGACCCGCAGTTCAAACTGCCCGGTCGCAGGATTTTGGATATCATAGCGCTGGTCCGCCATGCGGTGTTCCTCGTTGTGCTCCAGCACATAACCCAGGGAGGCTCTCAGGTTTTTTACCCCGGTAGCGTGTGGATTATTGGGGTTGTCCGTATTGGTTTCAAAAAGCCCACGACCTATGGCGTCGTCTCCTTTAAGGAAGGTAGCGTTCAGGTAGGCGTTGCTGGCGCCTGCAATAGTAAAACGGGGCGGGTCAGGCAAGAGGATCAGGTGGGCTCCGGGAAGGGCTTTTAAAATAGACAAGTTATTTAGGGAAGAATGCACAGATTTTTCTGATTTAATGGGAACAGGAGTTAAAAACTACGCCAGGAATTTGCATGCCAAATCACGTTTTCCGCAAAACAGCAATTTTGGAATGCCGCAGATTAAACCTCATTGATTCAGAGGTTCCTGTTCTGCCAGTTGTTTCCGTACGATGGATGCCTGTACCCGGTTGGGCAGGTAGTTTGCTTTTGCAAATTGGGGTACTAACTTTATGCCGGTTCTTTCCAGTTTCGGCCGTGGGCCGCTTCCGGGCTTTCCCACAGAGCGGTCCCGACGGCATGCCGGATTACGGCTCCTTCAAACCCCTGAAGGCTGCGCCCCTCCTGAGTTGATGAAGAATAGGCTGTAATAAGCCGTAATCCTCTGGTTCACAATTTCTCCGGCAGGTTAGGCTGTGTTCGGGTGCCTGCAGGCCTTCCAATAGCCGACAGTTAATTGAATAGAGCTTTTCATTTCCTCGACACTGTGGCGCTTTACAAAAATCCCTGTATGGTCATTCGGATATATGCCTCATCTACGGCCGACTGGGTGGCCGTGGTCGACAGGAAAACAAAAGGGATCGACTTTCTTTTCAGGTGCTCATTCCCATCTATTTGCCGTTTCAGCTCAGGCAGAGGTTTTGGTTTCGAACTTTATATTTAAACTTACCCATGGGTAAAGAGGTTCAAGGGCCACTGCTTTAGTATGTTACAAATTTGCCCCGCTTCAATATCCTTTATTTTTGTCTCTCCCTGCAACGAAGCCGCTTCGCATTATGGGACATCTCGGCCAAAACGTCGCACCCCTACAGGACTACGGAGTTGACCCAGGAATAACGGGCAACCTACATTTTAAACATTTTTCTTTATTCGCTAGGTACTGGATAATTCAATATATACGGAGCAAAAAGTGATAAAATGAATAAAAGCAATGAGTTAAACATTTGCCCCTTCTGTAAGCTCCTTTTCCAATTCACTAATATCCGGCAGTGACGACTTTAGCTCTTCGGGAATTGCTTTGCTGATCTGGTAGTCTGAAACGCCTAACGGTTGGCGATAGCCTCTTAATGCATATTCAGCCAGCACCTTGTCCTTTCCCTTGCACAGCAGCAAACCAATGGTATCTCCGTCCCGAGGCCCTTTTAGCCTGTCATTCACGACATTGACATAGAAGTTCAATTGACCGGCATCGCCCGGCTCAAACGGCCTTGCTTTTAATTCCACTACGACATAAGCATGCAGACGGGTATGGTAAAACAATAAAATGGCAACTATTTGGAAGTGTTAAGAAAAGTGTTAAGAATTCCGAAATAGCTACAGCGCAGGGAAGTTTCCTAAAATAAGGAAAGCCTTACTGGGTAAGGCTTTCAACGGTTGTGACCCTGTAGGGACTCGAACCCTAGACCCGCTGATTAAGAGTTCCTTTTTGGCCTTATTTTACTATTTTCCCAATTTCCACATTTTTTCCAAAACCAGCCACCAGACTGCATTACAGCCAATTTACTTAATTTACCCAAACCTAGTTTAGCGCGATTTAACTGGATTTTGTTTGCAAATTGTTTGCAAATTTTTGAAGTACCTTTAACTCAAAGAACCTTCACGAAAAGCCCTCCATCACCTTGACACGATGGAGGCGCCACCCGCTAAAGTACCCCCATTTTTTGATCTCCTAAACCAGTGTGCTATGGTACGTGTTTCCTTATTCCATGACACCCGCCGGGAAAAAACCAACCAGAAATACCCCGTCAAGATCAGGGTGACCTGCAACCGCAAGGCCAAGTACTACCCCACCGACATCGACCTTTCCCGGGAAGAATTCAAGGGGCTCACCGACCGGCGTACCAGCCGGGAAATCGCCGACATCAAAATGCAGCTAAATGAAAAGGTGGCAAAAGCCCAGGCTGTTGCCAAAACCGTCCGGTCGCCCTTCAGCTTTCACGAGTACGACCGGAAAATGGGACAGAAATCCTTTGCCCGCGAACTGGTCCACACCCTCTACGAAGAATACATCGGTAACCTCCTGCGCGAGGACCGCGTGGGCTCGGCCTCCAGCTACACCAACAGCATGCGCAGCCTGGACAACTTCAAAAAGAACCTCAAATTCGGGGACATCACCCCGGAGTTGCTAAAAGACTTTGAAAAATGGATGATCGGCAGGGGCAACTCCATTTCCACGGTGGGTATCTACCTGCGCCCGCTGCGGGCCATTTACAACGAAGCGATCGCCCAGGGCATTGTTCCCCGGGACTACTACCCTTTCGGCAAGCGCAGGTACCAGATACCCGCCAGCCGCAACATCAAAAAAGCCCTTACCCTGGCCGAGATCGGCAAGATCTACTACTACGAGCCCCAAACCGGGATAGAAGGGGAAGCAAAGGGCAAGGACTTCTGGCTCTTCAGCTACTTTGCCAACGGCATCAACATGAAGGACGTGGCCCTGCTGCAGTACAAAAACGTCCGGGGCGACTACCTGGTGATCGACCGGGCCAAGACCATCCGCAGCACCCGCGCCAACCCCAAGCCGATCCAGATCTTCATCAACGAGGAAATGCGGCACACCATGACCAAGTGGGGTAACCCGCCGATTTCCCCGGACACCTACGTCTTCCCCATCCTGGAACCCGGCCTGACCGCCACCCGCCAAAGGGACCTTATCCAGCAGTTTATCCAGGTGGTCAACACCTGGATGCAGCGCATTGCCCAAAACCTGGGCCTCGACAAGCGGATCACCACCTATACGGCCCGGCACTCCTTTTCAACGGTGATGAAGCGCTCCGGTGCCAGCATCGAGTTTATTTCCGAGGCCCTGGGCCATAGTGATGTAAAAACCACGGAAAGCTACCTGGATAGCTTTGAGGATGAAACGAAGAAGCAGTTTGCCAGTTCCCTGACGGCATTCAAGAAAGAAAACAAATCGATTGAATAATTGATTTTGAAGATGATGGCTCCCCTTGTTAATCCATCGAAAGGAAATCAAATACCCAAGGCAAATAAAGTGGTCGGTGTATCTGTCCTGCGCCTGAAACGACCCATTAGGCGCAATGAGCACGTGTTCGAAGAAAAGCAAGGCATTTCCATTATCCACCTGAGCCGACTCTAATAACCGTATTTCTCAAATATGATTTCTGAAGCTCTTTCTACTAAATACTGTCTTGCTATTTCGGGATGCGGACAATTTCTGCTCAGCACAACCCCTCCATAAAGGGTAAGATTAAGATCTTCGATCTCTACTTCCAGTTCGTGCCGTTCCATTACATCTGTAACAGTTTGATACCAACTATTAAATAACTTCTGCCGCGCTCTCGCTTTAATTAGCCCCTCGCTGTCATCGCATATATAAACCAGGATTCGTTCGGGACGGGAGAAAAAATGATTTAAAATTTCCATTAAGGTCGGCGCTACACGCTCATCTATTTTCTTCTTTATATGAGGAGTGGGATCATATGGATAAAATGAAAAATCCCTCACCTCAAGGTCGTAAACACCTAAAAAGGGAGGAATTAACGGGACTTCGCCAAATACGCAGCTATATTGAATTCCCTGATCTGTTGTGAAAGTGTGCAGCCGCCCACCTTCGTGATGAGTAATACTATACGGTTTGACCAAATTGCTGCGGATTTTTCCTGACGTAATCTATTGCCCGTCCTTCTTGCACAGCCTTTCTAAAAGCCTCCTTCTCTGCCATATAAGCCTTAATTGCCACGGCAGCTTTAGAATCTTTCTTTATGGTTATTTTCGTTTTCATGCTTTAAAATAATTCGCTCTCCGCATCACGGCTAACTTCAATGCCGGCTTCTTGCGTCGCGATTTGCTTCCGGCATTGAAGTTAGCCGTGATGCGCGAGAAAAACAAATTTTTTCGACGAAAAGGCTAAGAGTTAACAAATTTTCCTTACTTTTGCACAGCAAAAGTCACTTATCTCTCTTGGTAGGATCAATAAAAACATTCTTTCTCTTCCGAATTTAATGCCTCGGTTTTATTTTTAGCCCTACCAAAAACAAAAGCTTTTACAATATCCATCCACATAAGTTTTAATTTTCTTCGACCCTGGCTTCATTTGAAACCTTGCTCTTACTTACTTGTTATTACTTGTTGGAGCACTTGGATGCAGCGCATTTCCCGAAACCTGGGCATCAACATGCGGATTACCACCTATACGGCCCGCCACTCTTTTTCCACTGAGATGAAGCGTTCCGGGGCCAGCATCGAGTTTATTTCGGAAGCGCTGAGCCATAGTGATGTAAAAACCACGGAAAGCTACCTGGATAGCTGTGAAGATGAAACGAAGAAGCAGTTTGCCAGTTCCCTGACGGCAATCAAAATAGAAGCAAATAAGGAAAAATAAATACCCCCCTTACAAGAGAATACTTTGAAGGGCAGGGCTTCCAAGGAGAAGACCTCAATGCAGCTTTGTTCATTTAAACGTCCCGTGAGAGGGAGGGTGTAAAATATAGGGTGTCAAGGTTTAAAAAACTAGTAGACCTTAACACCGTTATTTTATGTCTAAAGAAAAATTCATCTACGAAGAAACAAAGAAGAAAGCCCTGGCACAACTGAGATCCGGTAAGTCCAGCCCTAAAGGCCTTCTGGTCCTTACTGGCTACATACTTCAGGGAGTTACGGATCTGGTGCACCACGCAGCTCTGCACCTCTGTTTTGGGGTAGATAGAGCCAATGGCCTCGGCAAAGCCCTTGAGGTTATCGATGCAGGACATCCGGACATCTTCAACGCCCCGATGCTGCAGATTGCTTAAAACCGACAGCCAGAAATTGGCCCCTTCGCTTTCCGACACATACATGCCCATCAACTCTTTTCGGCCTTCTTTGTTGATGCCCAGGATGTTATGGACACACCGGCTCACCACCTTGCCTTTTTCCTTTACCTTGTAGTGCATGGCATCAAGCCAGACGATGCAGTACAGGGACTCCAATGGCCGGTTCTGCCATTCCTTGACCAAAGGGATCACTTTATCAGTAATGGCAGAGGGAGTGGCGGCGGAGATGTCGGTAGCATACATGTCCTTGATATGGGAGGAGATATCGCGGAAGCTCATGCCCAGCCCGTACATGCCGATGATCTTTTCTTCAAGGCTTTCGGCCAGGATGGTCTCTCTTTTCTTAACGATCTGGGGTTCGAGGGAGGAATGGCGGTCACGGGGCGTTTGCAACTCCAGGGTGCCTTCTGCGGGTTTGAGCTGCTTGGTGGAACGGCCGTTTTTCGGTTCCCTTCCTTGCGTTCATCCTGGTCGAGGTGCTCGTCCATCTCTGCCTCAAGGCCGGACTCCAAAAATTCTTTTAGTAAGGGGACGAAGGCGCCGTCTTTTCCAAAGCTGATCTGAAGCCCGTCTACCAGGCAGTGAGCAAAGAGCAGGCTGAAGACCAACTTCTGGCCCTGGAGGAGAAATGGGGGAAGAAATATCCTGTAGTGATTGATTCATGGAACCGGAACTGGGGCAAGCTGGGCGCCTTTTTCGGCTATACGGCGGCTATCCGCAAGATGATCTATACCACGAATGCAATCGAGGACTTTCACCGCCAGGTGCGTAAGGTAACCAGGACCAAGGGAGCTTTTACCTCCGATAGGGCGCTTCTGAAGCTGCTTTACCTGGCTGCCCAGAACATCCAGAAGAAGTGGACGCAGCCGGTGCAAAACTGGAGTTTGGTGGTATCCCAGCTGGCCATTAGATTTGGCGACCGCTTAAAGCTCGATATGTAAAAGGGCATATCGGGAAAAAGGCTTTGGGGCCTTTTCCCAATATCCCCCGCTGACACAGTTTATTTTACACTCCCCTTTTACGAACAACTCAATTGTAAAAGGTATAAAGTCTTAAATCTGAAAGCAAATCAATTAGAATGAGTCAGGTAATGCCAATAACCTACTTTACTACAGGCGTGTTTCAACAATGGCATCTGATAATTGGCTCTCTATCTCATATAGCCAGCGTGAAGATCCTGGTACCAATTTCCATACCCATTGCTCTTTTTGCTTTAAGCTGAAAGAGATAGGCTTGTTATCTGCATCTTTTGATGTAACAAAGAATTTAACGCCTTGGAAGTTCTTTATCATTGTAAATTCAAATACCCTAATTTCTTTTCCAACTGCGATCTCTTTGGTAAACCTTTCCATGAAATTTAAATTTTAATGATAAAAGTAGATGCATTAAAAAAGCCCCGGTTCACCAGGGCTTTTCTTAAGATAATATTTTAGTAACGATTTTTATTGTAGCTGCTTCCACTATTAAAGCCTCCGCCAAGGTTATTACGAGCAGGTCTGTCTTCTCTAGCCTTGGCTTCCATAACTTTAATGGTCCTTCCTTCAACAGTAGCCTGGTCTAATTCAGCAATTGCTTTTTTAGAAGAAGTATCATCCGACATTTCAACAAAGCCAAAACCTCTTGACCTTCCAGTTTCTCTGTCATTAATAACTTTAGCTGAGCTTACTTCTCCGAAAGGCGTAAAAAATTCTCTTAAGTCTTCATCCTGGACGTTGAAGCTTAAATTAGAAACATAAATGTTCATACTTGATAAATAAAATAGATTAAAAATATCTGAGAAAGGCAAGAAGTAAGTAACTAAGATGCAGATTGCTAAGCAGGATAATTAATGAATACTGATGCAAGGCTCAAATTAACTCAGTGAAGATAAGCCTTATTTTGTTTTTATCTGTCAAAAGAATCATAAAGGATAAATATTGAACAATTTATTTTTTGCTGAAATAGATTCTTGATTTATTATAACAATACTCCGGTAGTTTTTAAGCTCTGAGCCTTCCGAAGCTAAGGCAGTTTTCAAAGGCCTGTTGATATTTTTCACAACTTGGATCCAGGTCCAAGATGGAAAAAATGCGGTTGGCGATCAACTCGTTCATATGGATCATTTTTATATCAGCCATGGAAAAGCCGGCTCTTTCCTTCTTAGCAACAGGGAAGTAGTAAGCGGCCTTTGCCACAGAAACCGCCGTCATAGCGATATTACAGTGGTTGTGCAACTTCTGCTCGCTTCGGGCCTGGCAGTCCTCCAGTCCGGCATAGCTCTTTGAATCCCGTATGAGAAACTCCACCTGGAAGCGAGGCTCATAATACTTGTCCATTCTGCGGGCCGTCAGATCGGTATCGGTAGCGATCAAAATTTCGGGCCTGGTCCTGCCTTTTTTGTCAGTTTTGTACTGCCCGGTCTTTTCTTCCTTGTAATAGATAAAGGCAGCCAACACTTTTCGGCACAACAGGGCGGAATAGACCACTCCGGCGAATACATCCCTTTGCCCACTGGAACAAATACACCGCAGCCTCCTTCAGTCAACATTGGTGGTATCGATCTTGCCGTCGCGAACCCTTTTCCTGCCTGTGGCTTTCTGCCTGCCTTTATACACGTACTGAAGGTTGGCATCCCAGCGGGCTTTGGCCAGGATATGCAGGTCCTGTTTCAGCAAGGGTTTGATAAACTCTTTTTTCATAAAGTAGCCGTCCACTACCAGGTAGGGGGTCAGGGCTTTTATCTCTTCGATATGGTCCGTGATCAGCTTCACATAGTGATCCACCAGGGTCTGTCCTTTTTGGTGCAACTGCTCTGGTGAAGGGCTTTGCACGGCCAGGGCATGCAGGGCTGTATGATCACTGACCCCAATCTCGCCTGAGGCGAGACCAGGCAGCCTACTTCCAGGCCGCTGAGTGCCCGGCTAGCGGTGCCACTCCAGAATTTTGCCTTTCCATAGGTTTGGGTCCCGCTCTTCCTGATAAAGGAGGGCTCGAAGATAGCCAGGACCTTCTTTTTTCCAAAGCAGGACCTGACCACTTCGTAATTGAAGAAAAACCAGTCGAAAGAGCCTGAAAACATGGAGCGGTAGCTTTTCTCGTTACGGCCACCCCAGCGTTGCATATTCATAAAGGTCATGCGGCAGTTCATGCCCAGCCATAAGGGCACAATATGAAAAATAAATTTTGTTACCGGCTGGCTAACTTTCTTAATTTTGCTAGAGCTGCTCTGCAGACTCCTACGGCATTAGAAATGAGCTTTAACATACAAATTTCTAATGCCTTTTTTGTTGCCTGCCAACTTTTTTCCCAAACTCTACTATTTCAAAAAACTACCGGACTATTGTTATAAGCGGGTTATTCTAAATGCATTATACCATATTAATTTCAGCCTTGTATTAATCCCAAACCAACGACGCAGTATGCCAACAGATGAGCTGGCCTGTACTTCGTCATTGGTTTACGCAATTTCTGCATCTCATTTAATTAAATTCCTATACCCGCATCCTGTTTATTTACCTCTTCCTTCCGGGAACTAAATGCCGCTAAGCCTGCTTTGCCTTTAATTTACTTCTTTAACCTGGGATACGTTTACCTTGTGAATAAAATGATGTAAAATAAACATTTAATGCGTAATAAACTATTAACTAACTTTATACTTGATATAAATCCTGTCTAACAAGCTAAGCGCTATACAGGAAACCTATAAAAATGTTTTGAAATTAGGAAATTAGCCCGGGCGTTATTTAGCTGCTCAGTGCCGATGATGAAGTAGCCATTTCCTAATCAAAGGCAATGGCCAACTTCTTTTCATTAAACAGACAAGAAGGGTGCTATGTCCAAAGAAGCCACCCCCACTCAAAGGCCGGGTTTGATTTGATTGAGTAACTGTTTAATAAAATTCCATATGTAAACGCCATGGACTTCTTTACCTTCAATTACATCACCCCGACAAAAATCTTTTACCATGCATACCATAATATTTCCAGGTGAAAGCGAAATTAAAACGTGGATACGGGAAGCGGTTCAGGAATGCCTGGAAGGCGCCCTGCCTCAAAAGCAGGAACCCCAAATGGAAGAGCCCCTCATAACCCGCAAGGATGTGGCCCGGATGCTGGGCGTTTCTCTTGTAACCCTGAACGATTGGGCTAAAAAAGGACTACCCTCCCACAAAGTGAACGGCCGGGTGTATTTCCAGCGCTCGGAAGTGCTGGAATACGTGAAAGGTTGCCACAACCACCTAGGCTTTCGGCTCCCCCCTCCTAACCATTAAATCCGAGGATCATGCTGCCTTTAGAAAAAGTGCAACACATTATAAAAAGGCTGGGAACCCTTTGTGCCGAAGGTGCTGCGCTATAGTAATAGTGAATGCCAGGCCGTTGCATAGCATCCAGCAGGACAACTTTCAAGGTAGCCACAAAATAACTGCCGGTACTACAAAGGTACCGGGTAGATGGCAACTGACCATACTGTAGCATGCTGTCTCTTAAGTATTGGGAAAGAGAAATGCTGCAGAATGCGCCTGTAGGCCTCTCTCTTAATTTTTCTTTTCACCCGCCTACTCAAATTCCACGGCCAGGGTTGGGTGAAAAGAAAAAGTGGAAACCAAAGAAACCAGGCCCATGTACTAATCTCCAAAAGATGCAGGAGCGCTAAATAAACTGTGTCAGCGAGAAATATAGAAAAAAGCCTCAAGCCTTATTCCCTAATCTTCCTCCTGTAGCCCACTCAATTCCTCCTCAATCTCCTGGATCGTTGGAAGCTTCCCTTTCAGGTCTTCCGGTATAGCCTGGGTGAGTTGGTATTCGGTAATTCCTATCGGCTTGTTGATGCCCCGGAGGGCGTATTCCGCCATTACTTTGTTTCGTTCCTTGCAAATCAGGATACCAATGGAGGGGTGATCAGAAGCATGCCGGAGCACATCGTCCACCACATTGAGGTAGAAATTCAGCTTGCCGGCATATTCCGGGATAAACTTACCGGTTTTCAGTTCAATGACTACAAAACACCGCAGCCGCAGGTGGTAAAAAAGAAGGTCGAGGTAAAAGTCCTCCCCTCCCACTTCCAAATGATACTGACGGCCGACATAACTGAAACCGGCGCCCAGTTCTAGCAGGAACTTTGTAATATGCTGTACGAGGGCATCTTCCAGGTCCTTTTCTTTGTACTCTTCGCCAAGATTCAGAAAGTCGAATTTGTACGGATCTTTCAGCAGTTCGCGGGCAAGGTCGCTTTGCGGGGCAGGAAGGGTTGCTTTAAAATTGGTGACAGCAGCACCTTTTCGCTGGAACAGGCCGCTTTCAATCTGGTGCACCAACACATTGCGACTCCATCCATGTTCAGCTGTTTCTTTCACATAAAAGAGCGCTTCTTCCCCATCCTTGCATTTGGTAATGATGTGGAGATGATGGCCCCATGGAATATTTGACAGGAAGTCCGGTAATTGGGCAACAAGTTGTTGCCCAATTAGGGAGTTATAAAATTGGTACCATCGACGGATATACTTCAGGTTGGTATGAGAGAACCCCTTCATATCCGGAAACTCAATGGTCAGATCCCTCGACAGCTGATGAAGCCATTTATCACCCCATTCCGCAGCCTTTTCCCTCTCCAGAATTTCCCTTCCCAGCTCCCAATACAAATGGATCAACTCGGCATTTACTTTCAGGGCTGCCTTTATCTGAGCCGAGCGAATACGCTGCTTGATTTCTGAAAGCCATATCTTATAAGAAGAGTCTTGCAACTGCATTAAAAGTTTTTGGGTAATGGATAAAACAAATTTAGGAATTGCCAGAATACAGAAATCTGCCCTTAATCATGACCTCCTCGTGTACAATCGAGCCAGCCTATAATAAAGGAACGGGGCAGAGGCAGATTCTGCCCGTTACCCCTCGCACGGGCAGGATGCCCGCTTCAAGCTGAATCAGCCTTTTCCCTTACTTGCCTGCGCTGCTAAACGCTTAATGCCATTTACCGAAGGAGTATCCATCTATAAAAGTCCGGCATTCACCGATTTGGGGCGAAAAAGCCTTCCGGACGACGGTATCTTTGACTGGTCAAACGATCCGATACCTGTTGAAAACCGAAATATCCAGAAACAATATCCAAAGTTTAAACCTACCGATTCCATTATCCAAAAAAAGCCCGTTTTATCCGTAGTACCTTTTGAAAACGTCCAGATCCTGAAAAACCAAAGGCGTCCTTATCCTGGCCAAACGAAATTCACAACGCCTTATAAACTTTCCCCTCCTTCGCGAGGGGATTTTTATTTCCGAGGCAGACCTATAGCAACAAACCGAAGTTCAGAAAACACGACAACAAAATAGACACTCCCAGAAGAAAAGGAAAAAATAGACGCGAAGGTAGCGACCGGGCCTGCAAGGCCAAAAAGCGTCCGGCATAAAACGGAAGTACCAATTTGGAGCAATGTATCCTGCACCGGCAGCACCAAGGGTTTGCGTCGGCATCCATCCACGGATTTATTCCTTTTCCTTTTTGCCCTTTGGGCCCCGGGCCGCTGATCCCGGAGGCTTTCTTTTTTCCCTTTTTCTTTTGGGAAGTGTTTAAACCACCATCATACCTTACCTCCTTACAGGGCATACTGTTCATCCGCGTTTACGCCTGGAGGACATGGCGCTTTGATATTTTTCGTAATTTCCCTTCATGCTGGTAATAGACGAGCGGTTCCTGTTGGCCGGGCAAACGCTCAAAGCAGGGCAGATCACCCGATTCTCCGACATTTTCAAAATCGTCCCGAAAAATGTAATGGCCAGGGCGCTGGCCAAAAACGTATGGAAATCTCTCCCACTCCTGAATAATGATCCTTTTTATTTCAGGGTAGGCGCAGTCCTGAAGTTTGCCGGCTTTATGGCGGTAAAAGCAAGTAAAGTGCCTGACCTGTTATCCTTTTAAACAGTGTAGCTGCCTTCCCGGTAAGGACCGCCTCACCTGATCCAACGCTAAGGCAAACCCCGGCTAATTTTGTGTCAACTTATGAGCTTTGGCAAGGTATTGGCTTACAGTGGAGCTCACGGTTACCGCAAGCTGCAGGCAGCCCAATCAGACAATAGCAACTCTTTCATATGGCAAGCAATCGTTAGCGCCCCTTGTTTCTACTCGGGGCTTTTTGCCTTACTCAAGTATTCCGGAATGCCTGGCCCGCAAAGAGGAAACATTCAATAAATAAAGCAGCCGCTTTTCCCTTTTCTTTTATCCTATCCTCCCATGATGCTTCCGTGAGACTGGCTGAACAACCAGCGCATGGTTTACCTGCAGGGTGCCTGGAAGGAAGCATTGGAAGTCCCGTTGCGACACGGAAAGCCTGCCGGCAAACTCATCTTATCCATAAAGGGCAAGCTCAGGCCTTTCAGGTTGCAAAAGGAGATAGCTTTGCAGCCCTGGGGGCCTGGCAGGCAGCTTCTTACCACCCCGTCCGGGAAGGTGCCGGCGGGTGGGAACGGAACTACCTTTCGGTTGCTGCTGCCGGCATAAAACCGAAGGGTGTGCGCCGCCTTTCCTTTAGTTTACCGGATCGGTTGGCCACAGGAATTACCCGGTTGTTATTGAGGATATAACCCGGCCCCGTCCCTCCCGGCTTTTGTCCAGGTAGGCATTGGGATTGTGCACCAGCGCTCCCTGCGGCAGCCATGGCCACCACACCCCCAGGTCCCTTTGAATGATGTTGCGGTAAAATAAAGGTAACTGCTGCGTTTCACCCTCGAAGAAGCTGCGGAACGCCTTATCCTCCAGCAGCAGCTTGCGTACCTTCCGGTAAAACCGCAGGCGGCCGTACCCTTCCGAAGATACCGCCCGCATAAAATTCATCCATTTGGAAGTAAAGGCCGGGGTGGCAAGAAAACGTTGGTACATGGCTTTTGGGGAAAAGGTATATTCCGTCAGGTCAATCACCCGGTTGTAAAAGTCCACCCAGCCGTAGTTCTTCGGTTTCAGGTTCATGGCCAGGTGGTTGTTCAAAAAATGGAACGGAAAAGGAAGCACCCGGCCGGCCTTTTGGTATTCCAGGTTCAGCGGCGCCGCCTGGCCAAAGGCAGTCAGCAGCGAGTAACCAGGGAAAGCCGCCGGCGTTTTGTCGACAAAGCGCTTGGTGAGTTCAAAAGGCCCGTTGCCGGAGTCGCTGTCGAGGCCCAGGACAAAATTGGTTTGCACGTAAGGAACATAGCGGAACATCAGGTTGACGTGCTCGGAAATCCGGTTCACCTTTTCTTCGCCCGCTACGTGCTGGGTTCTTGATTTGTTGCCGAGCTCATACCATGACTCGATACCGGGCAACAGCGCCTCAAAGCCGTTTTGCGCCAGTACTTTGAGGTGGTCTTCGCCCAGGATGGATAAACTGCTTTCGGCAATAAAGCGGAAGCTTTTCGGGGGTGCGGCCGCGGCTATGGCCTCCATGTTGTCCTTGAAGCGGACGCCAAAGTTGGGATCATGCCAGGCCACTACGGGCTTTTTAAATTTTGTCAGCAAAAACTGCAGGTCCTTCCGGATCACTTCATTACCGAGAGGCTGGTAGGGCACTTCCGAGTCAATGCAGAAAGAGCAGGTATAGGGACAGCCCAAACTACCGAGCATGGGGATGAACTTGAGAAAAGGCGCTTTTTTCAGCGTGGGGGCAATGAACTTCCAGCGTTCCTCCACCCCGGGCAGATGGGACGGCTGCTTGCTTTCGGCCACTTGTTTCCCAACAGGACGGTGGGAAGTACAATTGTTCAGCACTTCCAAAATGGTTGCCTTGTGGGTAAAACCCAGCACATAGTCGAAATACTGTACCGCATCATCGGGATAACAACGCGCATGCGGCCCGCCCAGTACGGTAACGGCTCCCCTGCTGCGGAAATAGTTACTCAGTGCATAAGCGAGCAGGGCCGCCTGGGTAAAGGAACTGATAAATACCAGGTCCACGTTCTTTGGCAGTTCCCTGTTCAGGTCTTCGGCCCCGGTATAACAAATCATGCTGACCTCGTGGCCTTCCTGCTCGCACCAGCACGCTACCACCTGCGGCATGATGCTGGCCAGGTTGGCATGCATGATCCTGGCCCATAAAGTATGGGAAGGCCCCTTGCTTACCAGGTCAATGATACCGATCTTTAATTTCCGCATAGTTAACTGTTTAGCGATGAACTTTCGGGGGAACGGTTCATAAACGGGGTAACGAACGGAAAACCCAGGCAAAGGGAAGCGCTTCGGGGGTTTGATCTTCTGAAGATATTGATATTTTCGAGGACTTTAAAGCGCAAAGGCGGTTCCTGTCCTTCTTTGACGGCCCTGTCCGGCAGGATCGTTTTTGGAAACCGCAGGAATATAATGACTGCGAATTCGAGCCGGCAACCGCCCGTCAACGGTACAGGCCGATTCTTTCGGCTAAAGTTTGCTTAGCTTCGGGTGCTGCCTTCCGCAGAACCAGGCAAGCCCAAATAAGAAATATGGCCAACAGAATACTGATCCGGCACCAGACCCATTACCAATACGAGCGTCCCGTATATCTTACCACCCATTACTTCCGGCTGAAGCCGGTTGCCCACTGCCGCATGCCCGTTGAGATTTATTCGCTGGCGGTCAGGCCTGCGAACCACCACCTGCACTGGCAGCAGGATCCTTTTGGCAACTTCCTGGCCCGGGTGGACTTTACCGGGCCTACGACAGAATTAACCGTTGACGTAAAGATCGTTGGCGAACTGGCGCCGGTGAATCCGTTCGATTTTTTCCTGGAGGAATATGCCGGGCGTTTCCCGTTTGCCTACGAGGCCTCCCTGGAAAAAGACCTGGGCCCCTACCTGGAAATCGCGGAGAAGGGCCCCCTTTTGGAACACTGGCTGCAGCAAACAGACCGTACGGTGCAGGGTGTCATTGATTTCCTGTTAATGCTCAATACCCGGGTTCACCGGGCTGTTTCTTATACGGTCCGTTTGGAGGAAGGGGTTCAAAACTGCGAAGAGACGCTGGAAAAAGGCTCGGGCTCCTGCAGGGACAGCGCCTGGCTGCTGGTGCAGGTACTGAGGCACCTGGGCCTTGCCGCCCG
>NZ_JBBBEI010000048.1:0-21029 GCF_037132455.1 Huijunlia imazamoxiresistens | reverse complement strand
TGTTGTTAGCACTACAAAATTGCCCCTCTTTTTTTTATGCCCGCTCAACTCACAATTTTACCCCTTACCGAGTATAGTATGAAAACGAACGCATTGAGCCTGCCATTGGAACGTACCGCTTCCATTAAAGAAAGCATCAGCGGTGGCCTGCTGGCCAACTACATCACCGGCCGCTGGGTCGCCGGCGAGGGCGACGGCCAGGCCCTCTACGACGCCGTTTCCGGCGACGCCCTGGCAACCGTCTCCACCGGGGGCGTGGATTTTTCCCGGGTGCTGCAGTACGCCCGCGAAAAGGGCAACGCCGCCCTGCGCCGCCTGACCTTCCACGAACGGGGCCGCATGCTGAAAGCCCTGGCCCTCCACCTGTCGGAACGGAAAGAAAAGTTTTACACCCTCAGCTACCATACCGGCGCTACCAAAGCCGACAGCTGGATCGATATTGAAGGCGGCATCGGCAACCTGTTCAGCAATGCCTCCCTCCGCCGCCGCTTCCCCGACCTTCCTTATTGCACCGACGGCGAGCCGGTAGGCCTGAGCAAGGGCGGCACCTTCATGGGCCACCACCTGCTGGTGCCCAAGGAAGGAGCGGCCGTGCACATCAACGCCTACAACTTCCCCGTCTGGGGCTTTTTGGAAAAATGCGCCGTCAACTGGCTGGCCGGCCTGCCGGCAGTAGTAAAGCCGGCCACCGTCTCGTGCTACCTGGCCCATGCCGTGGCGCAGGAGATCATTGCCTCCGGCATCCTGCCCGAAGGCGCCCTGCAACTGCTGTGCGGCGATCCCGGCGACCTGCTGAACCATGTGACGGCCCAGGACGTAGTGACCTTTACCGGCTCCAAGGCCACCGGGCTGAAGCTGAAAGCCAACGAAAACATCCTCCGCGAAAGCGTGCCCTTCAACATGGAGGCCGACTCGCTCAACTGCATCGTGCTGGGACCGGACGTGCTCCCCGGCATGCCGGAATGGGACATCTTCATCAAAGAAGTGCGCAAGGAAATGACCGTCAAGGCCGGCCAGAAATGCACGGCCATCCGCCGCATTTTCGTGCCCGAAGCGGTGCTGGAAGACATGTACCGGGCCCTTGGCCAGTCTTTGGCGCAGACCCCCATCGGCAACCCGCTGAACGAAAGCGTCCGCATGGGCGCCCTGGCCGGCAGGGAACAGCGCGAACAGGTGCGGCGGAACGTGCAAACGCTGCTGGCCTCCTCCCAGCTGGTGTACGGCTCGCTGGATAGCGTGCAGGTGATCGATGCCGATGCCCAGAAAGGCGCTTTTTTATCACCCCTGCTGCTGCTGAACCAAACCCCTTTCCAAACGGAAGCGGTACACGAAGTGGAATGCTTCGGCCCGGTAAGCACCATCATGCCCTACGCCGGCCTGGACGACGCCATCGTACTGGCCAAGAAAGGAAAAGGCTCGCTTTGCTGCTCGGTGGTAACCACCAACGACACCTGGGCACGCGACTTCGTGCTGGGCGCCGCCACCCACCACGGCCGCATCCTGGTGCTGAACCGCGACTGCGCCAGGGAAAGCACTGGCCACGGATCGCCCCTGCCCCTGCTGGTGCACGGCGGACCGGGCCGCGCCGGCGGCGGCGAGGAAATGGGCGGCGTCCGCGGGGTAAAACATTATATGCAGCGGGTGGCGGTGCAGGGCTCGCCCTCCTCGATCACCGCCCTCACCCAAAGCTACCAGGCGGGTGCCCGCACCGCTGAAGACGAAAAGCATCCTTTTCGCAAATACTTCGAAGAGCTGCAGGTAGGCGATTCGCTCACCACCCACCGGCGCACCGTCACCGAAGCCGACATTACCAACTTTGCCAACCTGAGCTGGGACCATTTCTATGCCCATACCGACCACACCTCGCTGGGGGGCACGCTGTTCGAAAAGCCGGTAGCCCACGGCTATTTTATCCTGAGCGCCGCCGCCGGCCTGTTCGTGGATGCCCGCAAAGGACCGGTACTGCTGAACTACGGCCTGGAGGAATGCCGCTTTCTCAAACCGGTCTATGCCGGCGCCACCATAGGCGTCCAACTGACGGTCAAGGAAAAGCTGCCCCAGGACCCCAAAGATGAAAACGATATCCCCAGAGGCATCGTCAAATGGCTGGTAGAGGTCAGCGACGAAACCGGCGAAATGGTGGCGATCGCCACTATCCTAACACAAGTAGCGAAAAAAGGATCGTCTCCAGAATAGTACGGGCACCCACAACCGCTAAACAACATGGGAACCCATGAATTTCTACCTCCTCAACCTCAACCTAAATAATATGGCATCGGAAATTAATAAGGGTTATGTGCGCACCGAAACGCATAATAGCATTACCACCATTGAATTCTACCATCCCCAGAGCAATTCGCTGCCCCGGGCGCTTTTGGAAGAACTGGCCCGCGAGATCCATACCAGCGGCCGCGACAACGACACGGGCGTGATCGTGCTGCGGTCGGCCGGGGAAAAAACCTTCTGTGCCGGCGCTTCCTTCGACGAGCTGGCCACCATCCAGACCCCGGAAAAGGGTTTTGACTTTTTCAGCGGCTTTGCCACCCTCATCAACTCCATCCGCACCTGCCCCCGAATGGTTATCGGGCGCATCCACGGCCGCTGTGTCGGGGGCGGCGTGGGCCTGGCCGCGGCGGTGGACTATGCCATCGCCCATGCCAATGCCAGCGTACGGCTCAGCGAGCTGGAGATCGGCATGGGGCCTTTCGTAGTGGGCCCCGCCATTGAACGGAAAATAGGCCTGTCGGCGTTCAGCCAGCTGGCCATCGACGCCTCCCAGGAACGCACCGCCGAATGGGCCCATAAAAGAGGACTGTACGCCGAAGTGCACGCCTCGACGGAAGACCTGGACGAAGCGGTGCGCCGCCTCGCCAACCGGCTGGTGCATTCCAGCCGGCAGGCCATTGTCGAACTGAAGAAAGTCATGTGGAGCGGCACCGAAGACTGGGACGACCTGCTCCGCCGCCGCGCCGAGATCAGCGGCCGCCTGGTGCTGACCCAGTTTACCAAGGATGTCCTTGCCCGCATCCGGGCAAAAAAGGTTTGAATAAAAAGAAAGAGCCGGCAGCTGCCGGCTCTTTCTTTTTATTCGGTGAGGCTACTTTTTACATGTACAGACCGCCATCGGCGCAGATTACCTGGCCGGTAACATAGGCGCTGAGTTCGGAAGCGAGGAACAGGGTCACGTTGGCAATGTCTTCGGAAGAGCCAAAACGGCCCAGGGGAATGCCGGCTTTGTATTTATCGGCCTGCTCGCCCTCTTTCAGGTAGGAGGTCATGTCGGTTTCCACGAAGCCCGGGGCAATGGCGTTGCAGCGGATGTTGCGGCTGCCCAGCTCTTTGGCAATGGACTTGGTAAAGCCAATGATGCCGGCCTTGCTGGCGGCATAGCTGCCCTGCCCGGCATTGCCCATCAGGCCGATCACCGAGCTCATATTGATGATGCTTCCTTTTTTCGCTTTCATCATGGGACGTACCACCTGCTTGGTCATGTTGAACACGCTTTTGAGGTTGATCTGCATCACGTCGTCCCATTGCTCCTGCGTCATGCGCAGCAGCAGGTTGTCCTTGGAAATGCCGGCGTTGTTCACGCACACGTCCAGCTGTCCAAACTCTTTCACCACATCATTTACAAAGGTTTCGCATTCGGCAAAGTTACCGGCATTGCTGCGGTAGGCTTTTGCCTTGCCTCCCAGGGCAGCTACTTTCTGCTCCAGGGCGGCGGCTTTTTCGGCGCTGCCTTCGCTGACATACGTAAAGGCTACATGAGCGCCGTGCTCGGCCATTTTCAGGACAATGCCTTCGCCGATGCCACGGGCAGCCCCGGTAACAATAACCACTTTATTTTCTAAAAGTTTCATTGATGTGTTTTTTTGGAGGCAGCAAAAGTAACTGTTATCCTCCTTTGTTGCACCGCCGGGCCCGAGGTTCTTGCAGAAGGCCGTTCCGGCCCTTACCGGGGCAGGTGGGCAAAGGCACTGATCTGCTCCAGGATGTCGCGGTCGTTGGAGAGACGGGGCACCTTGTGCTGGCCGCCCAGCTTGCCTTTGCTGCTCAGCCAGTTGATAAAGGTATTCGGCGCCACGGCATGCACGACGGGCAGGCCCAGGGCAATATCTTTATGACGCTTGGCCTCGTAATCGCTGTTCAGGCTTTTCAGGGAGCTGTCCAGCACCCACACGAACTCCTCCAGGCTGGCTGGCGGCTGTTCAAACTCGATCAGCCACTCGTGGGCGCCGTTGGCGCTTTCGGAGAAATAGACCGGGGCGGCGGTGTAGTCCTTGACCACGGCGCCGGTGGCGGCGCAGGCCTCGGCTACCGCCCTGTCGGTATTGTCCACGATCACCTCCTCGCCAAAGGCGTTCATGAAGTGTTTCAGGCGGCCCGACACCTTGATGCGGAAGGGATAAAGCGACGTAAACTGGATGGTATCGCCCAGCAGGTAACGCCACAGGCCGCCGTTGGTGGTGATCACGGGAGCATAGTTCTTCCCGACCTCCACCTCGTCCAGCTGCAGGGTACGGGGGTCCGGGTTGCCCCACTCCTCTACCGGCAGGAACTCGTAAAAGATGCCGTGCTCACACATCAGCAGCATGCCGTCGGCATTCATGTCGTCCTGGGCGGCGAAGAAGCCTTCGGAGGCGTTGTACATTTCCAAATAATTGATGGGAGCGCCGATCAGTTGTTCAAACTGGGCCTTGTAGGGGGTAAAGCTTACCCCGCCGTGCAGGTACAGCTCCAGGCTGGGCCACACTTCCTTGATGGTCTTTTTGCCGGTCAGCTCCAGGATGCGTTTCAGCAGCACGATCAGCCAGGTGGGCACGCCGGCCATGGAGGTGACGTTTTCGTTGATGGTCGACTGCGCCAGGGCTTCGATCTTGCTTTCCCACTCGTCCATCAGGGCAATGGAGAGGTCGGGGGTACGCAGCCAGTTGGACCAGAAGGGGGAATTCTGGAGCACCACGGCGCTAAGGTCGCCGAAATGCACTTCGTCGTTGAGCTGATGAATCTGGTGGCTGCCGCCAATTACCAGGCCTTTGCCGGTCAGCAGGTCGCTGTCGGGGGTGGCGGCATAGTAAAAGGACAGCACGTCCTTCATGCCCAGGTAGTGGTTGTCCTTCAGGCTCTCGTCGGTTACCGGGATGAACTTGCTTTTGTCGCTGGTGGTGCCGCTGCTTTTGGCGAACCATTTCACCGGCGTATTCCACAATACGTTTTCCTCACCCTCCATCATGCGTTCCACGAACGGCTTCAGGTCGTCGTATTCCTGGAGGGGCACCTGCTGCTTGAAGTCGGCCAGCGACTGGATCTGGGAGAAATGGTATTTACGGCCAAATTCGGTGTACTGGCCGGCAGCCAGCAGGTCCTGCCAGACGGTATACTGGGCCGTTACGGGGTCGGAAATCCACTGTTCGGCAGACCACAGCCGCATACGGGCAAATCGGGATATGGTGGGGCTAAGCAATTTCATAGTAAAAAGGCAAAATCCGGCTCGACCCAATGTTCCCCCAAATTGGGGTAGGGGTCAAGCCTAAATTAAAAATAGGAAATGACACTCAACAGTTAAGATAATTACGTGCCATCTTTTAAAAGTAAGGCTTGCGCCGGCAGGACTAGAGCGACCCGGTTACCGAGTCGGGATCCACTTCCTGCAGCAGGTAATCCTTCCGTTTGAGCTCGAAGCTGCGGCCCAGGTACAGGCGTTTTACCTGGTCGTCCTCGGCCAGTTCTTCGGCAGTGCCGTGCTTGAAGATCTTGCCTTCGATCAGCAGGTAGGCCCGGTCGCAGATGGAAAGGGTCTCGGTCACGTTGTGGTCGGTGATCAGGATGCCGATATTTTTGAACTTCAGGCGCGCCACGATGGCCTGGATGTCTTCCACCGCAATGGGGTCGATACCGGCGAAGGGTTCGTCCAGGAGGATAAACTTCGGATCCACGGCCAGGGCGCGGGCGATCTCGGTCCGCCGCCTTTCGCCCCCGCTCAGTACGTCGCCGGGGCTTTT
Source organism: Huijunlia imazamoxiresistens (assembly GCF_037132455.1). Lineage (NCBI taxonomy): Bacteria > Pseudomonadati > Bacteroidota > Chitinophagia > Chitinophagales > Chitinophagaceae > Huijunlia > Huijunlia imazamoxiresistens. The sequence continues at coordinate 15,027 of NZ_JBBBEI010000048.1, read as the reverse complement.
GCGCACGTGCTGCAGGCGGAATTCGTTCAGCAGGCTCTCGAGCTTTTCCTTTTGCTGCTTCCGGGTAAGTTTGGTCATTTCCAGCACTGCCTCGATGTTTTCCTCCACGCTCAGCTTGCGAAAGATGGAAGCTTCCTGCGGAAGGTAGCCGATGCCCATCTGCGCCCGCTTGTACATGGGCAGCTTCGTTACGTTCGCCTCTTCCAGGTACACTTCTCCTTCATCGGGCTTTACCAGGCCCACTACCATATAGAAGGTAGTGGTCTTGCCGGCGCCGTTCGGCCCCAGCAGCCCTACGATCTCTCCCTGCTTTACTTCAATGGAAGCGTGGTTCACCACGGTCCGCTGTCCATAGCGCTTTACCAGTTCCGACGTATGAATCCGAATACTCAATGGAAAATGTTTGGGGCAAAATTAGGCCTTGCCGCTTTGAGGCGGCGAAGATTTTCGTTAAAAGCCCGGCAGGCTTCCCCAGGCATAAGACGGAACCCGAAACACATTTTAAGTGCAAACACTTATTTTTTATAGACTAACTCCTTTAGATATACTCGTTTCGTTTTGTGTCTTATATTTACCACCTTAACATTTTTTTTACAAACTAGCAGCTATGAAGAAAATTCTCAGCCTGGCCGTCCTGGCCCTGGGCATTAGTGCCGCTCATGCACAAACGTTTAAGCCTTTTAAAGTTGACGTCAGCCTTGGTTACGCTTCTCCCCAGGGGAAAGGTTCCAAAGGCGGTGTATTGTTTGCCATTGAACCGAAGTATGCCGTTATCGACCAGATCTCTGTAGGTCTGCGCCTGGAAAGCGCGCTGACTGCTGCCGGCTATGTTTCCGACAACGGCGAAGAGTTTTCCGGTGACGTAAAAGCGCATGGCTCCTATGTGCTGACCGGCGACTATTACTTTACCAACACCAAGGCTCGTCCCTTCCTGGGCACCGGTCTGGGCCTGTACAAAAGTGCCGGCGCCACCTTCGATACCAATACGAATGATGAAGTGAAGATCGACAGCGAAAACAAGGTAGGCTTCCTGCTGCGCGGCGGCGTTGAAGTGGGTCACTTCCGCACCGGCCTGGAATACAACTTTGTCGGCAACAAAAACGGCTACCTGGGCGTAAAGGTGGGTGTTTGCATCGGCGGCGGCCGCCGGGACTAATCCCCGGATCCTGCCTTGCTGTCTGCAACCCTTATGAACAGGGCCCTTTAAGGACAACAATTAAAAAAAAAGCACCCAGCCTGGGAAAGGCCGGGTGCTTTTTTTTTAATGTACCGTTCATCCGGTGTATTTTCGCGCCCATTTATGAAAGTAATTGACCACATCCGGCAGGCCAAGAGCACCCTGGTGTCTTTTGAAGTACTGCCTCCGCTTAAAGGAAAAGGGATCAACGCCCTCTGGGAGCACCTCGATCCCCTGATGGAATTCAATCCCTCCTTTATCAACGTTACCTACCACCGCAGCGAAAGCATGTTCAAACGCAAGGGCGACGGCACCTTTGAAAAGGTGGAGGTGCGGAAGCGGCCCGGAACCGTGGGCATTTGTGCCGCCATCATGAACCGCTATAAAGTGGATGCCGTGGCCCACCTGATCTGCGGTGGCTTCAGCAAGCAGGAAACCGAGGACGCCCTGATCGACCTGAACTTCCTGGGCGTGGACAACGTGCTGGTACTGCGCGGCGACGCCCCCAAGAACGAAGCCTTTTTCGAACCCGAGCCGGGCGGTCATCGCTACGCCAGCGACCTGCTGCAACAGGTCATGAACATGAACAACGGTATTTACCTGGAGGAAGACCTGAAAAACGCGGTCAAGACCAACTTCAGCGTGGCCGTAGCCGGTTATCCCGAAAAACATTTCGAATCGCCCAACCTGCAGACCGACCTGCACTACCTGAAGGCCAAGATGGAAGCCGGGGCCGACTACGTGGTGACGCAGATGTTTTACGACAACCAGAAGTATTTTGAATACGTCCAGGCCTGCCGCGACGCGGGCATCAACATCCCCATCATCCCGGGCCTGAAACCCATCACCTCCAAAAAACAGCTGACCGTGATCCCGCGGACCTTCCATGTGGATATTCCCGAAGCCCTGTCGACCGACATCCTGCGGGCCAAGACCGACAAGGAAGTGGAAGAGATCGGTACCCAGTGGCTGCTGCAGCAATCCCGCGAGCTGAAGGAAGCCAACGTGCCCGTGCTCCACTATTACACCCTGGGCAAACCCCACGTAGTGGCCAACGTAGTAAAGGAACTGTTTTAAGAAATTTCGGATGCCGGATTTCGGAATCCTTGAAAGAAGATAGACTCCTTCATCAATAGAATTGTCTGCAAAGGAAATAAAAATGCCCCCGGTTTTCGGGGGCTTTCTATTATATAAAACATTATCTGCAGTCAAGGGTTCCGACATCCGAAATCCTAATTGGACATAAGATTCTTCAAGGCGGCCCGGTTAATGGTAACAGGGTACCTGGCCTTCAGCTCGGCGATCCATTTCTTTTCCAGCTCGGCCTGGTAGTTGTTCACCAGCAGGGTTTTGGCCTCGGCAAAGCTGCGCTGGGCAGGCTGGTCGTAGAGGTGCAGCACATAGGCAAAGGAAGCGGTGTTGTCGGCTTCATTCACCTGCGGCTCCGTGATCAGCCCTTCCTTCAGGGTCATGCCTTTGGGACGGGGGATCTGCGCCAGCTCAAAGCGGCCGGAGTCGGCCGTTACCTGGTTCTGCATTTCGGCCACCAGCAGCTTCCAGCGGGCGGGTTCCTTTTTCACCTGCGCCGCCAGCCGCCGGGCCACCACCGTGTCGCCGGCAAAGAAGATCACGGCCTGGGCGCTTTTATCCCATTGGTAGTCCTGCTTGTGCTGCTCGTAAAATTTCAGCAGGCCGGCCGTATCGGTCTGGGCCGGCGTCCACACCTGGCGCTGCATGATCTCGAAGAACAGGTTGCCTTCCCGGAACTCCTTCATCTGGTTGCGAAACTCGTCGTTGAACACCTCCAGGTTTTCCTTGTAGTACTCCAGGGCCTTCGCCTGCAGGAACTCGTTCCACACCTGGGGATAGGGCTTGACGCCCTTGCCTTCCGGCTTATAGCGGAAGCTGGTGGCATAAGCTGTCCAGTCGGCAGCTGTCACCTGCTTTTTTCCGATCGCCAGCAAAGGGGTGGAGGGCTTTATGGGACCCGCCGCCGGGACCGGCTGCTGGCTCACTACCTTGTTGGTATAGGCCCAGAGTTGCGCCTGCGGCACGGGGTACTGCTGGAATTTCACCTCCTTCATCACCCTTTTCGCCAGCACCTCCCGGGTAACGTTCATCCGGTCGCTGTTCTCCACCCGGATCTTGAGCACCTGCCGGGCCGCTTCGTCGTTCCGGTCGGCAGTTACCGGCGTGAGGCCAACGCGCCGGACGATATGGTAGCCATGCGTCGTTTTAAAAGGAGGGCTCGTTTCGCCGTCCTTCAGGCCATAGACCGTTTTTTCGAACAGGGCGTCGAACTGTCCCACGCCGAACTCGGGGATCGTGCCCCTGGTGGCCGCGGAAATATTGTCGGCGCTGAATTGCGTGGCCAGGGCGCCGAAGTCGGCTCCCTGCTGCAGGGCGCCGTAGAGCGAATCGGCCAGGGCTTTCGCCTGCCGCTCCTGGGCCGCCTGGGCGCCGGGCGGCACCAATACCAGTATCTGGAGCGCCTTCATGCGGCCGGCGGCCGGGCGCTCCTCTATATTTTTAAAAATATGGTAGCCGCCTTTGGAGACATGTAACGTGGAAACCTTGCCCGGAGGCGTGGCATAGGCCAGGTTTTCCAGCTCGTAGGGCAGGGAAAATACGGTGATAAAGCCCAGGTCGCCGCCATTTTCCCGGGCAGAGGAATCGTCGGAATAGCGGGCGGCCACCTGCGCAAAGTCCGCATGGCGCTGCAGCTGGGCAAAAGCCTCCGCCGCCTTCTTCTTTGCCCCGGCGCTGTCTGTTTTGCCCCCGGCATTGGCAAAGCCGATGAAGATGTGCGCCAGGTGGATGTCCTTTTGCGAGCGGGTAAAGGCCTCGTCGATCAGGCGGTTCAGGGTGGCGGCATCGGCCTGGTAAGCCGGCAGGAGCTGCTCCCTCAGGTTTTGCACGTCGGAGCGCACCTGCGGCAGGGTGTCGTAGCCCCGGGCCAGCGCTTCTTTGATCTTCAGGCGGGAAGCAATGTAAAGGTCGAGGTATTCCTGCTTTGCCTGGGCGTCGCCCCCCTGGGGGTTGTTCTTTTTAAAGGCCTGCAAAAACTCTTTGACGCTGACCGAGTCCCTGCCGTAGGTAAAAAGGGTCTGGGCCGACGCGTTCATGCCCACCAATAAAGAAGCTCCGAAAAGTAGCTTGCGCATATTTAGTCCTGGTTTATGCGGGTTATTTGTTTTTCAATTTATAGGCGAGAATTTCATCCACCTGCTGCTCCGACACTTTTTTGGCGATGATGCGCTTGTCCTTGTCCAGCAGGAACAGGGTGGGGAAGCTTTGCACGTCGTACAGCTGCGAGTAGCCGGGAATGCCGGCATCCACCCGGGCCTTTTCGTCGGCCTTGCTGTAGTACACGTGCACCCATTCGTCGAGGTGGTGGTCTTTGATAAAGGACAGCCAGGTATCCTTGGTGCCTTCGGTTTCCTTGGCCAGGGCAAAGATCTTCAGGCCCTCGGCCTTCCACTTGGCCCGGTACAGGCTGTCGAGGCGGGGCACCACTTCCTTGCAGTGGCTGCAGGTGGGGTCCCAGATAGCCACCAGCGTAAAGGGCGCTTTTACATCGTACAGGTTGGCCGGCTTGTTCTGCGGGTCTTTCAACTCGATGTTGGCGGCTGGCTTGCCCATGATGTTGGCCATGAGGCTGTAGGCCCGGTCGGTAACGACCTTTTTGCCCTGCTCGGTCAGCCAGGGATAGGTTTTATTGGAAAAGAACTTTTCGAACAGGTGCACGAACACCGCGTCTTCCCACATGTATTTCTGGTTCAGGTAGCGGTTGGTGAATTTCAGCAGCAGGAACTTCTGCATTTCGGCGTTGATGCTGGCGTAGCCCATCATCCAGTCGATCTCTTTGTTTACCGAGTCGGCCGCGGGGTATACCAGCTGCTCGAAGTATTTATCCAGGCGCGACTCAAAGAAAGGGGTCCGTGCCAGGCGGTCGTCGTAAAAGTTCACCCCGTCCCAGTAGTGGTCTTTGAAGTAGCGGTAGGCAAAGGTGGAGTCGGTTTTGGCGGCCGGGTGGTTTTGCGGCACTTCCGGCTCCTTCATGGCCTTCAGCAGGGTAGCCAGCAGGCTGTTGGGGTCTTTAGTGATGAGGGCGGTGCGGTAGTTGCGCACGGTGGTGTTGACGGCATCGATACGGGCCGTCAGCTTGACGGAGTCGGCCGGGCTGGCGGTGCGGGCCTTCACCAGCTCGTCGAGCTGCCTGCCGTTTTTGACCATAAAGTCCTGGTAGGCCACGAAGGCGGTATTTTCCGGCGAGTTGAGGAAGGTAATATTTTTAATGTTGGCGGTGTCGGCCATTACGGAAAATTTCTGGTTCTTGTCCACCAGGATCTCGAAGTTGTGGCTGCGGTCGGGGTAGCCGACCAGGTAAATGCCGCCGCCCAGTTTTTTGGGGCCCTTGAACACGCCCTCGCTTTGTTCGTTCAGCAACACCGAGTCCACGATGGGAAGCTGTTTGCCGTAATAATGGCCCAGGTAGATGTACTGCTTTTTAAAGGGTTTGAGGGTGACTTTTATTTCGTAGCCGTTCTGGGCCAGCAAGGTTCCGCTAAGGCACAGGAAAAACAGGGTGGAGAAAAGCTTCATAGTTTAAAAATAGCGAATAAAAATAGAGATTAACAGAGGCAAAGATGGTTAAAGCTATGTAAAACAGAAGGGGTTAATACGGCATCAACGCCCCAACCATAAGCCAAAGGGCGTACTTTTACGCCGTGAGAAAAAAGAAAAATATCATCCTGGAGAAAGTCCGGGTGGAAGACTATGCGGCAGAAGGCAAGTCGCTGGCACGTCAGGAAGGAAAAGTGATCTTTATAGAGAACGTGGTGCCGGGCGATGTGGTGGACATCCGGTTAAGCAAAAACAAGAAAGACTGGGCGGAAGGTCACCCGGTACAGTTTCACGAATATTCTGCCGAAAGGGTGGAGCCGTTCTGCCAGCATTTTGGCGTCTGCGGCGGCTGCCAGTGGCAGATGCTGCCCTACGAAAAGCAGCTGGAGTACAAGCAGCGCCAGGTGTATGACAACCTGAAGCGCATCGGCAAGGTGGCCCTGCCCGAGATGCCGCCGATTGCCGGCGCCTCCGAAACACGGTTTTACCGCAACAAGCTGGAATACACCTTCAGCACCAAGGAATTTACCCCGGGCAAACCCGGCGCCGCACCGGCGGAGGAAGAACCGGCCGGTGCCCTCGGCTTCCACGCCAAAGGCTTTTTCGACAAGGTGGTGCACATCGAAAAGTGCTGGCTGCAGCCCGAGCCCACCAATGAGCTGCGCAACGCCCTGCGTACCTTCGCGCAACAAAACGGCCTGTCGTTCTACGACATCCGCGAACACCGCGGGCTGCTGCGGACCATGCAGGTGCGCATCTGCACCACCGGGGAAGTGATGGTCAACATCGTGTTCGGCGAAGAGAACGAGAAAAAGATCAAAAAGGTGCTCGACTTCGTGGTGCAGACCTTTCCGCAGGTTACTACGTTGCTTTATACCATCAACCTCAAAAAGAACGATTCGCTGCACGACCTCGAACCGGTGGTGTACACCGGCAAGGGATACGTGACCGAAGCCCTGGAAGACTTCCGCTTCAAGATCGGCCCCAAGTCGTTTTTCCAGACCAATACCAAACAGGGCGAACGCCTGTACGCCATCACCCGCGAATTTGCTGAACTGGATGGCACGCAGGTGGTATACGACCTGTATTGCGGCACCGGCAGCATCGGCATCTTCTGCAGCCGGGGCGCCAAAAGGATCGTGGGCGTGGAAGTGATCGATGCCGCCGTGCAGGACGCCCGCGAAAATGCGGCGCTGAACAGCATCGGTCATGCGGAATTCTTTACCGGCGACGTCATTGACGTGTGCAACGACGAGTTCTTTGCCCACCACGGCCGCCCCGACGTGATCATTACCGACCCGCCCCGGGCAGGCATGCACGAAAAGCTGGTGCGCAAGATCCTGGACATGGAAGCGCCGCTGGTAGTATACGTGAGCTGCAACCCGGCCACGCAGGCCCGCGACCTGGCCCTGCTCGACGAAAAGTATGCCGTAACCCGGGTACAGCCTGTGGATATGTTTCCGCATACGCTGCACATCGAAAATGTGGTGCAGCTGAAATTGAAAACCAACAGAGAGGACTTCGTAACTACTGAAGAATGAATACTTTACCCCCGATCGTCAAAAACCTGATCATCATTAATGTGCTCGTCTTTATTGCCCAGCTGGTGCTGGGTCCGTTCGGCCTCACGGGCATTTTGGCGCTCCGCCCCATCGGGCTGGGCTTCCAGCCCTACCAGCTGGCCACCCACATGTTTGCGCACGGCGATTTCCTGCACATTCTTTTTAATATGTACAGCTTGTGGATGTTCGGGCAAATGCTGGAAAATATGTGGGGCCCCAAGCGCTTTTTGCTGTTTTACCTCATTTGCGGTGTCGGCGCGGCCGCTTTGCACCTGCTGGTGCTGTACCTGACCGGCGATTACGCCATAGCTGTGGGCGCTTCCGGTGCAATAATGGGCGTATTTGCCGCGTTTGCTTATTTGTTTCCCAACTTCCAGTTGATGCTGTTTCCTTTCCCTTTCCCGGTCAAAGCAAAGTGGATGGTGCTGGGACTTGTGCTGCTGGATTTGTTCGGCGGCATCGCTCCTTCGGGCGGTAGTAATGTAGCGCATTTTGCCCACCTGGGAGGCGCAATTACTGGTTTTATAATTGTGTTATTTTTCAATAAAACCGATCGTCGGAATTTTTATTAGTATATTGTTCTTAAATAATTTTTTGTCTTTTATGAGCCATTTTCAACAAGAAAACAGGAGAAGACTGACCGTCGGGCAGGACGGCAATGCACTGGTTATGCTCATAGCCATGCAGCTGGTAGTGTTTGTGCTGCTTGCCTTTATAAAGGTCATTTATTATTTCACCTACGGCAAAACGGGCCTGGGCGTGTACCAGTCCCAGATCCTGGAGTGGGTGACGCTTCCGGCAAACTTATCCGTTTTCATCACCCGTCCCTGGACGCTCTTCACCCATATGTTCGTCCATGATGACGTGTGGCATATTGTGGCAAATATGCTGTGGCTCTGGGCCTTTGGCTATATCCTCCAGGACATGGCCGGCAACCGCAAGATCATCCCCGTATTCATCTACGGCGCCCTGGCCGGCGCGGCGGTCTATATGCTGGCGCTGAACATCATTCCCGGCCTCCAGGACAACCTGGTACATGCCCGCGCCCTGGGTGCTTCCGCCGGCGTTATGGCCATCGCCATCGCCAGCACCACCCTGGCCCCCAACTACCGTATTTTTCCCCTGATCAATGGCGGCATTCCCCTGTGGGTGCTCACGGCCATCTTCGTGATCATCGACCTGGCCACCATCCCCTACAACAATGCGGGCGGGCACATCGCCCACCTGGCCGGCGGCGCCATGGGCTACCTGTTCGTGGCCATGCTGCGCAAGGGCTACGACTGGAGCAACTGGATGAACAACTGCTTCGACTGGGTCAGCAACCTGTTCAACCCGGCCAAACCCAAAAAGGGCAAGAACATGAAAACCGAGCTGTTTTATAAAAGCACCATTCCTCCATTTAAAAAAACCTCCAACCTTTCCCAACAGAAAGTCGACGAAATTCTCGATAAGATCAGCCAGAAAGGCTACCATTCCCTGACCGAGGACGAAAAGGAGATCCTCCGCCGGGCTAGCAAAGAAGATTTGTAAATTGCGCGAATGGCGGGCAGATTCTCATTTTTAACCAAACGGTTTTTTCTTTTTCTCAATATCCTTGCGGCCGCCGTATTCCTGTTGGTTTGCTATGTTCCGTACCTCGACCCGGCACGGTGGTGGTTTATTTCCTTCCTGGGGTTTGGCTTTCTCTTCATCCTGACCATTGTCCTGCTCTTCGTCTTTTTCTGGCTGCTGTTCCGGCCTCGTTACGTCTTTATTTCGCTGGTGGCCCTGCTGCTGGGCTGGCGGGGTATTACCGTATTTTTTGCCTTCAACCGGGCCGACGCCTTCCGGGAAGAAAAACCGAAAGACATCCTGCGGGTGGCCCACTGGAACGTGGCCCGCTTCGTGGAACTGCGGCGCAACAACAACAAGGGCAGCCGCACCCGCCTGAAAATGATGGAACTGATCAGCCGCCAGAATGCCGACGTGCTCTGCCTGCAGGAGTTCTACCAGTCTACCGACCCCGGCTTTTACAACAACCTGAGCTATGTGAAAAACAAGCTGGGTTACCCCTACTATTATTTTTCCTGGGATATCGATGGCGGCACGCAGTGGGCCGGACAGGTGATCTTTTCCAAATTCCCGATCCTCAACAGCGGCATTACCTGGTTTCCCAAGCCCGGCCGTCCCGAATCGCTGATCTATGCCGACATCCGGTTCCGCCAGGATACGGTCCGGTTTTTTACCACCCACCTGCAGTCGGTCCAATTCAAAAAGCGGGATTTCGAAACCATCCAGAAGATCAAGAACCGGGAAGACAGCATCCTGGAAAACTCGAAAAACATTTTTTCCAAACTGCGCAGCGCCACCACCATCCGCCCGGAGCAAGCCCGGATCGTACAAACCCTGGTTTCCCAAAGCCCCCACCCCCTGGTGCTGACCGGCGATTTTAACGACGTGCCCAACTCCTACACCTATTTTACCATCCGCAAGGGCCTGAACGACGCTTTTCTGGAAAAGGGTTTCGGCATCGGCCGCACCTACCCCTTCATCGCCCCTACCCTGCGCATCGACTACATCTTTTCCAGCAAAGAGCTGGCGGTGCAGCAGTTCAAGCGCGAAATGAACGATTATTCCGACCACTACATGCTGGTGACCGACCTGCGTCTGCCCACCAATTAGCCGCCAGCGTTATCTTTGACAGCCGAAACGGACTGAAAAGTTCCTGAGTTCCTGAGTTCATGGACGATTCACGTTTCTCGATTCACGTTCGAAAAAGAAGATTATGTCATTAAAAGTTTATAATTCCTACTCAAGAGAAAAAGAAGCGTTTGTTCCCCTGGTACCGGGTTATGTCGGCATGTATGTCTGCGGTCCTACGGTGAGCGGCGAAAGCCACCTGGGCCATGCCCGTCCCTACATCACTTTTGACATTTTATACCGCTACCTGCAGCACCTGGGCTACAAGGTGCGCTATGTACGCAACATCACCGACGCCGGCCACTTTGAAGAGGAAGGACGTGAAGCGGAAGACAAGATCTCTTCCAAGGCTTTTCTGGAAAAGCTGGAGCCCATGGAGCTGGTGCAGAAATATACCAACCTGTTTCATTGGGCCATGGCGCAGTTCAACTGCCTGCCGCCCTCCATCGAGCCTACCGCTACGGGCCATATCGTGGAGCAGATCGGCATGATCGAAGAGATCATCCGGGCCGGCTTCGCCTATGAAATGAACGGCAGTGTGTACTTCGACGTGAAGAAATACGCCGCCGGGCACGACTACGGCAAACTGAGCGGAAGAGTGCTCGACGACCTGCTGGAAACCACCCGCGAGCTGGAAGGCCAGGAGGAGAAGAAAGACAGGGCCGACTTCGCCCTGTGGAAGGCGGCGCCGCCCGAACACATCATGCGCTGGAAAAGCCCCTGGGGCGAAGGCTTTCCCGGCTGGCACATCGAGTGCTCGGCCATGGCCACCAAGTACCTGGGCAAGCAGTTCGACATCCACGGCGGCGGCATGGACCTGCAGTTCCCGCACCACGAAAGCGAGATCGCCCAGAGCACCATCTGCAACCACGCCCCCCCGGTACGCTACTGGATCCACAACAACATGATCACCATCAACGGCCGCAAGATGGGCAAGAGCTACAACAACGTCATCAAGCTCAGCGACCTGTTTGCCGGCACCGACCCCCTGCTGGAAAAGGCCTACTCGCCCATGACGGTGCGCTTCTTTATCCTGCAGACCCACTACCGCAGCACCCTCGACTTCAGCAACGAGGCCCTGCAGGCTACCGAAAAAGGCCTGAAGCGCCTGATGGAAGCTTATGAAACGGTGCAAAAGCTGCAGGCCGGCGGCACGGAAGCCTCCGATAAGGAGCTGGACGACCGCTGCCGCCGCACGGTGGCCGAGTTCGACGACTTCATGAACGACGACCTCAACACCGCCAAGGTGTTGGCCAACATGTTCGAGCTGGTGCCGGTGATCAACTCCCTCAAAGACAAGAACATTGCCGCCGATGCCCTGTCGGCCGACACGCTGGCGCTGGTGCAGCAGCGGATGAAGCTGTATATCGAGGATATCTTCGGCCTGAGAACGGAAGCCGTAGAGGAAGGCGACAAGCTGAAAGGGGTGATGGACGTGCTGATCTCCATCCGTAAAGAAGCCCGTGCCCGGAAAGACTGGGCCACCTCCGACAAGATCCGCAACCAGCTGGCCGAAGCCGGTATCCTGCTCAAGGACGAGAAGGACGGCAACATGAGCTGGACGACGAAATAAGCCTCCCCCCTGCCCCCTCCGGTGGAGGGGGAGGCGGGGCACAGTCTGCCACTATTCGCACAGATAATTATCAGAACGTTCCAATAAAAAAAGCACGCGACTAAATAAGTTGCGTGCTTTTTTTTGGAATCATTTCGAATGAAGGCCTATACAGAAACTAGCGGCGTGCGCCCCCAACTCCTCCCCCACCGGGGGAGGCCGGGAGGGGGCTGTAGGCCCGCACCATTTCCCTTTTGCCCCGTGGCCCGGGCACTTTTTTTACGGTGAAGCCGGCCGCCATCATGGCGCGGCGCACCACGCTCTTGGAACAGTAGGTCACCAGCAGGCCCTCCGGTACCAGCAGGTGGCGTAACTTTTTAAAAATGTCCTCGGTCCACAGCTCGGGTTGCGCCCTGGGCGCAAAGGCATCATAATAAATGACGTGGAATTGACCGGCAGTAGCAAAATCAAACAAGCTGGTTTGCACCTTCGTCAGGCATAGTTGATCGGTGATCCGGACCTCCTCACCCCAGGGGCTGCGGTGGAGCTGTTGCAGCAGGGGTTCGCTGCCCGGCAGCAGCTGGCCGTAATTGAGTCCTTTGGTTTCTTCTTCGGATAAAGGATAGAGTTCCAGGGAGGTGTAAGCTACTTGCCGGCCTTCCTTTTCGGCTTCCAGGGCGGTGAGCAGGGCGTTGAGGCCGGTGCCGAAGCCCATTTCAAAAACCTTTATGGGCCCTTCAAATAGCCGGAAGGCTTCCCGCAGGCCGGCGTCGATAAACACATGCAGCGATTCCTGCAGGGCGCCGTTGTGCGAATGATAGGTAACCTCCATTTCCGGGATCGCCACGGTGTGCGAACCATCGGCCGTATAAATGATCTCTCTTTTCATGACTGGACTGCAAAGATCGGAAGAAGCGGGCTGTGAATGGCAGCTGGCAGCCGTCCTAATACCCCAATTCACCAATTAACGAATTCCCTTGTACATTTACCCATGCACTATACCGCCCACCTTTCCCGGGATAAAAAGCTGAAGACGGTCATCGAGCAACAAGAGGCAGTAAAGCTGGTCCCGCACCGCAATATCTGCCTGCGGCTATGCGCCTCCATCATGAGCCAGCAGTTGTCCACCAAGGTGGCCGAAGTGATCTATAAACGCTTTCTGCAGCTTTTCGGAGGCGAAGAACCTTCACCGGAACAGATAGCAGCCACACCCACGGAAGTGCTGCGGGGCATCGGCCTGTCGGGCTCCAAGTGCGCCTATGTGCAGAACGTGGCCCGCTTCGCCCTCGAAAACGACCTGGACGACGAACGGCTGAAACATATGTCCAATGAAGAAATAACCGCCCTGCTGACACAGATAAAGGGCGTGGGCAAATGGACCGTGGAAATGCTGCTGATGTTTACCCTGGGGCGTGAAGACGTATTTGCCGTGGACGACTACGGCATCCAGACCGCCATGAAAAAATTGTACGGACTCGACGATACCAATAAAAAGGAATTCCGCCGGCAGCTGCTGGAGCTTTCGCAACAATGGACGCCCTACCGTACCTATGCCTGCATGCACCTGTGGCGATGGAAGGATACCCCCGCAACCACTTAAATAACTACCTGCTCGCCTTGCTTTAAAAACGCTTCGTCCACCACCGCGCCCAGGCCGGGGGTTTCGGGCACCGTCACCCGGCCGGCGGGCCCATAGGTGATGCCGCCCACAACAGGATCGGCGGTAAACATCAGCGGCGTGTCGAAATCGCAGTGCACAATACATTCATGGGTGAGTGCCAGGTGGGCGGAAGCGGTCATGCCCAGCCGGCTTTCCATAAAGCCGCCGATCTGCAGCTTCATGCCGGCCTGCGCCGCCAGCGCCACGATCTTCTGCGCCTTCACAAAACCCGACGACTTTCCCAGCTTGATGTTGATCATCGGGCAGGCCTTCAGGGCAATCAGGCGTTCGGCATCGTGGTCGTCGCCGCAGCTTTCGTCGGCCATCACCGGTATGGGACTGGCGGCAGATACCCGGGCCAGCTCCATAAACCGCCACCTGGGGATGGGCTCCTCGCAGTGCTCGATAGCGTAGGGTGCCAGGGCGGTCAGCACGGCAATGGCGGCATCCGCGGTAGGCCAGCCCTGGTTGGCGTCGATGCGCAGGGGAACATCCCGCCCGATGCCTTCCCGGATGGCGTGGATACGGGCCACATCTTCCTGCAGGCTGCCCCCCAGCTTTACCTTGATCGCCGGGAATCCCTGCTGCCGGAACTTCACCGCATCGCTTTTCATTTTGTCCGGCGCACCGATGCTGACGGTCATGTCGGTTTCCAGGGCCTTGTTGCGGGCACCGCCCAGGAACCGGTACAGGGGCAGGCCGGCCTGCTGTGCGGCAATGTCGTGCAGGGCCATATCGAAAGCACTTTTAATGCTGGAGTTGCCGTAGATCACTTTGTCCATCGCCTGGCTGCAATACGCCACCTCCAGCGCATCCTGGCCCTTCAGCACCCGTGCCAGGTACTGCCCGACAATAAAACAGGTGTCGGCGCTTTCACCATTGATGGTCATGTACGGGCTGCATTCGCCAAAACCGGTGCAGCCGTCGGCTGTCCGGATCACCACCACCACGTTGGCCGCCTGCTCGATCGGCCCCAGCGAAATGACAAAAGGTTCCGTCAGCGGAATGTTGATCCGGTAAAGTTCCACAGAACTGATGGCCGTGCTTTTTTTCATACCCCTTAAAATAATAAATTAATCATTCATGCATCGTACCCGGCGAATGCAGCGTTCACAAAATTTTGGTATCTTGTATCAAATCCTTTTATGAAAAATCTCATCCCCACCATCATTTTGCTGGCCCTGCTGGCCGGCTGTAAAAAGGAGAAAATTACCGAACTCCCCGCCGCTTCCACTACCGGCAGCAATATCTTCGGCGCCAAAGTGAACGGATCTTTCTGGGTGCCCCAGGACTTCGGCATCGCCCCCACCGCCCCCCTGCTCGAAGCACGCTATGGCCCCTCCAAAAGCTTCATCATCATCCAGGCCCGCAATTTCGCCAGCCAGCCCAAGGAATCGGAATTTACCCTGTTCGTGAAGAACGTTCACAAGACCGGCACCTACACGCTGGACGGACGCACCGGCAATTACGGTCATTACCTGGAGCGGAAGCTCAACCCGCTGGGTTCCTGGAAAACCAATAACCAGTACCCGGGCAAGGTGGAAATCACCAAGGCCGACACGGTCAATCATATCTTCTCCGGCACCTTTGCCTTTGAAGGCGCCAGCGAGGACGGCGACGCCCCCGTTAAAATTACCGAGGGCCGCTTCGATATAAAAATCAACCTCTAATCACCAGCGCTCACCAGTAAAATAGGGAATCCCTGAAAATAGCTTTTCCAGAGGCTTACTGATCAGATCGGTAGGCCTCTTTTTATTATTGAAGGGTATGT